>SKYA01000060.1 GCA_007128135.1 Paracoccaceae bacterium | reverse complement strand
GAGTCCGAGCCCGAGGCCGGTGCGCCAGAGCCGTCGCGGGTCATGGCCTCGCTTGCCCCCGAGGTCCTCGATGTGACGCCCCGTCCACGACCGGAATCCCTGCAACCGGAACTGCCTGCGACCGAAGCCGGGGATGAGATCGACCTCGCCGCCGCAGTCGAGGCAGGATTTTCCATTGCCGATCCCGAGGATCTCGCTGCCCTTGCCGAGGAGGATGAGGCAGCGCCGGAGGTCGGGACCGGGACGGACATCGAGATGACATCCGCCGAGGCCCCGACGCCAGAGCCGGAGCAGGGCACCGGGGAACTCGCCGCGCGCGCGCCCGAAAGCAACGCAGAGGTCGAAGTGATGGCGCTGGTGCAGGCGCAGGAGCCCCCAGCGGATGAGGTGGCAGGGGAAACGGTGCTCGCCATGGCCGCCGCACCCGATACCGGCATCGCCCCTGCAGGGCCGGGAGCCGATACGGTCTGGCTGGGCAGCGAGGCCGCCTTCCTGCCCGATACGGCCGTGCCGGACCCAGTCGGCCTCGTGCTTCATGCCGATCTCGACCTGCCGGTGCCGGACGTCCGGCCGGCACCCAATCCAGACATCATCCTGACCAGCACCCCTGCCCGCAGGCAGGTTGACCCTGACGCGCAGGCCATCGCCGCCGTGGCCGAGGCCAATGCCGCGCACGGGGTCGAGCGAGTCAGCCGCCTGTCCACTTCGGATGGTGGCAGGCTGTGGGGCGTGTCGCTCGGGCAGTTCAACTCGCGCGCCGCCGCCGAACGCAGCCTGATCACGGTCAAGATGGCCGAGGCAAACGCACTGGGCAATGGCGTAAGCCGGATCCGCCAGGTTTCGGGACGGTTCGAGGCCAGTTTCGCGGGCCTGACCCAGACCGAGGCCGAGCGTGCCTGCCTGCGGCTGAATGCGCGCAGCATGGATTGCCTGGTCGCGCATCCCTGAATCGCGATAGCCAGCGCCCGGTCTTGCGCGCTAGACTGCGCCCATGCCTGCCCTGTGCCGCGACTGTCTGACCACCTTTGACGCGGGCGCGCGATGCCCCGCCTGCCATTCGCGCCGCGTGGTCGCGGGGGCGGAACTGTTCGACCTGTCGATCGCGCATATGGATTGCGATGCCTTCTATGCCAGTGTCGAGAAACGCGACACTCCGGCCCTGCGTGACAGGCCGGTGATCGTGGGTGGCGGCCATCGCGGGGTGGTGACGACGGCCTGCTATATCGCGCGCATCCACGGTGTGCGCTCGGCCATGCCGATGTTCAGGGCCTTGCAACTCTGCCCCGAGGCAGTCGTGGTCAGCCCGCGATTCGAGGCCTATGCCGCCGCCTCGCGTGAGATACGCGCGATGATGGAGGACCTGACACCGGCCATCGAGCCGCTATCGCTCGACGAGGCTTTTATGGACCTGACCGGCACCGCGCGCCTGCATGGCGCGCCGCCTGCGGTCATGCTGGCGCGGCTCATGCGGCGAATGGAGCAGGAGTTGCGCCTGACCGGCTCGGTGGGGCTGTCGCATAACAAGTTCCTCGCCAAGATCGCCTCGGATCTGGACAAGCCACGGGGCTTTTCGCAGATCAGCCGTGCCGGGACGGCGGATTTCCTGCGCGGCAAGCCGGTGGGCATCATCTGGGGTGTGGGCGCAGCCCTGCGCGGGCAGCTTGAACGCGCCGGTATTGCCACCATCGATGACCTGTTGCGCTGGGACCAGGCCGAACTGGTGGCGCGTTTCGGGGCGATGGGGTCGCGGCTGTGGCACATGGCGCGGGGTCAGGACACGCGCCGCGTGGCGCGCGACCCGAAGGTGAAGTCGATCTCGAAAGAGACGACTTTCGAGTGTGACCTGCACGACCCGGACATGCTCGACGGGCATCTCTGGCGGCTGGCCGATCAGGTCTCGGCGCGCGCCAAGGCAAAGGGGCTGGCAGGCCGGGTGGTGACGCTCAAGCTCAAGCGCGCCGATCACCATATCCTGACGCGCCGCCACAGCCTGCCCGAGCCGACGGCGCTCGCGGATGTCATCTACCGCGCCGCCCGGCCGCTGCTGGCGCATGCGATCGAGGCCGCGCCGTTTCGCCTGCTGGGCGTGGGCATTTCCGAACTCGCGCCGGATGGCGGGCCGGGGTTCAGCGCCGATCTGCTCGACCCCGGGGCCGGCCGCCGCGCTGCCGCGGAGCGCGCGATGGACAAGTTGCGCGCACGCTTCGGGACAGGCGCCGTGGTCAAGGGGCGCAGCCTGCGCTGAGGTCTGGTGCCGCTGCCCAGGCGCGGTGGGTGCGCAGCACCCACCACCCTACCGGTGCCGTGCTGATGTCAGCGGTCGCGCCGTGATCGCGCAACGAAAAGCCCCGCCTGTCTGCACAGGCGGGGCGTCCGGTCTTGTGACGGGGTTGACCGGTCAGGAGTTGCTGAACTCCGGATAGGCTTCCATGCCCATTTCGGTCTTGTCGAGGCCGGTGACCTGATCCTCGTCGCTGACGCGGATACCGATGGTCGCCTTCAGGATGGCCCAGACCACCAGCGAGGCCACGAACATGAAGCCGCATATCACGATCATGCCGATGAATTGTGTCCCGAAGCTTGCGTCGCTGTTGGTCAGCGGCACCGCCATCGTGCCCCAGAGCCCGGCGAAGCCGTGAACCGGGATTGCGCCCACCACATCGTCGATCTTGAACTTGTCGAGCAGCGGGATGGTCAGCACCACGATCACGCCACCAACGGCACCGATCAGGGTTGCGGCACCAAGGCTGGGTGTCAGCGGTTCGGCGGTGATCGACACCAGACCTGCCAGCGCACCGTTCAGCACCATGGTCAGGTCAGGCTTCTTGTAGAGGATGGTGGACAGGATCAGCGCCGCCACGGCACCACCCGATGCTGCCGTGTTCGTGTTGGCGAAGATGCGGCTGACATCGGCCACGTCCGAAATCGTGCCCATGGCAAGCTGCGAGCCGCCATTGAAGCCGAACCAGCCCAGCCACAGGATGAACATCCCCAGCGTTGCCAGCGGCAGGTTGGAGCCCGGCATGACCGTGACCTTGCCATCCTTGCCGTATTTGCCATAGCGCGCGCCCAGCATCAGCACCCCGGCCAGCGCCGCGAAACCACCGGCCGCGTGCACGATGGCCGAGCCTGCGAAATCCGAGAAGCCCATCTCGTCCAGGAAACCCTCACCCCAGGACCAGGAGGCCTGGATCGGGTAGATGAGGCCGGTCAGGATGACCACGAAGATCAGGAAGGGGAACAGCTTGATACGTTCGGCCACGGCCCCCGACACGATCGAGGCGACAGCGGCGCAGAACATCAGCTGGAAGATGAAATCCGACCCGACCGAGGCATATTCGATGTCATCGACATCCTCGAGCGCGACGCCGACAGGCTCGAGCACCGTGGGCGAGATGCCGCCCAGAATGCCCTCGATGACCCAGTCGCCCAGCGGATACATCAGGTTGAAGCCGACGATGAAATAGGCAATCCCGGCCAGTGAAAACAGCGCCACGTTCTTGGTGGCCTGCATGGTCGCGTTCTTGGAACGGACAAGCCCGGTTTCCAGCATGCAGAACCCGGCGGCCATGAAGAACACCAGAAACCCGCCGATCAGGAACAGAAGCGAGTTCATGATGAACACCATCTCGGTGTTCAGCGCGGCCACGGCCTCGAGCACATCGACGGCGGGTTCGGCGTCCTGCGCCAGCCCCAGTGTCGGCAGCGTCACCGTCAGCGCCGCAAGAGGGAGTATCTTTCTAAGTTGCATCTGCATAAGTCCTCTTTGTTTGTTCAGGCCCACGCTCTCAGAGCGCGTCATCCCCGGTTTCGCCTGTGCGCACGCGCGTTGCCGCTAGCAGATCGAGCACGAAAATCTTGCCATCCCCGATCTTGTCCGTGCGTGCCGTCTTCTGCAGCGTCTCGACGACCTGATCGGCCATTGCATCCGAGACAGCGATTTCAAGCTTCAGCTTGGGCACGAAATTCACGGCGTATTCGGCGCCGCGATAGATTTCGGTATGGCCCGACTGCGCGCCGAACCCCTTTATTTCGGTCACCATCATTCCGCGCACGCCGATCGATGTCAGCGCTTCGCGGACCTCTTCAAGCTTGAACGGTTTGATTGCCGCTATGATGTATTTCACAGGTCATCCCCTTTCTGTCGAGCGAGTGTCCAACTGGTCGCACGGTCCCAATCAGTGGCGTGCAGAAGGGGAGTCTCAATGTTTTGCCGCGATGCGGCGGCAGCGGTGCCGGTAAAATGGAAATAATTGTGCAAGAAAATTAGTCACTGCACAAAAAACAGGCAAATTCGGGATCGTGCAGCACGGTCACAACCCGGTAAGGGATTGCAAAGACTGTGGCGTTTTCGCCTCCGGACTGGCAAAAGAGACGCAGTGAATGGTAAGGCGTGTCGGGCAGACATCGCGACAGGAACAGGGTCGAGAGATGAGGAACTCTGAAAAAGGGGGGCGCCGGCTGGTTGCCGAGCGTCGAGATCCCAAACCTGCCGCAAAACCCAAATCCGCGCCACGCCGGCAGCCAGCAAAGGCGCGCAAGCCCACCCGCAAGACGGGTGGCAATATCATCGTCCGCTTCATCGCGGGGACGGTCGCCTTGTTCTGGCGCATCCTCTGGGGCGTGACCTGGCGGCTCGGAGCGACCCTCGCCGCGATCCTGTTGCTGGCCACGGGCTATTTCTACATCAACATGCCGCCGCTGGGCGATCTTCTGGATGCCCGCGCGCGCGGGTCGGTGACGATGATGGATTCCGAGGGCAATGTCTTTGCCTGGCGGGGCGAGACCTTCGGCGGTGCGATCACCGCTGCGACGGTCTCGACGCATCTGAAGAATGCCATCATTGCGACCGAGGACCGGCGCTTCTACAGCCATATCGGTCTCAGCCCGCGCGGGATTGCCGGGGCGATACGCTCGAACATGCAATCCGGCCGCTCGGCCTTTTCCGGCGCCGGAGGATCGACCATCACGCAACAGGTGGCAAAGCTCCTGTGTCTGGGGGTTCCATTCGATCCCGAGAAATGGAGTTCCGAAGCAGCCTATGAGGCCGACTGCCGCCGCGGCACGATCTGGCGCAAGGTGCAGGAACTGCCCTTCGCCTTTGCGCTCGAGGCGAAATTCTCCAAGGACGAGATCCTGACCATCTACATGAACCGCGCCTTCCTTGGCGCGGGCGCGCGCGGGTTCGAGGCCGCGGCGCAGCGCTATTTCGGCCGCTCGGCCAATGAAGTCGGCCCCTCCGAGGCCGCGATGCTCGCCGGGCTTCTGGTTGCGCCCTCGACCTATGCGCCCACCCGCAACCTGGCCCGCGCGCAGGCGCGCGCCAATGTCGTGATCGGACTGATGCACGAGCAGGGCTATCTGACCGATTATGAACTGGCCGAGGCCCGCTCCTTTCCGGCGACACTTTCGCAACAGGCCGAGGCGCAGCGCGGGATTCACTTCGCCGACTGGCTGATGCAGTCAGGCCCCTCCTATCTCACGCGCAACACGACCGAGGACGTGCTGATGCGCACGACCTTCGACCCGCGCATCCAGGCCGCCGCCGAGGACGCCGTGCGCCATGTCTTCGGGACCCGCGTGCGCGAAGGCTCCGAGGCCGAGATCGCCGTCGTCGTCATGTCGGCGAACGGGGCTGTGCGGGGCATGGTCGGCGGGCGCTCGCCCTCTGTCGGCGGGTTCAATCGCGCCACGCAGGCCGTGCGCCAGACCGGTTCGGCCTTCAAGCCTTTCCTCTTTGCCGCCGCGCTGGAAAACGGGTTCGAGCCGTTCGACATTGTCGAGGATGCGCCGCTGACCATCAACATTCCCGGTTCCGGTCCGTGGTCGCCGCGCAACTATGACAATGAATTCCACGGTTTCGTCACGATGACCGAAGCCCTGGCGCGCTCGCTCAACACGCCCGCCGTGCGCATTTCCGAAGCGATGGGCCGTGCGCGGGTGCGCGAGGTGGCCAACAGGTTCGGGCTGAACAGCGATCTGGCCGAAGGGCCTGCCCTGGCGCTGGGTGCGTCCGAGGCGAGCCTGCTGGAAATGACCTCTGCCTATGCGGGTATCCTCAATGGCGGCGCGGCGGTTCGGCCCTATGGAATCGAGCAACTGACCCTGCTGGGCGAGAGCGCGCCGCTTTTCAGCACATCGAACGGCATGGGCGAGCGGGTCATCTCGGAACGCTCGGCGCAGGTGCTGACCTGGATGATGACGCGCGTGATCGCCGAGGGCACGGGCGGACGGGCGCGGCTGGACGGTTGGCAGGTGGCGGGCAAGACCGGCACGACCCAGGCTGCCCGCGATGCCTGGTTCATCGGCTTCACGGCGGATTATGTCGCCGGTGTCTGGATGGGATATGATGACAACTCGCCCCTGCGCGGTGTCACTGGCGGTGGGCTTCCGGCCGAGATCTGGCGCGAAACCATGCAGCGCGTCCATCAGGGCCAGTCCCCTCGCCCCCTGCCCATGATCGAGCCTGCACGCCCGGTGCTGGAGGCCCCGCAATCCCAACCGTTGCCACCGCAGATGCAGGCCCCCGGACAGCAGCAGCCGGGCGGCGGGTCGCTGGATGATGCCATCCGCGGCATTCTCGGGGCGATCTTCGGCGGGAACTGAAAACCGCCCCGGCGGGCTCAGCGTCCCAGCAGTTCCGCAAGCCTGACGCGAAGCCCGTCGATGGCACTGACAAAGGCGGTCAGGACAGGTTCCAGCACCGGCAGGGCCGAGACAAGCGCCGGGGCGGCGACATAGAGCGCGATCACGATCAGGCCCAGCGCCAGCGGGATCACCAGCCCGCGGATGAAGCTGCGGCTGCGTTCCTGCGCGGTTGCAGGCAGATCGACAGACTGGCCGCTGGCCTTGCGGCTCGTGCCGATCGGCTCGAGCGTGGAACTGATATCCTCGATATCGGGAAACGAGCCATCCGCCCCGCCGCGGGAATCGCGCGCGCCGGGGGCCGGTGTGGCATCGGCATCGGGCGCGCGGCTGTTCGTGGGCCAGGGCGCGCTGCCCTGGAGCCCCAACTCGGGCTGGGTCTCGAGTTGTCCGGCCTCGCGGGCGCGTGCCTGTGCCTCGAACTCGGCTTCCTCGCGCAGGATGCCCAGAACCTTGTTGTCAACCTGACGCGGTGACCGGGCGTCGGCGTCCTGGGGGTCCGGTTCCGGCTCCGCCTCGACCTGCGCCGGCCGGGCGGGTGCGCGCCGTGGTGGGACAGGCGCTCGGGGCGCGTCCGTTTCCCCGTCCATGTCATCGCGCATCGCGCCGGGCACTTCGGCGCCAAAGGTTCTGGACCGGTGCGCATTTGGTCCTTCCTGAAACCAGACATGCCCGCAGGCCGAACATTGCACCTCGCGCCCGTCATCGGGCAGCAGCGCCGCGTCGATTTCGTATTGAGCAGAGCAGTTCGGGCAGGTAATTCGCATTCGGTCGGCCTGTCACTGAGACATGAGGCATTGGCGCATCCTCTCGCATGTTGTAGCAAGCAGACAGAAAAACGCAAATTCTATCAGGAATGGCCGGAGTGCAGGCGCAGACCATGTCATTGCCATGTCAGGACCAGCATCCCCGCCCGGTAACGGGGCAGGCATGATCGCGTTCGAGAATGTCGCGCATGATTACGGGGGCGGCCCCCTGTTTCGCGATGTCTCGGCGCGGCTGGAGCAGGGCAGCTTTCATTTCCTGACCGGGCCATCGGGCGCGGGCAAGAGCACGTTCCTGAAACTCTGCTATGGCGAATTGCTGCCCTCGTCAGGGCGCGTCAGCCTGATGAACCGCGATGTCCGCACGCTCTCGCGCGACGGGCTGGCCGGAATGCGCCAGCGCATCGGCGTGGTGCATCAGGACTGCCAGTTCCTCGACCATCTGAGCGTCGAGCAGAATGTCGGCCTGCCGATGACCGCCACCGGCAGGCCGCTGTCGGACAGTGACCTGTCCGACCTGCTGGGCTGGGTCGGGCTGGGCCAGCGCGCCGAGGCGCTGCCGCCCACGCTGTCGGGGGGCGAGCGCCAGCGCGCGGCGCTGGCCCGCGCCATCATTTCCGCGCCCAGCGTCCTGCTGGCCGACGAACCGACCGGCAATCTGGACTGGGACATGTCGCAACGGCTGATGATGCTGATGATCGAGTTGAACCGCATGGGCACCTCGGTGCTGATCGCCACCCATGACCTGCAACTGATCCGCTTCGCCAAGGCGCAGGTCAATGCACGGGTGTTGCGCATTTCCGGTCGCAGGCTGCAGATCGCGGGGGCAGAACTGTGAGCGCGCGCGAGATCTCGCGCCTTGTCGTGCCCGGCCGGGGGCAGAGCGTCTGGCTGGTGCTGCTCAGTTCGGCGGCGATGGCCTTTCTGGCGGTCTTTGCCCTTGCGCTGTCGGTGACGGCATCCCAGCTTGCCGGCAACTGGAGCACCGCGCTGGCCCGGACGGCGACCATCCGCCTGTCGGCCCCGCCTGCGGAAATGGACGCCCAGACCGCCTTCGTGCTCGAGGTGCTGCGCACCACGCCCGGCATCGCCGGGGCGCGGGTCATGGTCTCCGACGAACAGGCCGCGCTGCTGGAACCCTGGCTTGGCCCCGACCTGCCACTCGACGCGCTGCCGCTGCCGCGCCTGATCGAGGTAACCGAGACCCCGGAAGGCCCCGACCGGCAGGGCCTGCGCCTGCGGCTGGCCGCCGAGGCGCCGGGCGCTGTCTTTGACGACCACACCCGCTGGCGCCGCCCGCTGGCCGAGGCGGCTGCGCGGCTGCGCGCCTTCGCGCTGGTCTCGCTGGGGCTGATCGGCGGGGTGACGGCGGCCATCATCGTGCTGGCCGCAAGTGCGGCGCTGGCTTCGAACGGCCAGGTGATCCGCGTGCTGCGGCTGGTCGGCGCGCGCGACCGCTTCATCGCGCTGGCCTTCGTGCGCCGCATCTCGGGTCGCGCCTTTGCCGGCGCAATGGCCGGGACAGCGCTGGGCATCGGTGCGCTGCTGCTTGTGCCCGAGGCCGGGGGCAGTGTGCATCTGCTCTCGGGGCTGGGCTTTTCCGGGGCTGGCTGGCTGCTGCCGCTGGCCATTCCGCCGCTGGCAATGGTGCTGGCATGGATGGCCAGCATGGCGACCGCATTTCAGGTTCTCAGAGGGGTGACATGATGCGCGAGACTGTTCAACTGCTCCGCTCGCTGGTCTTCATCGTGCAGATGTATCTGGCGATGGTGGTGATCGCGATTGCCTTCACGCCCTTTGCGGTCATCCGGCGCGACATGGCCGTGCGCGCCTGCCACACCTATTGCCGCTATGTCCGCTGGTCGGCGGCCTGGATGGTCGGACTGCGCTCGGAAGTGCGCGGCAAGGTGCCCGACGGCGCGGTGCTGGTCGCGGCCAAGCACCAGTCCTTCTTCGACATCATCATCATCTACAGTGCCCTGCCGCGCTCGCGCTTCATCATGAAGCGGCAGCTGATGTATGCGCCGATCCTGGGCTGGTATGCGCTGCGCGTGGGCTGTGTGCCCGTGGACCGGGGCAAGCGGGGACAGGCGATCAAGCAGATGGTGGCAGCCGTCAGGAATGACACCGGGGCGCCGGGGCAGTTGATGATCTATCCGCAGGGCACCCGCGTCGCCCCCGGAGCGAAGCGCCCCTACAAGGTCGGCACGGCGGTGCTCTATGAACAACTCGGGCAGGATTGCGTGCCCGTGGCCACCAATGTCGGCGTGTTCTGGCCGAGGCATGGATTCTATCGCAAGCCGGGTCTGGCGGTGGTGGAGTTCCTGCCCGCGATCCCGGCCGGCGAAGATCCCCGCGCGTTTCTGGAAAAGCTTGAAACCCAGATCGAGGAGGCATCGGACCGGCTGATGGCCGAGGCCGGTTTCAGGGGGCCGAACGCATGACCGGGATCCAGTCTGTTGCAGCGCTCAAGGCGCTTTGTGGTACCCCGTCATGGGCATCCGTGACCAAGGTCGTGCCCGCGCTGACGCCGCGTTATCGGCGCTGGATCGAGCGAGCGCGGTGACAGCCTGCCCCGCAGCGTGATCGTCTTCACCGTTGCCGAGGTCCATGGCCAATGCGCCCGCGCCGTGATCCGCGCGCGGCTCTGGTCGTCGGGCGACGCGAGCGACAGCCTGCCGAGCATGGGCGACATCCTGACCGAGATCACAGAGGGCGGCTTTGACGGTGCAGGCGATGTCGCGCAATGGACCGCGCGGGCCGGGCAGACGATGTGGTGAGCGCCTGATCCGCTGGCGTCCGGGCCGGGGGCGCTGACCGGGCAATGAGTATTTTTGGCAAGATGAAGCGAGGGGCTGGTCAGAAACTGCCGAAGAACGTGCCCAGCGTGATCAGCACGACCAGTGCAAGGATCGGGATGATCACGGCCACCACGGCAATGTCGCGGTAGGCCTCGCGGTGGGTCAGCCCGCAGATGGTCAGCAGCGTGATGACCGCCCCGTTATGGGGCAGCGCATCCAGCCCGCCGGTGGCCACTGCCGTGACCCGGTGCAGCAGATCGGGCGAAATGCCAGCCGCCAAGCCCATTTCCAGATAGGTTTCGCCCAGGGTCGAGAGCGCGATCGACATGCCGCCCGAGGCGGAGCCGGTCATGCCCGCGAGCAGGCTTGTCCCTATGGCGAGCGAGATCAGCGGATTGTCGCCCCCCGCGGTCACCACCCAGTCGCGGATCAGCGCGAACCCCGCCAGCGAGGCGATGACCGCGCCGAATCCCACCAGGCTGGCGGTGTTGAAGATGGGCAGCAGCGAATCCTTCGCGCCCGCGTCCAGCGTCTCACCCAGACCGGCGCGCAGGCGATGCCAGTTCAGCGCAATCAGCGCCAGCGTGGCCAGCGTCAGCGCCGAGATGATCGACCAGACCCCGCGCACCGCCTCGATATCGGTCTCGCCAAACCGCGCCTGCGCCAGAAACCCGGTTTCCAGGCGCGGGATGATGACAAAGGTAAAGGCCAGGTTGAGCACCAGCACCAGCACCAGCGGGCTCGCCGCCACCACCAGCCTCGGTGCATCCTTGATGCCCGGGCCGGCTCTGTCGTCCTCGTCTGCGCCATAGCCCGGCCCGAGCGCGGCCGCCCGCCGCTCGAGCCACAGCCAGCCAAGGCCCAGCATCATCAGCGCGGTCAGCACACCCAGGCCGGGTGCTGCAAAGGGCGTGGTGCCGAAATAGGGCATCGGGATTGCATTCTGGATCGCGGGCGTGCCGGGCAGGGCGGTCATGGTAAAGGTGAAGGCCCCCAGCGCGATGGTGGCCGGGATCAGCACCCTGGGCAGATCGGCCTCGCGAAACAGCGCCGAGGCGATGGGCCAGACCGCAAAGGCCACGACAAAGAGCGACACCCCGCCATAGGTCATCACCGCGCAGGACAGGATCACCGCCAGAATGGCGCGCGACGGCCCCAGCCCGCGAATGATTCCGTCCGCCAGCACCCGCGCCGAGCCAGAGGCCTCCATCAGCTTGCCAAAGACCGCGCCAAGCAGGAACAGCGGGAAGAACTGGATGATGAACCCGCCCGTGGCCTGCATGAAGACCTGCGTGTAGCTTGCCAGCACCGGCCCGCCCTCGGCCGCCAGCACGGCCAGCACGGCCAGCGCCGGGGTCAGGATCAGCAGGCTCATCCCGCGATAGGCGAGGTAGATGAGCGCGCCGAGCGCGCAGGCGATGACAAGGATGCCGGACATCCGCGGAGCCTCTCATGCTGCAATGCGGCGCAACCTTCGCATTGACCGCGCGCCCGGACAAGAGGGAATGCTGCATTGCAGCGCCCTTGGCTAGCGCGCGCCCGGAATGTGACACTGCTGCATTGCGCGACCACTGCCCGCGCGCGCGCCCTTTTCCGCGCGCCCGGTTCATGGCATCACTGGTGCGGCGCAACGAGGGCACATCATGGCACGTCCGGTCATCCACATCCTGAACGGTCCCAACCTCAACCTTCTGGGCAGCCGCGAGCCCGGGATCTACGGGCACCAGACGCTGGACGACATCGCCCGCGACTGCACCGCGCTGGGCGGCGACCTGGGGCTGGAGACGGTCCTGCAGCAGAGCAACCACGAGGGCGCGCTGGTGGACATGATCCAGGCCGCGCGCGGACTGGCGGCGGGGATCATCATCAACCCGGCCGCCTATACCCATACCTCGGTCGCCATCCTTGACGCGCTCTCGGCCTTCGAGGGGCCGGTGATCGAGGTGCATCTGTCCAATATCCACAAGCGCGAGAACTTCCGCCGCCACTCCTATGTCAGCGCCCGTGCCGATGCCGTGATCGCAGGCTGCGGCGCGCAGGGCTATCTGCTGGCGCTGCACCACATGGCAGATTTGATTGCGCCCTCAAGCACCTGATCAACGACAGGGGCAAAGCCGGGTGGCCGCTCACCCGGGCAGACTGCGACCTTTCCCCTGCATGTCGTCGTCGCTCCGTCGTCACCGGAGTGCCGGCATCATTGCCTGCAACATGACTGCAATACCGTTCAGCATCCGCTGCGCGCGCCGTCTGATTTTCGGGCAGTGAACGGGCAATCGATCCGACAGGGCTTGGCTTTCCCGCCCATTCTATCTATTCCGCAGCGCAGCGAAACAGGATTCGGGTGCAATTCCCGAATGGCTCTTCCGGCCGCCGATCCGCCGGACAACCAGAAAAGACCAATGAGAAAGACTGGGACAGGCGCTCATGGCGTGGCCCGGACAGGGACATAATCGCATGATCTCAATCGATGCCTACCGTCGGCAATGGACGGGCAATATTCGCGGCGATCTGATTGCCGGGCTGGTGGTGGCCCTTGCGCTGATCCCCGAGGCCATCGCCTTTTCCATCATCGCCGGCGTGGATCCGAGAGTGGGGCTTTACGCCAGCTTCTCGATTGCCGTGCTGATCGCCTTTACCGGTGGCAGGCCGGGGATGATCTCGGCGGCAACTGCGGCCACGGCAGTCCTGATGGTGACGCTGGTGCGCGATCACGGGCTGGAATATCTGCTGGCCGCGACCGTGCTGGCGGGGCTGTTGCAGATCGGCGCGGGGCTGCTGAAGCTGGGCTTCATCATGCGCTATGTGTCGAAATCGGTCATGACGGGCTTCGTGAACGCGCTGGCGATCCTGATCTTTCTGGCGCAATTGCCCGAACTGGACCCGCGCGCGGTGTCCTGGATCACCTATGTCCTGGTCGCCGCCGGTCTGGGCATCATCTACGGCCTGCCGATGCTGACCAGGGCCATTCCATCACCGCTGGTGACGATCGTGGTGCTGACGGTGGTCGCTGTCGCGCTGGGGCTGGATGTGCGCACCGTGGGCGACATGGGCGAATTGCCCGACACGCTGCCCGTGTTCCTGATCCCCGACATTCCGCTGACATATCAGACCCTGACCATCATCCTGCCCTATTCGATGGCGATTGCCGTGGTGGGGCTGCTGGAAAGCCTGATGACGCAGAATATCGTCGATGACCTCACCGACACCCGTTCCGACCGCAATCAGGAATGCATCGGGCAGGGCATTTCCAACACCTGCACCGGCTTTATCGGCGGGATGGCGGGCTGTGCGATGATCGGGCAGTCGATCATCAACGTCAAGTCCGGCGGGCGGGGGAGGCTGTCGTGCTTCGCGGCCGGGATATACCTCTTGTTCCTGATCCTTGTGCTGGGCGATCTGGTCAAGCAGATTCCCATGGCCGCCCTTGTGGCGGTGATGATCATGGTATCCATCGGCACCTTCTCATGGTCGTCGATCAAGGCGCTGCGGGTGCATCCGCGCTCCAGCTCCATCGTGATGATGGCGACCGTGGTGACGGTGGTCTATACACATAACCTCGCCATCGGCGTTCTGGTGGGCGTGCTGCTGTCGGGCATCTTCTTTGCCGGCAAGATCGCGCAGCTGTTCACCATGCGCAGCGAAATCTCGCGCGACGGGCGCACTCGCACCTATATCCTCGAGGGCCAGCTGTTCTATGGCTCGGTCGAGGATTTCATGGAGGCGTTCGACTTCCGCGAGGCGCTGGACCGTGTCATCATCGATGTCAGCCGCGCGCATATCTGGGATATCTCTTCCGTTCAGGCACTGGACATGGCGATCCTGAAATTCCGCCGAGACGGCGCCGAGGTCGAGGTGATCGGCATGAATGAAGCGACCGAAACCATCGTTGACAGGCTTGCCATCCATGACAAGCCGGGCGCGATGGACAAGCTGATGTCGCATTGAGGGGGACCGGAGCGTGGAAAACCAAGCAGAAAAGATTGTCGCCCTTGTGGACGGGTCGATCTATTCGGCCAGCGTCTGCGAACATGCGGCATGGATTGCGCAGCGCACGGACGCGCCGGTGGAATTGCTGCATGTCCTGGGGCGCCGCGAAGCGCCCGAGAAGCGCGACCTCTCCGGCTCGATCATGCTGGGCGCACGCACGGCGCTGCTGCAGGAACTGGCCGAACTGGATGCGCAGCGCGCGAAGCTCATCAGCCACCGTGGCCGCGCCATTCTGGAAGATGGCCGCGCCATTCTGGACAAGGCAGGGGTGAGCGAGGTCACGACCCGCCTGCGGCAGGGCGATGTGAGCGAGACCGTCAGCGAGGTCGAAAAGGACGCCCGCGTCGTCATGGTCGGCAAACGCGGCGAGGCCGCCGATTTCGCCAGGGGTCATCTGGGGTCCAACCTTGAACGGATCATCCGCGCCAGCAGCAAGCCCGTCTTCGTGGCCTCGCGCGCGTTCCGGCCCATCGCGAAAGTGCTGGTCGCCCATGATGGTGGCGTCTCCGCGATGAAGGCGGTGGACCATATCGCCCGCAGCACGGTGTTTCAGGGGCTGGCGATCCACCTTGTCACTGTGGGCGCCCCGACAGCCGAGGTGAAGAAAGGTCTCGATGGCGCGGCCGCCCTGTTGCGCGCTGCCGGCATCGAGGCGACATCCGCCATCCTGCCCGGCCAGCCGGAAACCGTGCTTGCGAAACTTGTCGAGGCCGAGGGGTTCGACTTGCTGGTGATGGGCGCCTACGGGCACTCGCGCATCCGCAGCCTGATCATCGGATCGACCACCACGGCCATGATACGCTCGTGCAAGGTGCCGGTGGTGCTGATCCGCTGACGGCCCCTGACGCGCGCGGGATTCGGCGGTTTCGGAGCAACCGGTTGCCGCCATGAAGGCACTGGCAGACCCACGCGGTGCGACGGAAATTCCGGTCCTGGCCTGCGCAGGGGGACAACGAACCGCCGTATCCCGGTTTTCCGGCAGAACGGACCACCGCTGCTCCGCCTGGACGGATTCCTTCCCTATTTTTCTGCCCAGACCGGCAATTTGCAGGATGAAACACCTGTTTTTGGCCGGATTCGTTCTGCCCCGGACTGCTGCCGAACCGGACGATTGACCAGTGCGGCGCTCATCGCGACAGGCCTGCTTCACATCCCGCCAAGGTGCGTCCCGGGCCGCATCAGACGCCTGGAAGGCCAGCGGAGCTGCTGGCGCTTCAGGATCTAACCAAATGTTTACATTAGGTTTTCATAGCCGCAAATCATAAAGATGAACCGACCCGGTGAAACTGCGGCAACGGCTGGCAGACGAAATTGCAACCCGCACGCGCACTGTGCCGGAGCATCATGGCGCAGCATCCGGACCCTGTGCAAGGCGCGCTCCGGCGGGCGTTGTGGGCGTCGCCTGCGGTCCGGTCCGGGTCAGGCCGGGGCTTCCTTGATGGAGGCCGGTGCGCCCTGTAAATACCCCAGTGACCCGAAACAGGATTTGCCCGATGTCGAACAGCGACATGAGCCTTGCGGCACCGCGCCAGATGCAATGGCTGCCCCTTCTGCTCGCCTCTGGCGCGCTGGTGCTGGGCGCGGCTTATGTGCTGGCGCAGGCGTCGGGGCAACTGTCCCTGCTGTGGCTGGTCGGGGGCGCGCTGGGCTTTGCGCTCTATCATGCGGCCTTCGGCTTTACCGGGGCCTACCGGACCTGCATCGCCACCGGGCGCAGCGGCGCCGTGCGCGCGCAGATGCTGATGCTCGGACTTGCGGTGCTGCTGTTCTTTCCCGCGCTTGCGGCGGGCAGTGTCCTTGGCCAACCCGTGCGCGGCTTCGTCTTTCCGGCTGGCTGGGAACTGGTGATCGGTGCGTTCATCTTCGGGGTGGGGATGCAGCTTGGCGGCGGCTGCGCCTCGGGCACGCTCTACACGGCCGGAGGGGGCGACACGCGCACCGGCATCACGCTGCTGTGTTTCGTGCTGGGCATGACCCTGGGCGCCTGGGACATGGACCGCTGGCAGGACCTTCCCGCCCTGCCCGCAATCTCCCTGCCGCAGACCCTGGGCCTCTGGCCTGCGCTGGCGCTGAACCTTGCGGTATTCGCGGCAATCGCCTGGGTGCTGGCCCGGCGCGAGCGGCGCCGGACCGGGCAGGTCGAGCCCCTGTTCGAGCGGCGCGGCGCGCAATTCCTTACCGGACCCTGGCCGCTGGCATGGGCCGCGCTGGCGCTGGCGCTGCTGAATTTCGCAACCCTCGTCATCGCAGGCAGGCCCTGGGGGATAACGCAGGCCTTCGCGACATGGGGCGCGCGGCTGGGCGAGGCGGCGGGGCTGGCCGATCCGGTCTTCTGGCCCTACTGGGAAGAACCGACCCGCATCGACCTGCTGCACCGCCCGCTGCTGCAGGATGCCACGCATCTGATGAATGTCGGGCTGGTGCTTGGCGCGTGCCTCGCCGCCGCACTTGCGGGCCGTTTCGCCCCCGACCTGCGCATCGGCCTGCGGCCGCTGCTGGCGGCTGTCATCGGCGGGCTGATGCTGGGCTATGGTGCACGCATGGCGCTGGGCTGCAATATCAGCGCCTTCTTCTCGGGCGTGGCATCGGGCAGCCTGCATGGCTGGGTCTGGATACTCGCGGCCCTTCCGGGCAACGTTCTGGGCATGAAACTCCGCCCGCTCTTTGCGCTGGATCAGGGCACAGGCGCCGCTGCGGGCGCGGGGCGCAGGCAATGACGCCGGTCCCTTGCCCCCCTTGCCGCCAGCGGCGAGGCCGCGCCGCGCGGGCGCAGGCTTCCGGCACGACACCATCCACGGGACATTCTTCCGTGACACGCGACAGAAAGGAGAGTCCATGACACTCATTCGGCGAGAGTTTCTTCAGGGGGCAGGGCTGGTAGTGACGCTCGGCCTCATCAGCCCGTCGGGGCTGCGCGCGGCCGATGGCAATGCGTGGCAGGGGCTGCGCGAGAGCATCCTCGCCGGGCGCGAGCCGGTCGAGGGGGGCATCACACTGGACCTGCCGGACATGGCCGAGAATGGTGCGCAGGTGCCGCTGGGCGTGCATGTGGACAGCCCGATGACCCCTGCCGAGCATGTCGAGGCGATCCATGTCATCGCCACGCGCAACCCCGCCCCCGAGATCGGCACATTCCGGCTGAGCCCGCATCTGGCCCGCGCCGAGGTCTTCACCCGCATCCGCGTGGGCGGGGTGCAGGACATTCTTGTGCTCGCCGAAATGTCGGATGGGCGCGTGCTGCAGCAGGCGGCACGGGTCTCGGTCACTGTCGGTGGCTGCGCAACCTGAGGAGAGAACCATGAGCACACCCAGAGTCCGTCTTCCCCGCACTGCGCGCGAGGGCGAGGAGATCGAGATCCGCACCCTGATCAGCCATCCGATGGTCACCGGGGTCGGCCTCGGCGACACGCGCAACATGCTGACCCGCTTCACCGCCCTGATGAACGGCGACATGGTGCTGCAATATGATTTCGGCAATGGCAGCGCCGCCAATCCGACCTTTGCCTTTCATGTGCGGGTCGCGGCACCGGGCGCGTTCGCCTTCATCTGGAGGCAGGAAGACGGCACGGAATTCAGCACCGAGCAGTCCGTGTCCGTGTCCTGACCCTCCGGTTCCCGCGCCGGGGTGGCAGGGGTCATCCGCGCCCAGTCCAGCACCTGCTCATGCGAGAACGCGGTCCTGCCGCGCAGGCCATGCAGTACGGCCCGCGCCAGAAGCCCCAGATAGGCCCGGCGCTGGCCCCGATGGCCCCGCGCTGCAGCAAGCCAGCGCGCCAGCACGACCACGCAGGCGGGCCAGAACAGCCAGCCTGCCGCCTCGCGATACAGGATCAGGCTGTTGCGGTGCTTGTAATAGAGCTTCCACAGCGGCATGCTTGCGCTCTCGGCCCCGGGCAGCTCGGTGTCATGCTCGAAATGCAGGGCCGGATTGAACCCGATCCGCCCGCCCGCACGTGACAGGCGCAGGGTTTGCAGGGTGTCGTCGCAATAGATGAACAGGTTCCGGTCGGGCAGACCGGCCAGGTCCAGCGCGCGGCGTGACAGGAACAGCCCCACGAACGAGGCCGCATCCACTGCCACGACGCGCGCGCCGGCATAGTCCACAGGCCCGAGGTGAAACCCCTCGCGCCCGTGCCGCACAGTGCACAGGAACTGCCGCCAGCTGGCGAACGGGTCGCGCGAGGGCCGGTTGGTATCGCAGATGCCGCCCTGCGGCAGATAGGCCGCCCCGGCAATGGCGTCCCAGCCCTTCAGGTCACTGTCATGGAAGGCCCCCAGCGCCCCCGGCGCGGGCCGGGCATCGTCATCCATCAGCAGATACCAGTCCGGGTCCAGAGTGCGGCGCGCATGTTCCAGCCCGGCCGCAAAGCCGCCTGCGCCGCCCATGTTGCGCTCGAGCCGCAGCACATGCAGGCGCGGGTCGGGCACGCAGGACAGCCAGGCGCGCGTGTCGTCGCGCGAGGCGTTGTCCACGACCACCAGCGCCGCAAGCTCTGCCGGCGGGCTTTGCAGAAGCGCGCGGACAGTGCGGCGCAGATGCCCTGGCCGGTCATGCGTGGCGACAATGGCGACAAGCCGCAGCCCGTTCGGCGCGGGCGCGCTGGCCTGGCCCGTGAAGAGGGACATCTGGCAGGGTCGGGGAGGGCGAAAGCGTATGCTCATGCGCCCACTACACCACTTGCCGATTAAGAAAATGCTAGCGAGAGGCCGCAATTTCGCCCGATTGCTGCCCATCACGCCCCATGCACAGGCCGCATCCTGCCAACGGGTGAAGATGAAAGGTGGGTGCATGTGGCTTCAGCTGGGGGGAGTCTATCACTCTGGCAATCCGCTGCTGGACCAGGGTGTCAGCGACAGCCTCGTGGTCACGACCGCGCAGGGCAGCTTCATCGTGACCACAAGCGGTGCCTATGGCGGATTGCAGGTCTACAGGATCGCTGCGGATGGTACGCTCGGCCTGGCCGATTCGCTGGTCTTTCCGCCTTCGGTGCAGAATGTCGTTAGCCCGGCCATCAGCCTGGGCGCCTACAACGGCCAGACCATCGTGTTCTTCGGATCAACCTCGACAACGCTGGTCGGATATGTCCTGCACGCCAACGGCACCTTCGGAGGGTTTCGCAATATCGGCCTTTCGGCGCTCGAGGACGCCTATCTGACGGACGGCGCGGACAACCTGCACAGCCTGACCACCCTGACCGACACGCCCAAAAGCCTGCTGCCAGCCGATCCCTGGCAGACCGGCACGGTCGCAGTGCACGAGATGACGCTGGGCGGGCAGCCCCATGTGCTCACCCTCGGCGCGTTCGACAACCAGATCACCAGCTACCGGATCAATCCCGATGGCACCGTCTCCACAGTGGCCAGCATGGGCGCGGCGCAGGGGCTGGGGATTGCCGCCCCGACGGCGATGGAGGTGGTCACAGTCCAGGGCCGCAGCTATGCGCTGGTGGCCTCATCGGCAGGGTCGGCCATATCGGTGGTCGAGATCGGGCCTGCCGGGGGTCTGACCCCGGTGCAGCATGTCATCGATACGGCCAGCACCCGCTTCGCCCGCACGCAGGATCTGGCGGTCGCGCAGATGGGGGACCATGCCTTCGTGGTCGCGGTCGGGGCCGATCATGGTCTGACGCTGTTCCGGCTGCTACCCGACGGACAGCTCGTCTTCATGGAAAGCTGGGCGCATGGCGCGGGCGGCGCGCTCGATACCCCGCTGACAGTCTCGGCGCATGTTTCGGGGGGGATGCTGCATGTCGCCATCGGCGCGCAGAACGCAGCCGGACTGACGCATTTCCAGGTCGATCTGGCGCAGATGGGGATTGTGCGGGGCGCAAGCCAGCATGCTGCCGAACTGATCGGCGGGGGCAATGGCCATGATGTGCTGATTGCGGCCGCGCATGATGACACGCTCTCTGGCGGGGACGGCAATGACATGCTGGTATCCGGGCCGGGGCGGACAGTGATGACCGGGGGCGCGGGGGCCGATACCTTTGTCATCCGCGCCGGCAGTTCGCTGGTCGAGATCACCGATTTCCGCACGGGGCTGGACCGGATCGACCTGACCGACCTGCCGATGCTGCGCGGCATCACGCAGCTGACCATCACCCCGACCGCCTCGGGGGCGACGATCCAGTATCGCGAAACGATCGTGCAGGTCTCTTCACACAACGGCCAGCCGCTGTCCGCCACCGCACTCTTTCCCGGCGGGCTGGTCGGGCCGGACAGCATGATGATTGTCCTCGAGGACATCGACGACCCGCGCGCAGACCGCCCGCCCTGGCCGCATCCGCCGCTGCCAGCGCCCCCGTCGCCGCCCGATGCCCCCCTGGCCCATCAGGTCTCCGGGCTCTACCTGACCGGCACGGCGCGGCGCGACACGATTCACGGCGGGTCGGGCAATGATTTCATCGACGGTGGTGCCGAGCGCGACGTGATCTACGGCAATGCCGGCAACAACACCCTGTTCGGCGGCCACGGGCATGACACCATCTTTGGCGGCACCGGCAATGACCTGATCTTCGGTGGCCCCGGCAATGACCGGCTCTGGGGCGGGGCAGGCAATGACACGATCTTCGGTGGCCCCGGCAACAACCGCATGGGCGGCGGGCCGGGCGATGACCTGCTGATCGGCGGCACTGGCAATGACACGATCTTCGGTGGCCCCGGTAATGACACGATCTTCGGCGTGGCGGGCAGTAACCGGCTCTGGGGCATGGCAGGCGATGATGTCATCTATGGCGGCTCGGGCAATGACCGCCTTGGAGGAGGGCGCGGCAATGACACGCTCTATGGCGGGGGCGGGAACAACACGCTGTTCGGCGGCATGGGCAATGACCTGCTCTATGGCGGCCCGGGAAATGACATTCTCTGGGGGATGGATGGCGATGACACGCTCTACGGTGGCGCGGGCAATGACTATCTGCATGGCGGACCGGGCGATGACGTGCTGCATGGCGGCCCCGGTGATGACACGATGTTTGGCGGCATCGGCGCGGATGTCTTCATCTTCATGGCCGGGGACGAGAAGGCCCTGATCCTCGATTTCACCTTCAGCGACAATGACCGGCTGGAGCTTGACCAGGACCTCTGGGGCGGGGGGATGAGCGCGGCGCAGGTGCTGGGCAGTTTCGCCACCGTGCAGGGCGGGCAGACGATCCTGAACTTTGGTGGCGGTGACATCCTGACGCTCGCAGGCATCACCGATCTGGCGACACTGGCCGACCATATCGACATGGTCTGACCGTCGCCTTCGCTCAGCCCGCGGCCCTCTCGCGCAAAAGCGCCGCCCGGCAGGCGCGGACCATGAAATCGGCAAAGAGCCGGATTTTCGGGTCCTGCTGGCGGCGATGCGGATAGAGACAGGCAAACACCGCCAGGATGGGTGGGGTCTCGGGCAGCAGTTCCACCAGCGCGCCCGAGGCCAGCGCCTGCGCAAGCTCGAACCGGGGCCGGTTCACGATGCCGCCGCCGGCGATCGCCCAATCGACCAGCACACCGGCATCGTCGCAATCGAGCGGGCCGGTCAGGTCAAGGCGCAGATTGCCCTCTTGCGTCTGCAGCGTCCAGGAATATTCCGGCGAGCGCGGGTAGCGCAGCAGCAGGCAGTCATGCACCTTCAGGTCCTCGGGCGCCCGCGGCACCCCGCGCCGGGCCAGATAGTCGGGGCTGGCGGCAAGGACGCGCGGGGCATCCATGATCTTGCGCTGCTTGAGGCTCGACTCGGGCAGCACCCCCAGCACGAAGGCCATGTCGATCTGATCCTCCAGAATATCCACCCGCCGGTCCGAAAGCCGCAGATTGACCGAGATTTCGGGATAGTCGCGCTGGAACTGCTGCGCCAGCGGCGCGACCACCTGCCGCCCCACGCCCAGCGGTGCCGTGACACGGATCGTGCCGCGTGGCCGCCCCGAGAGCCCCGCCACCGCTACCTCGGCATCTTCCAGCGCGGCGATGACGCGGCGCGCATGTTCGTAGAAATCGCGCCCGATCTCGGTCTGGGTCAGCTTGCGCGTGGTCCGGTTGAACAGCCGCACGCCCAGCCGCGCCTCCAGTTCCTTGATGCGCTTGCTGGCCACTGCGGGCGTCAGCCGCAGATCACGCCCGCCAGAGGTGATCGAGCCCAGCTCGCTTACCCGCACAAAGACCCGCAACGATTCGAGATAGGACATGACCCCCTCCGCGCTCCGCCTTGAATATTGCACAGGATCTTAGCAGGATTGCCAACACTTCGTTGAAACACTCTGCCGCTTATGTGTCTTCTGTTGAAAGTGTCTTGGACTATGCTTCTGTTACTCTGGCTGCAACCCAACAGGTGAGGCTCCATGACCCCGCGCCGCGAAATCCGCTTTCTGCTCAATGACCGCCCCGTGTATCTGTCACAGGTGGCGGCCTCGGACATGCTGCTGGATCATCTGCGGCTGCAAAGCCGCCTGCGCGGCACCAAGGAGGGCTGCGCCGAGGGCGATTGCGGGGCCTGTACAGTTCTGGTCGGGCGGCTGGGTGCGACGGGGCTGGACTATGCCCCGGTGAATGCCTGCATCCGTGCGCTGGCCTCCTGCGACGGGTGCCATGTGGTCACGGTCGAGCATCTGCGCGGCACCGATGGCGGCCTGCACCCGGTCCAGCGCGCCATGGTCGAGCATCATGGCAGCCAGTGCGGTTTCTGCACGCCCGGATTCGTGATGGCGCTCTATGCACTCTGGATGTCCGATCCGCACCCGACCGAGGCACAGGCCGAGCGCGCGCTTCAGGGCAACCTGTGCCGCTGCACCGGCTATGCGCCGATCATCCGCGCAGCACTTGCAATGGGCGATCACGGCACCAGCGACCCGCTCATGGCCGAGCGCGAACATGTGGCCAGGCAGCTCATGGCCTGGCAGGACGGGGCGCGGGTCGAGGTCGCAAGGGATGACAGCCGCGCCATCCTGCCCGCCTCGGTTCAGGATCTGGCGGAGGTGCTGGCGGCGCACCCGCAAGCGCGGATTATCGCAGGCGCAACCGATGTCGGGCTCTGGGTCACGAAATTCCTGCGCGACATGCCGCTGGCCGTCTTCATCGGCCATCTGGACGCCTTGCGCGAGGTGCGCGAGTTCGAGGATGCCCTGCATCTGGGCGCCATGGTCAGCTATGAACAGGCACGCGCGCCACTGGTCGCGCATTTCCCGCATCTTGCGCGCTACTGGGACCGCATTGCCGGCTGGCAGGTGCGCGCCATGGGCACGCTGGGGGGCAATATCGCCAATGGCTCGCCCATCGGCGACACGCCGCCGCCCTTCATCGCGCTGGGCGCGCGTCTGGTGCTGCGCAAGGGAGAGGTGCGGCGCGAAATCCCGCTGGAGGATTTCTTCATCGACTATGGCAAGCAGGACCGCGCGCCGGGGGAATTCGTCGAGACCATCATCCTGCCCAAACCCCGCGCCCACACGCGATATGCGGCCTACAAGCTCTCGAAACGGCGCGACGAGGATATTTCGGCGGTGGCCGCGGGCTTTGCCGTGACTGTGGACGGAGGCACGATCACTGACGCCCGGCTGGCCTTTGGCGGCATGGCCGCCACCCCGAAACGCGCGGCCCTCACAGAGGCGGCGCTGATCGGCCAGCCCTTTGCCGAGGCGACGCTGGCCCGCGCGGCAGAGGCCCTGGCACAGGATTTCACGCCGCTTTCGGACATGCGCGCCAGTGCGGACTACCGGATGCGCGCGAGCCAGAACCTGCTGCGCCGTTTCTGGCTGGAGTCACAGGGCCAGCCCGCCAGCCTGGAGGAAGTGGCATGAAGGACGACCCGCGCATCCATGGCGCCGCCCATGACAGCCTGATCCACGATTCGGCCATCAAGCATGTGACCGGACGGGCCGAATATACCGACGACATCACCGAGCCCGAGGGCACCTTGCACGCCTATATCGGAGGGGCAGAGGTCGCGCATGGGCGCATCACCGCGCTGGACCTCGCAGCCGTGCGCGCGGCACCCGGTGTGCTGGCGGTGCTGACTGCGGCCGATATTCCGGGGCGCAACGATGTCTCGCCCACCGGGCTGATGGACGAGCCGGTCTTCACCGATGATCTGGTGCAGTATCATGGCCAGCCGGTCTTCGCTGTCGTGGCCGAGAGCCGCGACCTTGCCCGACGCGCCTGCAAGCTGGCGCGCATGGCCCTTGAGTCCCTGCCCGCCGCGACCGATATCGATGCTGCCGATGACGCAGGCTATCCCGATGTGACCGCGCCGCTGACCCTGCAGCGCGGCGATCCGGCCCCGGCTCTGGATACAGCGCCGCACCGCATTACGGGCCGGATGCGCGTGGGCGGTCAGGATCACATGTATCTCGAAGGCCAGATTGCGCTGGCCATTCCGGGCGAGGATGACGAGGTCACGCTCTTCGCCTCGACCCAGCACCCGAGCGAGGCGCAGCACATGGTCGCCCATGCGCTGGGCGTGCCGTCCAATGCCGTTGTCGTCAATGTGCGCCGCATGGGCGGCGGTTTCGGCGGCAAGGAAACGCAGATGAACCTCTTTTGCGTGATTGCCGCGCTGGCCGCGAAGCGCCTGGGCCGTGCCGTCAAGCTGCGGCCCGACCGCGATCAGGACATGGAAATCACCGGCAAGCGCCATGATTTTCGCATCGACTATGACCTGGGCTTTGACGACGAGGGGCGTATCCTTGCGGTCGATGGCGTCTTTGCCGCGCGCTGCGGCTGGTCGGCAGACCTGTCCGGCCCTGTCACTGATCGCGCGCTGTTTCACGCCGACAATGCCTATTACTACCCCGCCGTGCGCCTGCGCTCGCGCCCGCTGAAGACCAACACTGTCTCGAACACGGCCTTTCGCGGCTTTGGCGGCCCGCAGGGCGTGATCGCCGCCGAGCGCATGATCGAGGAAATCGCCTTTGCGCTGGGCCGCGACCCGCTGGACATCCGTCGCGCGAATTTCTACCGCGAGGGGGGCGACATCACCCCCTATCATCAGACGGTGGAGGACAATATCCTTGCGCGGCTGGTGGACGATCTGGAGGCGTCGAGCGACTATCAGGCACGTCGCGCGCATGTTCTGGACTTCAACGCGAAGGGCGGCGTCATCCGCAAGGGCATTTCGCTGACGCCGGTCAAGTTCGGGATCAGCTTCACCGCGACATGGTACAATCAGGCCGGCGCCCTGGTGCATATCTATAATGACGGCTCGATCCACCTGAACCATGGCGGGACCGAGATGGGGCAGGGGCTTTACACCAAGGTCGCGCAGGTGGTGGCCGAGGCGTTCCAATGCGACATCGACCGCATCAAGATCACCAGGACGACCACGGAAAAAGTGCCCAACACCTCTGCCACGGCCGCCAGTTCCGGCGCGGACCTCAATGGCATGGCAGCCCTGGACGCCTGCAACCAGATCAAGGCGCGGCTGGTAGAATTTGCTGCGCGCCACTGGAATGAGGACGCCGGGGCCGTGCAATTCCTGCCCGGCCGGGTGGCCGTGGGCGCGCAGTTCATCCCGTTCAACGAATTCATCCACGCCGCCTATATGGCGCGGGTGCAACTCTCTGCCGCGGGCTTCTACAAGACCCCCGAGATCCACTGGGACCGCGCCGCGGGCAAGGGCCAGCCCTTCTACTACTTCGCCTATGGTGCGGCGTGTTCCGAGGTCAGCATCGACACGCTGACCGGCGAAACCCGCGTGGACCGTGTCGATATTCTGCATGATGTCGGCCGCTCGCTGAACCCGGCACTTGACCTCGGACAGGTCGAAGGGGCCTTCGTGCAGGGGATGGGGTGGCTCACCTCGGAAGAACTGTGGTGGGACGACAAGGGGCGCTTGCGCACCCACGCGCCAAGCACCTACAAGATCCCGCTGGCCTCGGACCGGCCACGGATATTCAATGTCCGGCTGGCGGACTGGTCGCAGAATGTCAAACCCACGATCAAACGCTCGAAAGCCGTGGGCGAGCCGCCCTTCATGCTGCCGATCTCGGTTTTTGAAGCCATCGGCATGGCCGTGGCCTCGGTGGCAGATTACCGTATCTGCCCGCGCCTTGATGCTCCCGCCACGCCCGAGCGCGTGCTGATGGCGGTGGAGCGGCTGCGCGGATGAGGGGCGCGCGCGACATTCTGGGGGGCGAGGCATCGGTCATCCATGCTCAGATCACGCGCGTGCAGGGCTCGTCCCCGCGCGAGGCCGGGGCCGAAATGTTCATCACCGCCACGGGCTGCGCGGGCACTGTGGGCGGCGGGCAGGTGGAATTTCGCGTGGTCGAACGCGCACGCGAATTGCTGGTCGCGGGCATGATGCGCGACACGCTTGACCTGTCGCTGGGCCCGAGCATCGGGCAATGCTGCGGCGGGCAGATTCGCGTGGCGCTGACACGGCTGAGCGCGGCCCAGCGCGCGGCGCATCTGGCGCGCGTGGGGAGTGCTGTGCGCGCGCATGTGCTGATCCTCGGCGCAGGCCATGTCGGGCGGGCGCTGGCGGAAGTGATGGCGCCGCTGCCGTTTCGCGTGCTGCTGGTGGACCCGCGCGCGGGCGAGCTTGCAAAGAGCATTGCCCCGGTCGAGACCCGCCTGACCCCCCTGCCCGAGGCCGAGATCGCAGCGGCGCCGCCGCAGAGTGCCTATATCGTCACCACGCATGACCACGGGCTCGACTTCCTGCTGACACTGGCCGCGCTGCGCCGGGGGGACGCTGCCTATGTCGGGCTGATCGGGTCGAAGACCAAGCGCACGCGCTTCGAGAGGTTTGTGCGCGAGACCGACCCTTCGGCCGAACTGCGCCGCCTGACCTGCCCCATTGGCGCCGCGGGGCTGGGTGACAAGCACCCCGGTGTCATCGCGCTGATGACCGCGCGCGAGGTCCTTGGCGCGCTTGATGCGGCTTGCACAAACCCGACATCTTGCACAAATCTGACATCGCGTCTTCCTGCCGGATTCTGAAAGCGTTTTTCATGGACCGAAAAATCATCCGCGCGCGGCTTCTGAGCTTCCTGCGCGAACCCGACAGCCCCGAAGACACCGGCAGCTTCCGCTATCTCGAGGATGGCGGGCTGCTGATCGAGGCTGGCCGGATCGTGGCCATGGACGATTTCGCACGCCTTGACGCGGATCAGGCGCAGGTCATCGACCACCGCCCGCATCTGGTCATGCCGGGCTTCATCGACACGCATCTGCACTTCCCGCAGACGCAGGTGATTGCCTCATGGGCGGCGGAACTGCTGGACTGGCTGAACGACTACACCTTCCCCGAGGAAACCCGCTACAGCGACCCCGCGCTCTGCGCCACCATGGCCGCGCGCTTCCTCGACCGGCTGACCGACCATGGCACCACGACGGCTGTTGCCTATGCCTCGGTCCATGCGGCGTCCGCCGAGGCGCTGTTCGCCGAAGGCTTCAGGCGCGACATGCGGCTGATCACCGGCAAGGTGCTGATGGACCGCAACGCCCCCGATGGCCTGCGCGACACGGCGCAATCGGGCTATGACGACAGCAAGGCCCTGATCGCGCGCTGGCATGGCAGGGGGCGGCTGGGCTATGCGATCACGCCGCGCTTTGCCATCACCTCGACCCCCGCGCAGATGGAAGCCGCGCAGGCGCTGGCTGCCGAGCACCCCGACTGCCACATCCAGACCCATCTGAGCGAGAACCACGCCGAGATCGCGCTCTCGTGCCAGCTTTACCCCGAGGCTGCGGACTACACCGACATCTACGCGCGCTACGGGCTCTTGCGCGCGGGCAGCCTGCTGGGTCATGCGATCCATCTGTCCGACCGCGAGATCGGCGCGCTGGCCGAGGCGGGCGCGACACCGGTCTTCTGCCCCACCTCGAACCTGTTTCTCGGCTCTGGCCTGTTCGATGACGCGCGGCTGCGCGCGGCAGGGCTGCGCAACGCGATTGCCACCGATATCGGCGGCGGCACAAGTTATTCCCTGCTCGCCACGCTGGCCGAGGGCTACAAGGTGCTGCAACTCCAGCGCCAGCGCCTGCACCCCTACCGCGCCTTCCACTGGATCACGCGCGGCAATGCCTGCGCGCTGGGCCTGGAAGGGCAGATCGGCACGCTCGATGCCGGGACCGAGGCCGACCTCGTGGTGCTCGACGCCCGCGCCACGCCTGCAATGGCCCAGCGCATGGAGCGCGCGCGCGGGCTGATGGACGAGTTGTTCACCCTGCAGGTGATGGGCGATGACCGTGCGGTGGTGCAGACCTATGTTGCGGGCAGAGGGGTGAAGGCAGGACCGAAATGACTGCGCTTGATTGGCACTTGCGACCGGGCGATACTCGCACCATGTCCGGCTCTTCCTGCGGGTGGCCAGGAGGTTGAGAGTGTCGATTTCACCGGCAGCCGTGTCGCTGGCGCAAGATCCTGTCCGCGCGGCAGTGGGGGTTATGGCGGCCTCCCTGGTGTTCAGTGCTTTTGGCCTCGTGCATATGCCGGTGGTTCTGGCGCTGATCCTGTGGGTGGCGCTCGGGTTTGTGGCGGCCGTGCCACTGGCCGCCAATGCAGCTGTAACACTCGGGCACAGCCTGAAGACGAAGAACCCGGCCAACCCCTTTTTCCGGTTGCGGCGGAGCGGTGTCTTGCGGGTGCTGGTTTGTGGCGTCACGGGTCTGGGCGCTGCCGCGATACTGTTGCTGCACTTGTCGCAAGGGGGCGTCGCGGCTTGGCTTGGAACCCTGGCCGGAAGCCTGACCGTGATCGCATTCATGCTGCGCGCCGATGGTCTCTCACAATGGATGAATGCCCCTGTCCATGACGCGGCAGCATTGCGGCGCTGGGCGTTCGTGGCGGGACTTGCCGCGACCGCGCTGGTTTCGGCGCTGTTGCGTTTGCTGCTCGGCTTGCCAGACCCGATATCTGGCCCGACGGCCGCAAGCGCGCTCGTCGCCGAGGCGTTGGCGGCGCACCGCCTGTTCGAGGGGGTTATGGCCTGGGTGTCGGGATATGCCGAAGCGCTGGGCCTGTTGTCGCCACTGTTCGAGGCGCTGCTCGCCGCGCTGGCTCTGGCGATGGGCGGCGCCGCTGTGTCCGGGCTGACCATTGCTGCGCTGATGCCCGAACGCGAATGGACCCGCGCGGTCAGTGTCGCCTCGGATGCGCCGGATCCACCTGCCCCGCACGGACCTGCGCTGATGGCCGGGGCCGTGCTCGCCGGGATCGTCCTTCTGGCCGGGCTGGGCGCCGAGACCCGGCTTGCCGCACAAGAGCCCGAAGCGCGCCCGGTCGCGCAGGTCCAGATCGGGGTCGAGCGAATCGGGATGACGCTCTACCCATCAGGGTCGCATGCCCGCATCAGCGCGGGTCGCGCGGCGCTCGCGGAACAGGATACCGCGGCGATGGAGGCGATGCGCGCTCTGGTCGATGCCGGTTTCGACGCGATGGAGGAACAGATAGACCCTTTCCTCGACGGCTATTATGCGCTGAGCGCGGAATACTGGCGTATCGGCGTGGCGCTCAGTGGATGGGTGAGCGGCGACGCCGAGGCCGCAATGGAGGCGCATCTGGCTGCGCGGTTGAGCACGGCGCTGGACAGCGAGACGCATCTTGGCGCGCTCGCCGACCGGCTGGATGCGCTGGGTCTGGCCGAGGCGCGTGCGGTGCTGCAGGCCGAGGAGGCAGCGCTTGGTACGCAAGCGCTCACCGGAGTGAACCCCGGTCGGCTGCGGGTCGTGGCGGAGTTTCCCTCCTTCCCGCCCCTGCCGGAATTGCGCAGCCTGGGCATGGCCAGCCGGATCGAGGCAAGGGTCGGCGGTTCGGTCGCGATCGGGACATTGGGCGCGTTGGTCGCGCAGCGCGTCATCACGCGGCTGCTACGGCGCGGTGTGCTTCGGCTTGGCGCGCGGGCGCTGCTCGCGACTGTGCCGTTGGTGGGGGGTGTGCTGGCGCTGGGCACGGATGCGGTGGCGCTGAAGATCGAGGAACGCAACAACCGCGCGGATTTTCGTGCCGAAATTCTCGCCGCGCTCGAGGCGCAACGCGCGGAAATGCTGGAACTCCTCGATGGCGCGGAGGGCCTCTGACGAGCATGGCAGGGCCTGTCGGCCGGTGTCTTTCGGGTCGTTGGAGCAGTTGGGGGGCGTGCGCGTGCCGGCCTGTGCGCCGACCGCCACTTGCCGATACGCGCGCCGCCCCTTCGTACTGGCTCAGGACCGGCGGCCCAGCCGCCGCTGCTGTGACAGAAGCGCCGGGGTCCTGATCGCAACGCCGATGCGACTGTCATGTTCCGGCTACGGTCGCGGCGGTTGCGCGGGTCAGCCTTTCGCCGGACCGGGTCGCAAGGCCACGCATCAGAGCGGAGCCGGGGTGATGGAGGCCATTGTCCTGTGTGGCTCTTGTATGCGAAGAGCCGCCATGAGACGGGGCAGAACCGGGGATATCGGGCGTACCGGAGCATGCGCCACTTATGCCGCCAAGAGTTTGAAGACGTGAAATGGAAACAAATCAGGACGCCAGATTATCCGTGGCACCCATGATGGACTGGACCGACCGGCATTGCCGGTACTTCCATCGTTGCCTGTCGCGGCACACGACGCTGTATACCGAGATGGTGACGGCACCTGCGCTTGTGCGCGGGCAGGCGGTTCACCTGCTGCGCCATGATCCGGCCGAGCATCCTGTCGTGCTGCAACTGGGCGGATCGGACCCCGTGGAACTGGCGCAGGCGTCCGCGATGGGCTGGCAGGCTGGCTATCGTGAGATCAATCTCAATTGCGGCTGCCCGTCGGATCGGGTGCAGTCGGGCTGTTTCGGCGCGGTGCTGATGGAGCAGCCGGAGCGCGTTGCCGAAATCTGTCGCGCCATGATCGCGGCCAGCCCGGCCAGGATCACGGTGAAATGCCGCATCGGGGTGGATGATCAGGAACCCGAGCGGACCCTGCCCGCCTTTCTCGAGACAGTGGCGCGCGCCGGGGTCGGCCATGTCATCATCCATGCGCGCAAAGCCTGGCTGGCGGGGCTCTCGCCGAAGGAGAACCGCGAGATCCCGCCGCTGGATCATGCGCTGGTTCTGGCCATGAAGCGCGCCTTCCCGGAGTTGCGGATCACGATCAATGGCGGGATCACCACGCTGGCGCAGGCGCGGGCGTTTCTCGATCAGGGGCTGGACGGGGTGATGATCGGGCGGGCGGCCTATCAGCGGCCGGGGGATCTGCTGCTGGGTGCCGATGCCGAGATCTTTGGCGCGCAGGCGCAATCTGACCGGCAGGGCGCGGTCGCGCTGATGCGGCCCTATATCGTGCGGGAACTGGCCCGGGGCACACGGCTTGCCGCGATCACGCGGCACATGCTGGGCCTGTTTGCCGGGCACCCCGGCGCGCGGTTCTGGCGCCGGGTGCTGTCGGAGCAGGCGCACAGGCCGGGGGCCGGGCTGGGCGTGCTCGAGTCCGCGCTGACCGCCATGCAGGAAGCCGAGGTCGCGCGCGCCGGGTCATAGGCAGGACATCGGTCGCGGCCAGGACCCGGGCCCGGGCGGGCTGGCGGGCACGGGCTCGATGGCGGGGACGCAGGCTTGCACCTCGTGCAGAAGCGCCGTCATCACCGCGACATGGTCCGAGGCGCGCCAGCCGGCATCGTGGCGCCTGCGCGCCTGCTCGAGCGTGCGTTCGCGCGCGATGAGTTGCTCAAGTGCCTCGGCAGGTTCCGGAAGGGGGCGGCCGACCGGCAGGGCAAGCAGTCTGGGCAGCAGCGTGTTGCGGTCATACTCGCCAAGCGCGTAACGCGATGCAACAACCATAAGGCGAGGTCTGGTCAGGGTATCCAGGGCAAAGGGCAGGGCGCTCATGTAGGGTCTCCGTATTTTGACCCAACGATAATCGCATGAAATCTAAGCTGTTGCGTTGTGGCATAAGTGACCGAGCGCTCGGTTCAAAGGGATTTAGCGAATCGTTAGCATTCTGGAATAGTGCGGTAAACGATTAACTTTCTAGTAACTAAAGCAACCATAAGTTGAAAATTGCGAAGGGAGCAAGGCGCGATATGTCTGCTCGTGACTGTGTCGCAGACGGCGGTGATTTGCTGCAGGTGGATCGCCTGCCCGACTGGATCCCCGCAGGCGTGCGGCTGTATCTGTCTCATACTGCTGAAGGTCGTTCTCTGCGGGCGCTGGCGCGTGACCATGGCTGCCATGCCTCTACCGTGATGCGCCAGGTGCGCCGGTTCGAGAACCGGCGCGACGATCCGCTGGTCGATGATGCCCTGCGCAAGCTCGATCGCGCCCTGCGTGACGGCACTTCCCCCCTTCCCGAACCGGAGCCTGCCCCGATGATGTCTTCTTCGCCGAAACGTTCCGAACCCCTGATGGACGCGGTCCTCGACGACGAAAGCCTGCGCTGCCTGTCGCATCTGGCCAGTGGTGATGCGATCCTGATCGTGGCCCCGGACATGCCGCGCGCCGTGATCACGCGCGACGATGCGCAGGGTGTCGCGCAGCGGATCGCGGTCATCGACCGCGCCGTGGCCGAGGCCATGGCGCTGAAGGAGTGGATCACCTGCCGCCGTCAGGGGCGCGTGCTGAGCTATGTGATTTCGGCCACGGGCCGGGCGGAGTTGCGCAATGCCCGGGGCGCGGCAGAGAATGCCGCGCGCGGCGATGGACAGGACGAGTCTACGTTCCGCCGCATCCGCTACGGGGCGACCGAAAGCCCGGTCAATGTCCTGGCGCGTCGGCGCGACAAGACCGGCGCGCCCTTTCTTGGCCCCGAACTGGTGCAGGCGGCCGAACGGTTGCGCGAGGATTTCGTCATGGCGCAGCTCGACACCGTCGCGCTGGTTACGGCGCAGGAGTTCATCCTGGCGCTCGAGTGCAAGGCCATTCCGGGTCCGAATATCGCACCGCCCGGCACAAGGGCCGCGCGGCAGCGGATACTCGAGGTGTTGCGCGACCTCGGGCCGGGACTGGGTGACATGGTGCTGCGCTGCTGCTGCCGGCTGGAAGGCGTCGAATCGGCCGAGACGGCGCTGGGCTGGTCGGCGCGTTCGGGCAAGATCGTGCTGCGCATTGCCCTGCAGCGTCTGAGCCGCCATCATCGCAAGATGGGCGAGAGCCATCTCATGATTGGCTGAGTTCGGGGTCAAGGGCGGCATCCAGCGCCTCCTGCGCGGCGATCCAGAGGGCCTCGGCCCGGTCGAGCCCGTCCATCACCTCGGCATATTTGGCCTGCCAGACCTGCAGTTCGTGCAGCCGTGCCTCCTCGTAGAGCGCCGCGTCCGCCAGTTTCGTGGCCAGCTTGTCGCGCATCTCTTCCAGCTTCTCGATGCGGCTTTCGGATTTGCGCAGGGCGCCGCGCAGGGCAAGAATCTCGTCGCGGCTGGCGCGGCGGGGGGGCCGCTTCGGCGCTGCCCCAGGCTTTTCGCGTGCGGGCTTGCCCTCGCCCGACAGCAGCAGGGCCCGGTAGCTTTCCAGATCGCCCTCGTATGGGGCGACCCCCCCGCCCGCGACCAGCCACAGCCGGTCGGCCACCAGCGACAGCAGGTGCATGTCATGGCTGACCAGCACCACGGCGCCCGAATAGGCGCTCAGCGCCTCGACCAGCGCCTCGCGGCTTTCCATGTCCAGATGGTTGGTCGGCTCGTCAAGGATCAGCAGATGCGGCGCATCGAGCGTGGCCAGCAGCAGCGACAGCCGCGCCTTCTGCCCGCCCGAAAGGCGCGCCACCACGGTCTCGGCCTGTTCCGCCATCAGCCCGAACCCCGCCAGCCGCGCCCGCAGCCGGGGCGGGGCCTCATGGGGCCTTGCGCGTTGCAGGTGTTGCAGGGGGGTTTCGTCAAGTTCCAGTTCTTCGACCTGATGCTGCGCGAAATAGCCCACACGCAGTTTCGAGGCGCGGGTGAGCGTGCCGGTGCAGGGCAGCTTGCCGGCCAGCAGTTTCGACAGCGTTGATTTGCCCTCGCCATTGCGGCCCAGCAGCGCGATGCGGTCATCCTGGTCGATCCGCAGGTTGAGGCCGCGCAGCACGGGCGGGCCACCATAGCCCACGGCCGCATCCTCGAGCCGCAGGATGGGGGGCGAAAGCTCCTCGGGCTCGGGGAAGGTGAAGACATGGCGCGCCGCTTCCGAGGGGGGCGTGATGGGTTGCAGCTTTTCCAGCATCTTCAGGCGCGACTGCGCCTGGCGCGCCTTGGTTGCCTGGGCGCGGAAACGGTCCACGAATTTCTGCATGTGCGCGCGCCGGGCCGCGACCTTGGCTGCCTCGGCGGCAAGGACAGCGCGCTGCTCGGCGCGGGTGCGGGCAAAGACGTCATAGCCGCCGGCATAGAGGGTGAGCCTGCCCTCCTCCAGATGCAGGATATGGTCCACCGCCCGGTTCAGCAGGCCCCTGTCATGGCTGATGATGATGACCGTATGCGGGTAGCGCGCGAGATAGGATTCGAGCCAGAGCGCGCCTTCGAGGTCGAGATAGTTGGTCGGCTCGTCGAGCAGCAGCAGGTCGGGCTGGGCGAACAGCACCCCCGCCAGCGCCACCCGCATCCGCCAGCCGCCCGAGAAATCGGAACAGGGACGGGCCTGGGCCTCGGTGTCGAAGCCCAGCCCCTTGAGGATCGCGCTGGCGCGTCCCTCGGCGGACCAGGCGTCGATATCGGCCAGCCGCATCTGGATCTCGGCGATGCGTGCAGGGGCAGAGGCCGTTGCTGCCTCTGCCATCAGCCGCGCGCGCTCGGTATCGGCTTGCAGAACAGTGTCGATCAGCGAGGTCGCGGAGGAGGGCACCTCCTGCGCGACACCGCCGATGCGCGCACGCGCAGGCAGGCTGATCGCGCCGCCCTCCAGCGCCATTTCGCCCCGGATCAGCCGGAAGAGGGTGGTCTTGCCGGCGCCATTGCGCCCGACAAGCCCCACCTTGTGCCCTGCCGGTATGCGCGCCGAGGCCCCTGCAAAGAGGGGGCGGCCATCGATGGAGAAGGAGATATCGTCGATCTGCAACATGACACGGCAAGTGCCTGCTAAGCCGGGCAGCGTCAAGGGGAGGCCGCACTGTGGAGGGTGGGTGCACAGCACCCACCCTACGGGGAACCGTCATTCGGGCAGGTGGCGGATGCGGCATGAACCTGCGTTGCGCCCCGTAGGGTGGGTGCTGTGCACCCACCCTCGACACTGCGGTTTCAGACCGCGCGCCGGATACCGGCAAACCGTGCCCGTGCGCGCGGGTCCTTGTCGAACAGTGCCGCAAGCTGTTCGGTCATCGCGCCTGCCAGTTGCTCGACATCGGTGATGGTGACCGCGCGCTCGTAATAGCGCGTGACGTCATGACCGATGCCGATGGCGAGCAGTTCCACCAGTTTGCGCCGCTCGACCATGGCGATCACGTCGCGCAGGTGCTTTTCAAGATAATTCGCCGGATTCACCGAAAGGGTGGAGTCGTCCACCGGCGCGCCGTCCGAGATGACCATCAGGATACGCCGGGCCTCGGGTCGGGCCAGCATCCGCCGGTGCGCCCATTCCAGCGCCTCTCCGTCGATATTCTCTTTCAGCAGGCCCTCTTTCATCATCAGCCCGAGATTGAGCCGCACCCGGCGCCAGGGCGCATCGGCCTGCTTGTAGATGATGTGGCGCAGGTCGTTCAGCCGCCCCGGCTGCAGGCTGCGCCCCTCCTGAAGCCAGCGCTCGCGCGATTGCCCGCCCTTCCACGCGCGGGTGGTGAAGCCGAGGATCTCGACCTTCACGTCGCACCGTTCCAGCGTGCGCGCCAGGACATCGGCGCAGATCGCGGCGATGGAGATCGGCCGGCCGCGCATCGAGCCGGAATTGTCCAGCAGCAGTGTCACCACGGTGTCGCGGAATTCGGTGTCCTTTTCCTGCTTGAACGAGAGCGGCGTGGTCGGGTTGGCCACGACGCGCGCCAGCCGTCCGGCATCGAGGATGCCTTCCTCCAGATCGAACAGCCACGAGCGGTTCTGCTGCGCCTGAAGGCGGCGCTGCAACTTGTTGGCCAGCCGCGAGACGGCCCCTTTCAGCGGTTCCAGCTGCTTGTCGAGATAGGCGCGCAACCGTTCCAGTTCGGCGGGATCGGCCAGATCCTCGGCGCGCAGTTCCTCGTCATACTGGGTCGAGAAGACCTTGTAGTCGGCGCTGGCCTCGGAATGCGGCGGCGGGGCGGGGGGGTCGAGCGGGGCCTCGCCCTCGGGCAGTTCGGTCTCTTCGGACATCTCGTCCTCGGCGTCCTGATCGAGCGCCGCGTCGGCCTGTGCGCTGTCCTGGGCCGAGCTGTCCTCCTCGCTGTCGTCCTCGCCCTCGTCCTCCTGGCCCTGGCTGTCGGGGTTCTCCGGCTCGTCGGGCTGCTCGTCGCTGTCGTCCCCGGTCCCCTCTTCCTCGTCGCCGCTGTCGTCGGGGTCATCGCCCAGCTGGTCGCCATAGCCCAGATCCTCGATGATCTGGCGGGCGAAGCGGGCGAAGGCGGCCTGATCGGCCAGCACCACATCAAGGTTTTCCAGCGTGCCGCCCGCACGCTCCTCGATGAAGCCGCGCCACAGGTCAAGCACATGGGCCGCCCCTTCGGGCAGCGGACGCCCGGTCGCGGCCTGCCGGATCATGTAGGACGCGGCCACCGGCAGCGGCGCATCCTGTCGGTCGCGGATCTGGGCATAGCCCTTGCGGGTGGCCTCGTGGACGATGCGCGCATCGATATTCCTTGCCGTGCCGGGCATGTGGCGTGCGCCCACGGCCTCGCAGCGGGCCTCTTCCATCGCCTGATAGAGGTCGCGCGCCATCTGGCCCTGCGGCAGGTAGCGGGCATGGGTCGGGGCATCGTGGTAGCGGTGGCGCAGGGCCAGCGTGTCGGCAGTGCCGCGTGCAAGCAGGACCTCGTCACGGGTCATGCGGCGCGTGACCTGCGGCAGGCGCATCGTGTCGCCGCTCAGCCCGGCCGGATCAACCGAATAGGTGACGGCAAGATCGGGCGCATCGGCCATGGTCCGCGCGGTCTCGGACAGTGCCTTCTTGAAGGGATCGGCAGGGTTGTCGTTCCGGGTCATGCAGGGGTCGGGTCCTCGGGGTTCTGACCCAGAGATAGACCAGCCCCCTGCAAATGGAAAGCGCCCTTGCGGCCTGCGCGCCGCGCCGTGCGGCTGTCAGAAGCGCGGATCGGGCAGCAGGCAGTTTGTCGCCCCGGATGTATCGCAGCCCAGCATCACGCCGGTCATGCCGCCACGCGCATTGCCGAAGCCGAATGTGCCCGCGGCCTCTTCGGCACCCGGCCCGTAGAAGGCCCCGTCCAGTTCGCCCCATGCCTGTTGGCCGCCATACATGAAGGTGGTGTCCCCGGTATTGTAGAAGCGACCGCCAAGGCCGATCTGGGCATTGCTGAACCCGGCCGAGAGCGGCGCCTGAAGGCCTGACCGCCCATCGATGATGGCGCCGTTGAAGCTGCCCGACATCGTGCCGGAGGCGAAATCGGCGGCCAGATCCATGTTGCCGCTGATGCGCCCCTCGAAGGTCTGGCCATTATGGGTCAGCGCGCCCCCGGCCTGGAAGCGCCCGTCATAGCTGGCACTCCCGGCAGGCAGTTCGACGAAGCGGCTCTGTCCCATGCCGGGCCCCGAATGGACGGTCGCAAGGCCATTCTGGTTGCTGTCGGGGCCGAAACCCTCGACCGCAAAAGCCCCGGCATAGGCGTATTCGCCGCTCAATTCGTTCACCAGCCAGACTTTACTGGCGTTGATCGCGGAGCATTCCGGGGGCGCTCCGGCACCGCCGCCCGCGCGCGAGCAGCGCGCCCCGACACCCGCCATCGGACCATTGTGGAAATCCACCCGGGCACCATAGGCGCGGCCCCCGGCATTATAGCTCATGGTTGCCTCGACCCCGGCGGCAGGCGCCCCGCTCGACGTCGCCAACACGCCGCCCGAATTGCCCTGTCCGGTCTGCGGCAGGGTATTCGAGGTGACCTGTGACGTGCCCTTGGGTGACTTGAAGGCGCCGGACGCTCCGGTATCGCCGCAGGCCGCGAGTGCGAGGGCGATCAGGCCCAGCGGCATCAGTTTCGGGGTCATGTCATGGGTCCTCTTGCCTGTTCCGGTCTGAGGGGACCATTGCCGATGATTGTGGTCAAAGCGGGGAGCAATTCGGGCAATTTTGGTTAATTGTTTCCCTCGCGTCGCAGCCAGTGCGCCTGTTGCATCGCGGCGCGCGCCTTGCGCGGGCGTTCGCCCGGACCGTCCTGCCGAGGCCATATCCGCGCTCAGGCCCTGTGGCCGCGCCGGGGGCAAGGCCAGCCCGCAGGGTGAATGCCAAAAGGGCGCGCACCAGCGCGCCCGCAGTCCGTGACCCGGCGGATCTGCCACGGTCTTTCCACGCCGTCACCTGCCACGAAAAAGGGCCTCGCGGCCCTTTTCCCTTTAACCCAGTGCCATGCTGACGGCTGATTCCGGCAATTCCTCGTCAAAGCAGCGCTGGTAGAATTCGGCCACGGTCTTGCGCTCGAGCTCGTCGCACTTGTTGAGGAAGGACAGCCGGAAGGCATAGCCGATGGAGCGGAAGATGCGCGCATTTTCTGCCCAGTTGATGACCGTGCGCGGGCTCATCACGGTGGACAGGTCGCCATTCATGAACGCGGTCCGGGTCATGTCCGCGACTGTCACCATCTGGCTGATTTCCTGCCGTCCCCTGGCGGTGTTGTAGGTCGGGTTCTTGGCCAGCACGATGGCGGTTTCGGCATCGTGGGACAGGTAGTTCAGCGTCGCCACCAGCGACCATCGGTCCATCTGCGCCTGGTTGATCTGCTGGACCCCGTGATAGAGCCCCGTCGTGTCGCCCAGGCCCACCGTGTTCGCGGTCGCGAACAGCCGGAAGGACGGGTGCGGGGTGATGATCTCGTTCTGGTCCAGCAGCGTCAGCTTGCCGTCATGTTCCAGCACGCGCTGGATCACGAACATCACGTCGGGGCGGCCTGCATCATATTCGTCAAAGACAATCGCCACCGGGTTGCGCAGCGCCCAGGGCAGGATGCCTTCCTGAAACTCGGTGACCTGCACACCGTCGCGCAGCTTGATCGCGTCCTTGCCGATCATGTCGATGCGCGAGATGTGGCTGTCCAGATTGACCCGCACCGCAGGCCAGTTCAGCCGCGCCGCCACCTGTTCGATATGGGTGGATTTGCCGGTGCCGTGATAGCCCTGGATCATCACCCGGCGGTTATAGGCAAAGCCTGCCAGAATCGCGAGGGTGGTGTCGGGGTCGAACTTGTAGGTGGGGTCGATCGCAGGCACGCGCTCGATCGGCTCGGCAAAGCCCTTCACCTTCATGTCCGAATCGATGCCGAATACATCGCGGACCGAGATGTCTTCGGTTGGTTTGTCCGTCGCCGTCATGCTGCGCTTCCTGCCTAGATCCTCACTCCTGCGCCCTGCGGGCGCGCGTCACGCCTCATGTGAAACATATCCGTCAAAGGTGCAAGGGAAAGGGGGCGCTACGGCGTGACGCCAAGTGATTCCAGTCCGTGGAAATGCCAGATATCGGCATAAACCGGCGCTTGCGTCAGGCGCAGGCGGGGCAGGCGGCTGGCGAGGGTGTCGAGCGCGATCTGCAACTCCAGCCGCGCGAGCGGTGCGCCAAGGCAGAAATGCAGCCCCGCCCCGAAGCCCAGATGCGGCCTGATCGGACGTGCCGGGTCGAAGTGCGCGGGTGTGTCCCAGTGGCGCGGGCAGCGATTGGCGGCGCCCAGCAGACAGGCGACCTGCGTGCCTTTCGGGATGATCCGGCCCATCACGTCGATATCGTCATAGGCCCAGCGGGCGAACAGGTGCAGCGGCGGGTCGAAGCGCAGGCATTCCTCGACCAGCGCCTCGGTTGCCTGCTGGCCGAACCTGCCATGTTCCAGCAATGTCTTGACGGCATTGCCAAGGCTGTGAACCGTGGCCTCGTGCCCGGCGTTCAGAAGCAGGATGCAGGTCGAGATCATCTCGTCGGTGGTGAGCCTTTCGCCACTCTCCTCGGCGGCGATAAGATGCGAGATCAGGTCGTCGCGCGGGTCGCTGCGGCGCTGCGCGACATAGTCGCGCAGGAAGGTCACGAATTCGGTGGTGGCGGCAACGGCGCTCTCCTCGTCGGCGCGGCTGCGCCCGGCCTGATACATGCCCACCATCGCATGCGACCAGCGCAGCAGATCGGGCACCATCGCCTCGGGCACGCCCAGCAGGCGGGCAATGATGATGACCGGCAGCGGTTGGGCGAAGCTCGCGATCAGGTCGAACGGGCCCTCGGGCAGGGCATCGATCAGGCGGTGGGACAGGGCCTCGATCTCGGGGGCCAGTGCCGCGATCCGGCGCGAGGTGAAGGCGCGCAGCACCAGCCCGCGCAGCCGTGTGTGGCGCGGGGGTTCCAGTTCCAGCATGGAATGGGCCTCGACCGCGTAGAAGGGTGCAAGACGCGCTTGTGGTGTGACAGGTTCGATCGGGGCGCGCCCGAAGCGGCGATCACGCAGGATGGCATTGACGCTGGCATGGCTGACAGCGCAGGGCATGTTGAATTCGTGCCAGTAAACCAGCGGTCCCAGCGCGCGCATCCGGTCATAGGCCGGATAAGGGTCTTGCACAAACCCGATATCGCGCGGGTTTTGCCGGAACTCCGGCAAGCCCAGAGGATCGCCACTCAAACCTTTGACACCGCTTCCAGAATCCGTGCCCACGACCTTATGCCACGATGAAAACTGTCAAGGTCATACTTTTCATTTGGCGAGTGTATCTGGTCGTCATCCTTCGCAAAGCCGATCAGCATCGAATCCATCCCGAGGATGGATTTGAAATAGCCCGCAATCGGAATCGATCCGCCCGCGCCGACAAAGGCCGCCGGTCTGGGCCATTCCTGCGACAGGGCTTCGCGCGCGGCCTCGAAGGCCGGATGCGCGGTTTCCATGACCGAGGCCGGCGAGGCGCCATGCTCGAGAAACTCGACCCGGCAATCGGCGGGCACGCGCGTGCGCACGAAATCGCGGAAGCTCGCGCGCAGCCTGTCGGGGTCCTGCGTGCCGACCAGCCGGAAGCTGACCTTGGCCGAGGCCCTTGCGGGCAACACGGTCTTGAAGCCCGCGCCGGTATAGCCCGAGATCATGCCGTTGATCTCGCAGGTGGGGCGCGACCAGATCATCTCGAGCGCGGTGCGCCCCGCTTCGCCCGCCGGGTGCTTCAGCCCGACGCGGCCAAGGAAAGCGTCGGCGTCAAACCCCAGCCCGTCCCATTGCGCGCGAAGATCGTCGGTCAGTTCCGGCACTCCGTCATAGAAGCCCGGCACCGTGACGCGCCCCTGGACGTCATGCAGATCTGCCAGAATGCGCGCCAGCACCCGCGCGGGGTTGATTGCCGGGCCACCGAAAGCGCCCGAATGCAGGTCGCGTGCCGGGCCGTGGATGATGATTTCCTCGCCCAGCAGGCCGCGCAGCATGGTGGTGATGGCCGGCGTCTGCGCATCGAACAGCCCGGTATCGCAGATCAGCGCCAGATCGGCGCGCAGCGAGTCGCGATTGGCCTCGAGATACGGCACCAGCGAGGGCGAGCCGCATTCCTCCTCGCCTTCGAGGCAGAGGGTCAGTTTCACCGGCAGGCGCCCATGCACCTTGAGCCAGGCGCGGCACGCCTCGATGAAGGTCATCATCTGCCCCTTGTCATCCGAGGCCCCGCGCGCACGGATCACCCTGCCCGCGTCCGTGTCCTGGAGTTCCGGGTCGAAGGGTGGGCGGTCCCACAGGTCCAGCGGATCGACCGGCTGCACGTCGTAATGGGCATAGAACAGCAGATGCGGGCCGCTTGCGTCCTCGCCGCCATCGGCCACCACCATCGGATGCCCGCCGGTCGCATCCTTGCGCGCAGCAAGGCCCAGCCCCGACAATTCGCGCACCAGCCAGTCGGCGGCGCGGTCCACTTCGGCGGCGTGCGCCGGGTCGGTCGAGATCGAGGGAATGCGCAGCAGGTCGAACAGACGTTCGAGACTGTCGGGAAGGTCCCTGTCTATCTGGTCCAGAACAGCAGTGATACCGTTTTGCATGGCGTGATCTCCCCAAGCCTGACTTGCGGCGCGCAACGTAACAGAGGGAACGGGGCTGTCCAGAGCCGTGAAGGCCGCTATAACATGCATCACACAGGTGATTCCGGAGGCGTGACATGGTCAGACCGTTTCTTCCCGCGCTGATGCTGGCAGCGATGATGCTGCCCGTGCAGGCGCAGCAGGCAGAGCGCTATCAGGTCGAGGGCGCGCAAGTGACGCTCATGCTCCATCCCTTCCTGACCGAGGAGGAATCCGAAACCCTGCGCATCATCGGCCAGAGCCCCGATGCGCTGGCGCTGTTCCTGCCCGAGGGCGGGCGCTTCGCCGCCCTTGCGGTGGCCCCGGACGAGGGGTTCATCCGCGACGGGGCACCTGTCGAATCGGCGGTCGCCATCGGCAACCTGCCCGATCTGGACGAAGCCCGCATGGCCGCGCTGGAGGGCTGCAACGCCGCGCGCAATGGCGGGCCCGAATGCGAGATCGTGCTGGAAATCAGCGCCGAGTGATCCCGCGAATCGGCTGCGCCCGGCACCCGGCCCCTGATCCGGCGCGCGGTCGCGCCCGGACAGGCGGTGCGGGCAAGGGGTCTGCCATCGCTGTCGCGACACGGCGTCGCGTGGCCAGAACGCGGTTATGCTGTTTATGGAATTGATCTAAATCATGGCCTGCCCGTTTTCGGATACGGATAAATGAGGGTGAAAGACAGCCTTCCTTTTGCGTTTCGCAACGGAGGGCGCTAAGGAAAACGCGAAATCGCCCGCCGATCAGTGAGGAGAGGGTCTTGGACTATACTGCTGCGCTTGACACTGCCCTGAACCGCCTGCACGAGGAAGGCCGCTACCGCACCTTTATCGATATCGAACGTCGCAAGGGCCAGTTTCCCCATGCGCTCTGGACGCGCCAGGACGGCACGCAGCGCGAGATCGTGGTGTGGTGCGGCAATGATTACCTGGGCATGGGCCAGAACCCGGCCGTGCTTGCGGCCATGCACGAGGCGCTCGACGCCACCGGTGCAGGGTCGGGCGGGACGCGCAACATCTCGGGCACGACCGTCTATCACAAGCGCCTTGAAGCAGCCCTTGCGGACCTGCACCAGAAAGAGGCCGCGCTGATCTTCACCTCGGCCTATATTGCCAATGACGCCACGCTTTCGACCCTGCCCAAGCTGTTTCCGGGGCTGATCATCTATTCGGATGCGCTCAATCATGCCTCCATGATCGAGGGTGTGCGCCGCAATGGCGGAGCCAAGCGGATATTCCGGCATAATGATGTCGCGCACCTGCGCGAATTGCTTGAAGCGGACGACCCGCGCGCGCCGAAACTGATTGCCTTCGAGTCGATTTATTCGATGGATGGCGATTTTGGCCCGATTTCCGAGATTTGCGATCTGGCCGATGAATTCGGCGCGCTGACCTATATCGACGAGGTCCACGCGGTCGGAATGTATGGCCCGCGCGGGGCGGGCGTGGCCGAGCGAGACGGGCTGATGGGACGCATCGACATCATCAACGGGACGCTGGCCAAGGCCTACGGAGTGATGGGCGGCTATATCGCGGCAAGCGCGAAGATGTGCGATGCCGTGCGGTCCTATGCGCCCGGCTTCATCTTCACGACCTCGTTGCCGCCGGCGGTCGCGGCAGGGGCGGCGGCCTCGGTCAACTATCTGAAAACGGGCCAGTATCTGCGCGACAAGCAGCAGGAACACGCGCGCATCCTCAAGATGCGGCTGCGGGGTCTGGGCTTGCCGATCATCGATCACGGCAGCCACATCGTGCCGGTGCATGTGGGCGATCCGGTGCATTGCAAGCATATTTCGGACATGCTGCTGGAGCGTCATGGCATCTATGTCCAGCCGATCAACTTTCCGACCGTGCCACGCGGCACCGAGCGGCTGCGCTTCACGCCGTCGCCGGTCCACAATCCGCAGATGATGAATGATCTTGTGCGCGCGATGGACGGACTTTGGGCACATTGTGCGCTGAATCGCGCCGAAATTTCGGCCTGACCGTTCTTAACGCTTCAAATCGCCGTCATAATCAATATAATGCAATCATTCGTTACGCGGATCGAAAAGCTGCGAACGTGTTGAGCGCGAGTGACTCATACAAAAGGCGGTCTCAAGGGGCGGGCAATGAAATGGTTTGGCGGCAAGCCCAAGGATGACGACAAGGCGGATGTCCCGGTCGGGACCATCGGCTTCGACGATTTCGAAGTCAGCCTTGGCGATCTCATGCGCGGGGAACGGGCGACACTGGGCAAGTCGCTTCTGGACGTTCAGCGCGAATTGCATATCCGGGCAACCTATATCGCCGCCATCGAGGCGGGCGATCTGGGGGCCTTCGAGGCGACAAGTTTCGTGGCGGGCTATGTGCGTTCCTATGCGCGCTATCTGGGAATGGACCCGGACTGGTGCTATGCGAAATTCTGCGCCGAGACGAATTTCAGCATCTCGCCAGACCTGAACCGTTCCGGCAGCACCGGATCAGGGTCGGTGCAGATCAGCGCCGCAAACCGCGATTTTTCACAAGGCTTGCTGTCGCGGACCAGGATGGCATCGGACCCCGATCCGATCTGGCGGCGGGTGGACCCGGTGGCGCTGGGCTCGATCGCAGTCATGCTGCTGCTGACCCTCGGGCTGGGCTTTGGTGGCTGGACCGTGCTGCGCGAGGTGCAGCGCGTGAACCTTGCGCCGGCCGACCAGTCCCCCGAAGTTCTGGCAGAGCTTGACCCGGTCACAGCCGGCGCCGCGCCGCGCATGGCCGTGGCAGAGGAACCCGCGCTGCGCGTCGGTCAGGGCGAGGCGCCGGTTTCGCTGGCACAGGGTGTGGTGCGCGATTATCGCCCCGAGGCGCTGGATGCCCCGGTCGTTGTCTCGCGGGATGGTCCCATCGCCGCGATCAATCCGCGCGACGAGGCTGCGGAGGGTGATATCGACCTGATGCGCTCGGCCATCGAGATGGCCCTGTCCGAGGCCGAACAGGGCGTGATGACACCCGGCACCGTGCGCGTGACGGGCGATGGCCCTCCCAAGGTCGAGTTGCTGGCCGTGCGGCCAAGCTGGATCCGGGTGCGCGGGGCCGATGGCACTGTGCTGTTCGAGAAGGTGCTGGACGCAGGCGAACGCTACACCGTGCCGCAGGCCGAGGCCGCGCCGGTGCTGCGTGCGGGCAATTCGGGCTCGGTCTATGTGCTGATCGACGGCACGCCCTACGGGCCGACAGCGCCGGGCGCACAGGTTGTCGATCAGATCGCGCTCTCTGCCGAGGCTGTGGCCGAGCGGTTCGAGCAGGCCGATCTGACCACCGACCGCGACCTGCAGACCTTTGTCGCCATGGCGGGCAACGAGAACTAGGGCTGTCGCCTGTCAGTCGCGAGCCGGACCAGCCCGCACGTATCCGTGCGGGCTTTTTCTGTTGTCCTGACCGCTGCCCCCGTTGCCGCCCTGCAGGGTTTGGCTTATCCTTTGCGCAAGTGCTGCGATGGAAGGTGTCAGGACAGATGGATCACAATCACATACGGCCCTGGCGGAACATCACGCGGCGCAAGTCGCGCCAGATCATGGTGGGCAATCTGCCTGTGGGCGGCGATGCCCCGATCTCGGTCCAGACCATGACCAATACCGACTCGGGCGATGCGCGCGCCACGATTGCCCAGGTTCTGGCCTGTGCCGAGGCCGGGGCCGATATCGTTCGCGTCTCGGTTCCCGATCAGGCGGCCAGCCGCGCCCTGCGCGAGGTGGTGCGCGAAAGCCCGGTGCCGATCGTGGCGGATATCCATTTCCACTACAAGCGCGCCATCGAGGCCGCCGAGGCGGGTGCTGCCTGCCTGCGCATCAACCCCGGCAATATCGGCGATGCCAGCCGCGTGCGCGAGGTCATCAAGGCGGCGCGCGATCACGGTTGTTCGATCCGGATCGG
>SKYA01000097.1 GCA_007128135.1 Paracoccaceae bacterium | reverse complement strand
TCACTCAGCGCGCAGATGCGTGCTTGCATTCACAGGATGCACCCGTGCCCGGGTAGCTCAGGGGTAGAGCAGTGGATTGAAAATCCTCGTGTCGGTGGTTCGATTCCGCCCCCGGGCACCATTGAAAATCCGAAATCGTCGAGATTTATTTTCGGTGATATTTTGTGACTGATGCGCTCAAGTCACTGGGCTACATCCGGGCTATAAAATGTTCATGCTTGGATCAGTTTGTCCGAGTTCCGAACGACCCGTACGAAGAAAACTTGGGCTCTCCTTGAGAAGATTCAGACGAATTTCACCAAGCTTGCGATAACCGCGTTGTGCGCTGAGCCCAATAATGCGCGCCCTCGCATCCCCAAAACGATCCGCAATGGCGTCGATTCGGGGCGGTTCGCGACTGTCCGTCTGCGGGGACCCTGTCATGGGGCCATGCAGGAAGATCACGGGGCGCGGACCGGGGTCAGTCCGCGCCCTCGCGCTCAGGGCTGCGACGCGACCCTAGAAAACACATAGCCCCGAACCTCCAGCCTGTCGCGTCCGGACACGCAGACTCGGATTTCGAGATCTTCGACTCCAGCGGGAACCACTGTCCTTGTGCCGGATATCAGCTCGCCATCGGTGTCCGGGAGTATCCTGAATGCGCCGAGCACGACGTTGCCGAGCTGATGAACGATATCGGCGCGCGCATCGGGCACCGCCCCGCTGCTGCCCTCGAGTCGCAGCTCATATTCCCCCGGTGGAACCCGCACATAAGGGCCATAGAACAAGCAACCGGCGACCCCGTCAGTCGCGCGACCCCTGGCCGTGACCACTCCGGCGCCTGAAGGCAGTGCTGCCAGGCGCGGCCCCTGATAGGCAATCTCGTCCGGGCGCAGGACGAGGCGCAGCAGGTTCAGTTCCGGACCCGGCGAGAGTATCTGCCAGTCGGCCACATGCCCCAGAACGCGCACCGCCTGACGCAGGCAGGTTTCCGCCGGTTCCTGCACACAGGCAAGGGTGATCTCGCCATCCTCGCGACCGATCGCACGCTCCATGAGCCCGTGGCGATTGCCCTCGGCCAGATTCCCCAGCCCGTAGGCGTCGTGCCCGGCCATCATGTCGCGCAACACGATCGGCCAAAATACCCAGTAATCGCCCGCATAGAAGAGCTGCGGATCAGGCGAGATACGGTCGGCCTCGCGAAACACATGGTATTCGGAAAACGGAGTCGGAGCCGTGACCATCACACCACCCCAGTAGGTCAGCGACGCCAAAAGTGCCAGCGCGCGCACCGGCCTGCCTCCGGCACGAAAGAGCCGCACAAGACCGAACCCGAGCAGGAAGAACAGCCCGTAGAGCAGGAAGGTGAAATAGCGGAAGTGATGCTCGTTGATCTGCACCCAGCGCGTTGCCGAGAAGGCCAGAAGCCACGCGAGCAGGAACACCCCCAATGCGGCAAAGGCAAGGCCCGCCGTCCGCCGTATAGAAAACAGCGAAGCGATGGATCCGGCCCGCCTGCCTGCGAGCAGCACCAGGGACAACAGCAGCACCGCGACCGCACCCACCGCAACCGGATCGAAAACGGCGCCGATGCTGCGCAGTGAGGCCAGCACGCTTTGAGCATACTCTTCGGTGCGCAGTTGCGTATAGCTCTCGCTGCCATGCGAGAGCGACATCGACCGCCAGAACAGCCCCGCCGCAACCGAGCCGAGCGCCAGAAGGGCGGCACGCAGCCGCGACACGCCGGCAAACGGCGCCATGACCAGGGCCAGGAACAGCGCCGGCAGCATGACCGCAAAATTCACGCCAATGGCAACCACGAGCAGCGGCAGCCAGACAACCGCCCAGCGCCAGTCCGGGCCATGGCGCAAAGCGATGCCGCGCCCCGCCGCAAGCACGATCAGAAGCGGCAGTGGATAGACCATCTGCCATACGATCAGGCTGAAGGCCTGCTCCTGATGAAACAGCGCGACCGAAACCGTCGCCAGCACGGCAAACAGCGCCGCGAGCCGAAACGGCGGCGTCGGGTCCGGCTCGAAATCCAGCAGGATGCGCGCAATCAGAAGTATCAGCGCGAAATGGCATATAGTCGTGAAGGCCAGGACGAAGGCGAGGTTCATTGCCGGGTCCGGTATCCACGCGGAGAGGAAAGGCAGAAGATTCAGGATCCGGTTGGCACCCCAGTAGAACAGGGTAACGTTCTGGAGCGACATGATGGTGTTCATCAGCACATCCGAGTTCAGGTGCTCGGGTGCGAGGCGCAGGACCGTGAACAGGCTGAACGCGACAAGCAGGGGCAGGATCACCCCCATTTCCTGCATGCGCGACAGGCCTGCTCGACTGACTGGAAGCCCGGGCATTTCCATCATGCTCCCTGGTTTTCGGGCCTGCCGCGTTCCGCCGCCCGCCGGATGGCCTGCCGATCGGTGTCAAGATCGTCCGAGCCTGCACCGGGGTCAAGCCATGCAGCCTGTGACATGTCCAGAGTACCGGCATGCGCGTCGTCCCCGGCAGGTGCGCGCGCCCCCCCGGCACAAGGCCCTGCAAGGCAGCAAAGTCGCAGCGAAAGCGTGCTGCAGCGCCGAAACCGGGCTTCAGCGTCCGTAAGCAGGCAGTTCGATGAAATGAGCATCCGTCAGGCGCTCCAGAAGCGGAATATCTACGAATGTCGCAAACAGGAACACCAGTGCGGTCGCAGCACTGAGGGCCATAACAGGCGCCGATCGGTAAAGCAGTTCGGGTTTGCGCGCCAGCGAGTTGGGGCGCAGGGCCGACGCATGATACTGCGCAAAGAGCGCAATCACGAAAGGGAACAGCAAGATATACTCGATGCGATACTTGATGAAGAAGATCGCCAGGAAAAAGCCGCAGGACAACGCATAGACGAAATTGGCGACGGAGAGTTTCGTCTCGTCATAGGTCGCAAAGCTGCGCCGGTAGAGGATCAGCTTGTCCCGCCCGATCTCTTTGACGATATCCCGATACTCGGCAAGCCGTTTGGAGTTCATCAGGAAGGCGCCCCCCGACCAGAATGCCAGCAGCAGGCTTGCGGGAGGAACCGAGCCGGGGTCAACAATCAGCCAGCCCAGGGTCAGCCGGATGGCATTGTTGAAGGCCTCGCTAAGGACATCGACATAGACAATATCCTTGCTGCGCAGCGGCTCGACATTATAGACGATACCCGCGAGCGCAAAGACCGCACAGACGGCAGTATATGCCGCCCCCAGCATTGCAGCCAGCCCCAGCCCGGCCATGAGCAACGCAAGATACAGGCCCTGCACACGGCGCGGACACACACGCTTGCGTATCGCGGTCCTGTGCGACTTTTCCGGATGGTGAATGTCCGCGCTCCGGTCAAGCCATTCATTCATGACATAATTCGCAGAGGCAATGCAGAAGGCGGCGCCCAGCCCCAGTAGCAGTGCCGGCACGAAACCCTGCTCGGGTGCACCGCGCAACAACCATGCCAGGGCAATGCCCGGCAGCATGAAGACATGTTTGGTCACATGATCAAATCGTGCCATGCGCAGGTAATCCAGCAGCGTGGCCCGGGACGGGTCGTTCTGAAGGGGCAAACTCATACTCGGCACTCCTCGCGGCAAATTGCCCGGCACGGATACGGTGGTGGCGTTAGCCGGGGCGGCACCGCCGCGTCGTCCGGCTGCAGGCGAAGCCGTTGACCGGGACAAGTGCTCCTCTGGACACATGTTTCGTCTGCACGAACGCATAGCCTTCGCCGATCCTGCCGTCAAACGCCTGCACCCGCGGAGCCAGCAATTCCACCCGGACAGTCCGGTCACATGCAGGCCGCACAGGGTGGCGCGGATCGGGGCGCGGGCGGGACCGACGGTTCACGCACGCGAAAAGGTGTTTTGTTGCAGGGGACTGCGCGCTACACAAGGCGCGGGACCCGCCCCGACACGGCAGCAAGGTCCACAGACACCAGCACGGCGCGACTGCGCCGCCCACCACCGGAGGCCATGCCATGCGCACCAGCAAGACCATCATATTCGAGCAGCCCGGCGGACCCGAAGTGCTCAGACTCGTCGAGCGCGAGACAGGCGATCCGGGGCCGGGCCAGATCCGCGTGCGTCACCATGCCTGCGGGCTGAACTATATCGACATCTACCAGCGTTCAGGCGCCTATCCGCTTGCCCTGCCCCATGCCCTCGGCATGGAAGCGGCGGGCGTGGTCGAGGCCGTGGGCGAAGGCGTCACCCATCTGGCCGAGGGCGACCGCGTGGCCTATGCTGCAGCCCCTCCGGGTGCTTATTGCGAGGCAAGGGTGATGCAGGCCGCGCAGGTCTGCCGACTGCCCGAGAGTATCGACTTCCGCACCGGTGCCGCGATGATGTTGCAGGGGCTGACCGTGCATTACCTGTTCCAGCGCACGGTCCCGCTGGCGGCTGGCGATACGGTGCTGTTTCACGCAGCCGCCGGTGGTGTCGGGCTGATTGCCTGCCAATGGGCGCGGGCCATGGGCATCCGCCTGATCGGCACGGCCGGAACCGACGCGAAATGTGACCTCGCGCGTGCTCATGGTGCGGCCGAGACCATCAACTACGAGACCGAGGATTTCGCGGCAAGGGTCCGCGATCTGACCGGCGGACGCGGGGTCGATGTGGTGATGGACTCCATCGGCGCGGCAACCTTCGAACGTTCGCTCGACTGCCTGCGCCCGCTGGGCATGATGATCAGTTTCGGAAATGCGTCAGGCAAGGTGCCCCCTTTCGATCTGGGCATCCTTGGCGCGAAAGGGTCGCTCAAGATCACCCGCCCCACGCTGTTTACCCATATTGCCGAACACGAAACCTGCCAGTCCATGGCCGCAGACCTGTTCGCGATGGTCGAGAGCGGCAAGCTCACGATCCGCATCGGCCAGGAATACGCACTCGAAGATGTGGCGCAGGCGCATCGCGACATGGAGTCGCGCACCACGACGGGCAGTTCCGTGCTGCTGTGCTGAAGCCCGCGCGCTTCAGCCCCCGGCGGCGCGGGGCGTCGGTTCCGCCTGCGGCAGCGCCGGGGCATCTTCGGCATCGAACATGGCCCCGAGGCGCTGGGTCACGCTGAGCAGAAGCGTCTGCTCCCATGGGGCAAGGCGCTCGAAACGCTGGGTGAAGCGCTGGTGCAAAGGGTCCGGGATGGCGTCGATCAGCGCGCTGCCAGCTTCGGTCAGGATCACCCAGATTGCGCGCCGGTCGGCCTGGCGGCGCTCGCGCCGTACCAGGCCGCGTGCCTCGAGCCTGTCAATCTGCAAGGTCACGGTCGCCTGCCCGACCCCGAGCGCGCGCGCAATGTCGCGCGGCATCTCGCGGCCCTGGCTGGCCACCTCGAGCAGCACCAGCAGTTGCGCCTGCGTCAGGTTCGAGGCGCGCGCCATCTCCCGCGCATTGGTTTCCAGCGCATGGACGATGCGGCGCAGCGCAATCAGGGTTTCGGAAGATCGGTCTGTCACGGCGCTCCGTCCTTGTTCTGATGCGCCCGGAACACTGCCCGCTTGCGCGGCAATGTGCAAGATCGGACGGGAGAGCGCGGCGTGAGCGTCAGATTTGTTTTGCATGATTATTATTTTGGTATTCTAAACAGTATTTTCAAGATGCTTATCATATCATGAAGGAGTTTCGTTTATAACACTGTTTATATTCATTTTTTCTGTCAAGTCTATCCGTATATACCTTCGTATTGAAAAGTAATTTTGTTTCGTTATATATAAGTCTCGATGAACGAAGCAGCAAAAACAGGCCAATGACATATCATTCCATCCCGATCAAACCCCGTGCCTCTGCAAAGGTCACGTTCCGCAAGCCCACAAAGGAAGACGGCTCCGAGGTCTGGAAGCTGGTGGCCGACTGCCCGCCGCTCGACCGCAACTCGATGTATATGAATGTCGTGCAATGCGACCACTTCGCCCCGACCTGTATCATCGCAGAGCGCGAGGGCAGGATGCTGGGCTGGATTTCGGGGCATATCCCGCCCGACAGCCCGCAGACCCTGTTCATCTGGCAGGTGGCGGTGCATTCGGATGCGCGCGGGCTGGGGCTGGGAAAGCAGATGCTGCGCGAACTGCTGACCCGTGATGCCTGCCGCCAGGTGCGGCAGATGGAAACGACGATCACGCGCTCAAACGCCGCGTCCTGGGGGCTGTTCCGCAGCTTCGCGCGCGACATGGGCGGCACGCTTTGTGACGCCCCCCATTACGAGCGCGAGGCGCATCTTGACGGGCAGCACGCGACCGAGCATCTGGTCACGATCAGCCTGCCGCGCAAGGCGCTGCGCATGGTCGCCTGAGCGACCCACGCCATCACATTCATAACCGAAAGGCTTTATGCCATGACCGACCGTAAACCGACGGCAATCTATGAACGCCGTGAATCGCAGGCGCGCAGCTATTGCCGCGCCTTCCCCGTCAGCTTTACCAGGGCGCGGAATGCGGCCCTGACAGACAGCGCCGGACGCGACTATACCGATTTTCTCGCCGGCTGTTCATCGCTGAACTACGGCCATAACGACGCGGACATGAAGACCGCCCTGATCGAGCATCTCGACCGCGACGGCGTGACCCATGGCCTTGACATGCACACGGATGCCAAAGCGGCGTTTCTCGAGACCTTCGAGCGCCTGATCCTGCAACCGCGCGGCATGGAACACAAGGTGATGTTCACCGGGCCGACCGGCACGAATGCTGTCGAGGCTGCGATGAAACTCGCGCGCAAGACAACCGGGCGCGAAACGATCATCGCCTTCACCAACGGCTTCCATGGCATGACCATGGGCGCGCTGGCGGCAACCGGCAATGCCGGCAAGCGGGCGGGTGCGGGCATGGCGCTGTCGGGCGTGGTGCGCATGCCCTATGAGGGCGCGCTGGAAGGGGTCGACTCGCTGGCCATGATTCGTGCCATGCTGGACAACCCGTCCAGCGGCATTGACGCGCCCGCGGCCTTCCTGATCGAACCGGTTCAGGGCGAAGGCGGGCTGAATGCGGCATCCAAAGAATTCCTGCAAGGCGTTCAGGCCCTGGCGCGCGACCATGGTGCACTGGTCATCATGGATGACATCCAGGCAGGGATCGGGCGCACGGGTCCGTTCTTCAGCTTCGAGGAAATGGGGGTCATGCCTGACCTGATCCCGCTGGCGAAATCGCTCTCGGGAATGGGCCTGCCGATGGCGGCGCTGCTGATCCGTCCCGATCTCGACATCTGGAAACCGGCCGAGCACAACGGCACCTTCCGGGGCAACAACCATGCTTTCGTGACGGCCCGCGTCGCACTCAAGAAATTCTGGTCCGATGACCGCTTCCAGCGTGCCACCGCAGAGAAATCCGCCTACCTGACCGAGCGTCTGGGCGCAATGGCAGCCCATGTGCCCGGCGCAACCCTCAAGGGGCGCGGGATGATGCAGGGGATCGACCTTGGCTCGGGCGAGATGGCCGCAGCGGTCTGCGCCACCTGTTTCGAACACGGCCTGATCATCGAGACCTCGGGGGCGGAGGATGAGGTAGTCAAGGTGCTGGCACCGCTGACAATTCCGCAGGCGCAATTTGCCGCCGGACTTGATATTCTGGATACTGCCATCCGGGCCCATGTGGCGCCGCAAAGCATCGCAGCGGAGTAAACTCATGATCGTGAGAGACTTTCACAAGGAAAAGACTACCGCGCGCCGCGTCGCCGACCAGCAATGGGAATCGGTGCGGATGCTTCTGGCTGATGACGGGATGGGGTTTTCCTTCCATATCACCACCATCGCGGCGGGCAGTGAGCATACCTTCCACTACAAGAACCATTTCGAGAGCGTCTATTGCATCTCGGGTGAGGGGGCGATCGAGGATCTGGCCACGGGCGAGGTTCACGAGATCCGCCCCGGTGTGATGTATGCGCTCAACCTGCATGACAGGCACACGCTGCGCTGCAAGACCGAATGCATCTTTGCCTGCTGCTTCAACCCGCCCGTGACGGGACGCGAAGTGCATCAGGCCGACGGTTCCTACGCACTGGAAACTTCCTGACAAGGCAGGCAGGGGTGAAAAGCCACCTGTCGCAATTCGCATGACCCATACAGTCGAGAAAATCGGCGGCACATGCATGAGCCGCGCCCCCGAGCTTGTCGAGAAACTCTTTCTCGGCCCGCGTAAACCCGATGAAGCCTATGGCCGCGTGTTTGTGGTCTCGGCCTTTGGTGGCATCACCAACATGCTGCTGGAGCACAAGAAAACCGGCTCGCCCGGAGTCTATGCCCGCTTCGCCACCGATGACCGGGGAACGGGCTGGCAGGACAGCCTGCGCGAGACCGCCGAACGGATGTGCGCCATCCATGCTGATATCCTGACCCATTCCGCCGACCGCGAGCGCGCCGATGCCTTCGTCCGCGACCGGATGGAAGGCGCGCGGGCCTGCCTGATGGACCTGCAGCGCCTGGGCTCTTACGGTCATTTTCGCATCGCCCAGCAGATGCAGACCGTGCGCGAACTCCTGTCGGGGCTGGGCGAGGCGCATTCAGCCTTTGTCATCACGCTCCTGCTGCAGCGCCACGATCTGAACGCCCGCTTCGTCGATCTCTCGGGCTGGCGCGATGACAGCAACCCGTCCTTGAAGGAACGCCTCGAAGCGGCAATGGCCGGGATCGACCTTACCAGCGAATTGCCCATCGTGACCGGCTATGCGCAATGCAGCGAAGGCTTGATGCGCGAATATGACCGGGGCTATTCGGAAGTCGTCTTTGCCCATCTCGCGGCTCTGACCGGCGCGCGCGAGGCGCTGATCCACAAGGAGTTCCACCTGTCCTCGGCGGACCCCAAGATCGTCGGAGTCGAGAATACGGTCAAGATCGGACGCACCAGCTATGATGTGGCCGACCAGTTGTCCAATCTGGGCATGGAGGCAATCCATCCCAATGCCGCACGCATCCTGCGCCACGCCGATGTGCCGCTGCGCGTGGCCCACGCATTCGAACCCGAGGACCCCGGCACGCTGATCGGCCCTGTCGGCGGCGAATCGGGCCGGGTCGAGATGGTGACGGGGCTGGAGGTGCAGGCTTTCGAGCTGCACGAGCCCGACATGGTCGGGCTGAAGGGCTACGACGCCTGTGTGCTGGCCGCGCTGACACGACACAAACTCTGGATCGTGTCGAAACATTCCAACGCGAACACGATCACGCATTACCTCAAGGGCTCGCTCAAGTCGATACGGCGGGCCGAGGCGGACGTGCTTGCCACCTATCCCGATGCAAGCGTGAGCGCACGGTCGCTGGCGCTGGTCGCTGCCATCGGTTCGGATCTGAGCGAAATGTCGGTCCTGCGACGCGGACTCGAGGCGCTGGAAGCGGCCGGTATCCGTGTCGAGGCCGCGCAACAGGGGCTGCGGCGGGTAGAGGTGCAGTTCCTCGTCCCGCGCGAGGAGCTCTCGGCCAGCATCAGGGCGCTGCATGAGTGCTTTGTCGCCGCACCGATCGAACAGACGCGGCTTGCCGCCTGACCGGCTGGGCTGTTTGTTTCGGGCCGGGCTTTCCTGCGGAAAGCCCGGCCCTTCGCAATCATGAGCAAGGTCTGCATTGGCGACAGGTCGGACAGGACAGCCCCGTGCAATCCCGGCGCGAGGCGGTGAAACGGGCCTGCATGCCACCTCGGACGTGATCCATTTGTCCCGGCCCGAGCGAAGCAACCGGCCATGGCCATTGCCGACCGGGCGCGCTACATCTGTGCAAACCCCTGCCCGGAGGCCCCATGTCCTTGCACACATCGCCCGAAATCCTGCCCTTCGAGCTTGACGCCATCGCCACCACCGAAGGTCGGATCGTGGTCTTTGCCGACCCCGAAAGTCCCCTGCCCCCGGCCGCACGGCGCGCGGACAAGCTGACGCGCGGTGCCCTTGCGCGGGCCGTGGCCAGCCAGGGTTTCGCAAGACTCTCGCCCGGCGAGAGCATCACCCTTGCCTGGCCGGGTGGATTGCAGGCCGAAGCGTTGCAGATCATCCGCCTGCCCCGCAAGCCCGACGCGGCCGCCCTGCGAAAGGCAGGGACCAGCATCGGACGCGCACAGGACAGGGCCCCCTGCCTCATCTGCCTGGACCGGCTGCCCGTGGAACCCGTCCTGCAGGCGGCCCTGCTGCGCGCCTATCAGTATGAGGCGCAGAAATCCGACCCCAAACCCGGTTTCGGCCCCTTCAGCGTCATGCTGCGCAACCCCGAGGCTGCACATGCAACGCTGGATGACCTGCGCGCCCGCGTCGCCGGTGTGCATCTGACCCGCGACCTGGTGAATGCGCCGGCAAATGTGTTGACCACCGAGAGTTTCGCCGCGCAGATTGCGGGAATGGCGGATCTCGGTCTGGGGATCGAGATCCTTGACGAGGCTGCGCTGGAAGAGGCGGGGCTGCGCGCGCTTCTGGCCGTCGGGCAAGGCTCGGACAGCCCCTCGAAACTGGCGATCCTTCACTGGCAAGGCGCCGAAGGCGCGCCGCTTGCCATTGTCGGCAAGGGGGTGATGTTCGACACGGGCGGCGTGTCGCTGAAACCCGGTGCAGGCATGGAAGAGATGACCATGGACATGGGCGGGGCAGCGGTCACCGTCGGGCTGATGCAGCTTCTTGCCGGGCGCAAGGCGCGCGCAAATGTCGTGGGGATCGTCGGACTGGTCGAGAACATGCCCGACGGGCGCGCGCAGCGCCCGGGCGACGTGATCCGCGCGATGAGCGGCAAGATGATCGAGGTCATCAACACGGATGCCGAAGGCCGCCTCGTGCTGGCTGACGCACTCTGGTATGCGCAGGAGCGCTTTGCCCCGCGCGCCGTGATCGACCTTGCCACCCTGACCGGCGCCATCATCGTCGCGCTGGGTCATGGCAAGGCCGGGGTCTTTGCCAATGACGACGCGCTGGCCGACGCGTTCCTCGGGGCGGCGGCAGAGGTCGGCGAAGGGGCCTGGCGCATGCCTCTCGACCCGGCCTATGACGAACTCATCAAGTCGCGCATCGCCGATATCAAGAACAGCGCGGGCCGCCCGGCAGGCGCGATCACCGCTGCACAGTTCCTGCAGCATTTCATCAGGCCCGGGACGCCGTGGATGCATCTCGACATTGCCGGTGTGGCGCTGACCAAGACCGAGAGCGCGCATGCACCGAAGGGCGCCTCGGGTTGGGGCGTGATGGCGCTCGATGCGCTGGTCGCCGCGCGCTTCGAGCAGCGCTGAGGCACGGGCGATGGGCAAGGCGCTGTTCTATCACCTGACCCGCAACCCTCTCGAGGTCACCGCGCGCGCCCTGCTGACGCGCGCACTCGACCGGGGAATGCGCGTGGCGGTGCGGGGCAGGACGCCTTCCCGGCTCGAGGCACTGGATGCCGCGCTCTGGCAAGGCGACAAGGCAGGCTTCCTGCCCCATGGTCTGGCCGGCGGACCACATGATGCGGACCAGCCCGTGCTGCTGACGACCGTGCGGGACGCCCCGAACGGGGCACGGATCGTCATGGCCATCGACCGTGCCGAAGCCGCGCCCGACGAGGTCGCGGGGCTGGAACGGCTCTGGGTGATGTTCGACGGCCAGGACGCTGGGGAACTGGCGCAGGCACGGGCACAGTGGAAGGCCATGGTCGCCGCCGGAGTCCCGGCCGAATACTGGTCCGAGGAAACCGGGCGCTGGGAGTGCAAGGCGCGCAGCGTATCACCATGACCGGCGGCGCACAGGGAGTGTGAGCGCATGCGGAATAGACCTGCCCCCTGAAGGCAATCTATGTCGTCCTTGTCAACCAACACAAGGATATGCCTCATGCAACACGCGTCCCTTCTGCTTCTTGCCCGCATCCTGCTGGGCCTTCTCTTCGTTCTCGCGGGCTTCGGCAAGCTGGGCAATGTCGATGGCTTCGCGGCCTATATGGCCAGCGGCGGCATTCCCGCAGCCCTTGCCTGGCCCGTCGTGCTGTTCGAGATCGGCGCGGGCCTCGCGCTGATCGCAGGGCTTCAGACCAGACTTGTCGCGCTGGCGCTGGCCGTCTTCTGCGTCGCGTCGGGCGTGCTCTATCATTTCGACCCGGCAGATCAGATGCAGATGACCCAGCTTCTTAAAAACCTCGGTTTGGCAGGAGGTTACATCGCAATCTTTATCTCGGGTGCGGGAGCTTGGTCCCTCGACGCCCGGCTGGGGACTGCCGAGCCTGTCAAGGCGTGACGCACGGTGCGGGCAGGCGCCAGCCTGCCCGCCGCCCGATCACCGCGCGCTCTGCGGATCGGGCGAAGGGTATGACCGGCGCGGAGCATGCGGCCTACCTGACGCTTGTGGACCGACTCAGCCTGACGCGCCGAAACGCTGGCGCAGCCTTGCGACGAGCACTGCCCCGAGCGTGCTGACCAGAAAGACCAGGGCCGCAACCACCACGATCGACGGCCCCGAAGGCGTGTCATGGACAAGTGACAACTGCAGCCCACCCCAGACCGACAGGCACCCGATCACCACGGCTGCAATCCCCATCTCCTCGGGGCTGCGCGCCAGATTGCGCGCGGCGGCCGCCGGGATGATGAGCAACGCCGCGATCAGCAGCGCCCCCACGATCTTGAGGGCGACGGCGACGACCACGGCCAGTGCCAGCGTCAGCACCAGCCGTTCGCGGCCCGGGTCGATCCCCGAGGCATGGGCCAGATCCTCGCTCAGCGTCGCCGTCAGCAACGCCGACCAGCGCCACAGGATCAGCGCCAGCACCAGCCCTGCCCCACTCAGGATGACGGCCAGATCAAAGCGCGACACGGCAAGGATATCGCCGAACAGATAGGCGGACAGATCCACCCTGACCGCGGGAAGGAAAGATACCGCGACCAGTCCGAAGGCCAGCGCCGAATGGGCCAGCACACCCAGCGTCGTATCCATCGCCCAGCCGCGTCCGGCCAGCACCGAAACGATCATCGCCATCATCAGCGCGATCACCATCGTGCCCAAAAAGATGCTGATCTGGAACCCCAGTGCCAGCGCCACACCCAGGATCGCCGCATGCGCGGTGGCATCGCCGAAATAGGCCATGCGACGCCAGACCACGAAACAGCCCAGCGGCCCGGTCGCGAAGGCCACTGCCAGCCCTGCCAGCAATGCGCGGGTCAGGAAATCATCCAGCATGGGGCGCGTGCTCCTCGTGGTCGTGGTCGTGGTCGTGCTGATAAAGCGCAAGCGCACCGCCGGTGCCCAACCCGAACAGGGCACGGTATTCGGGCGCGGCGCGCACCACATGGGGCGCACCCTCACAACAGATATGCCCATTGATACAGATCACCCGGTCGGACGCCGACATCACCACATGCAGATCATGGCTGACCGACAGGACCGCGCAGCCCGTCTCGCGCCGCACATCCTCGATCAGGCGGTAGAAACTGGCCACGCCGGGCTGATCCAGACCCGAGGTGGGCTCGTCGAGCATCAGGATGTCAGGACGCGCCAGCAGCGCGCGCGCCAGCAGCACACGCTGGAACTGCCCACCCGAGAGCGTTGTCATGTTCTGCGCCATCACCTCGGGAACCCCCACCCGCGCCAGCACATCGGCCATCGCCTGCGGTGTCATGCGCACGGGCAGCGACAGGAAGCGGGCCACGGGCAGCGGCAGGCCGGGATCGATATGCAGCTGTTGCGGCACATAGCCTACACGCAACCCAGCTGCGCGCATTATTCGCCCGCCCGAAGGTGCCACCACGCCCAGCAGCGCGCGCAGGAACGAGGTCTTGCCCGAGCCGTTGGGTCCGACGATGGTGACGATCTCGCCACGCTCGATGACGAAGTCGATGTCATGCAGCACGCGCCGCGTCCCGTAGCGCAACGCCAGACCGCGGGCCGCGATCAGGCTCATGCAGCCTCTCCGGCGCAGACGCTGCACAGGCCCACGCCCTCGATCGTGCTGCGCTCGAGCTTGAATCCCACGGCCCCGGCGGCCTCGGTCATCGCGCGCGTCAGGGACTCGACGCTGGCCTCGGTCACACTTTCGCAACGGTCGCAGATAAGAAAGGCGGCGCGATGCTCCTGCGTCGGATGCACGCAGGCGGTGAAAGCGTTGAGCCTACGGACACGGTGCGCAAGCCCATGTTCCACAAGAAAATTCAAGGCCCGATAGGCGACCGGAGGCTGAGCGCCATAGCCTTCGGCCGCAAGCCGTTCCAGCACTTCATAGGCCCCAAGCGCGCCATGCGCCTCGAGCAGAATCTCCAGCGTGCGGCGGCGCACCGGGGTCAGGCGCAACCCGCCTGCCTGCGCATGCGCCTCGGCCTGCGCGAGGATCGCGCGCGCCTGTGCCGCGCCGCTATGGTCGGGGCAGCAGAACCCGGCCGGATGGCTGTGATCTGTCATCTGATGCCTCTTGACTGTTATGATATAACATTAGATAGGTCTGGAAACACTATTACACAAGGAGAACGCAATGCGCTACTCGATAGCTCTTGCCTGCGCGATGATGGGAACGCCACTTGCTGCCCAGGATCTTCGGATCGTGACCGATTTCGCGGTAACGCATTCACTGGTCAGCATGGTGCTGGGCGATGCCGGAGAGGCCGTGCTGCTGCTCGATCAGGGCGGAGACCCGCATTCCTTCCAGTTGCGCCCCAGCCAGGCGCGCGCGTTAGCCGAAGCCGATCTGGTCTTCTGGGTTGGCGAGGAACTGACGCCCTGGCTCGCCCGCGCGCTCGGCGGTGTGGGCACGCAAGGCGAAGTCGTGACGTTGATCCGCGCCGAGGGGTTGCATCTGCAGGACTTTGCGCATGGTCATTCCGATGACGACCATGGCCATGCCCACGACGATCACGGTCATTCGCATGACGACCACGGCCACGCCCACGACGATCACGGTCATTCGCATGACCATGGACATGATGGACTCGACCCCCATGTCTGGATGAACACCGGCAATGCTGCAATCTGGCTTGATCTGATCGCCGAGGAACTGGCCGGGCACGCACCCGATCAGGCTGACTCCTTCCGCGCCAACGCAGCCGCTTCTATCGCCGAAATTATAACACTGAACAGTGAGATAGAGGCCATCCTTGAACCTGTCGGCGCGGCCCCGCTGGTCATGTTCCACGATGCCTATGGGTATCTCGCCGATCAGTTCGGCCTCAACATCGCCGGCACGATCACCCTTGGTGATGCTGCCGCACCCGGCGCGCAGCGTCTGGCGGAACTGCGCGCACAGCTTGCCGATGCCGGTGCCGCCTGTATCTTCCCCGAAGTCAACCATTCCTCGCGTTATGTCGATGTCGTGGTCGAGGGAACCGGCGTGCGTGTCGGAGCAGAGCTTGACCCTGCAGGCGTGCTGCTGGAACCCGGCCCCGCACTTTACCCGACGCTGATGCGCAACATGGCACAGGCCATTGCGGATTGCGTGTCAGGCTGAGCGGGTCGGACCACTGGACCTGACCGGCCCTGGCGGTTAGGTATGGGGGGAATAACGGAGATCGCGCATGCCGACGCCCCTCACCCTCTATCTTGCAGCCCCGCGCGGTTTCTGCGCGGGCGTGGACCGGGCGATAAAGATCGTCGAAATGGCGCTCGAGAAATGGGGGGCGCCGGTCTATGTGCGCCACGAGATCGTGCATAACCGTTATGTGGTGGACGGATTGCGTGCCAAAGGCGCCGTATTCGTCGAGGAACTGGACGAGTGCCCCCCTGACCGCCCGGTGATCTTCTCGGCCCATGGTGTGGCGAAATCCGTGCCCGCCGAGGCCGAGGCGCGACAGATGCTCTATGTCGATGCCACCTGCCCGCTGGTCAGCAAGGTGCATATCGAGGCCGAGCGCCACTTTGCCAACGGGCTTCAGATGGTGATGATCGGCCATGCAGGACACCCCGAGACCATTGGCACCATGGGGCAACTGCCCGAGGGCGAGGTGCTTCTGGTCGAAACGCCCGCCGATGTCGCGGGGCTCAATGTGCGCGATCCCGGGAAACTCGCCTACATCACGCAGACCACGCTCTCGATCGACGATACCGCCGAAGTGGTTGCAGCGCTCAGGGCGCGCTTCCCGGCGATTGTCGGCCCGCACAAGGAAGACATCTGCTACGCCACCACCAACCGGCAGGAGGCCGTAAAGGCCATCGCGCCGCTGATCGATGCGCTGCTGGTGATCGGCGCGCCCAATTCCTCGAACTCGCTGCGTCTGGTCGAGGTGGGCCGCGCAAGGGGCTGCGCCTATGCCCAGCTTGTGCAGCGCGCGACCGAGATCGACTGGCGTGCGCTGGAGGGCGCGCGGGCAGTGGGCATAACAGCAGGTGCCTCGGCCCCGGAGGATCTGGTGAACGAGGTGATAGAGGCGTTCCGCGCGCGCCATGACGTGATCGTGGAACTGGTCGAGACCGCGAAGGAGCGGGTCGAGTTCAAGGTCCCGCGCGTGTTGCGCGAGCCTGCATGATCCCGCGCCCTGCGCTGGCGCTCGGGCTGGCCGGGCTGCTCCCCTTTGCCTTCGGTCTGGCCACCTTGCTGTCGCCCTCCCTGCGCGAACTGACAGAAGGCCTGATCGGCCCGCGCTTTACCGGGCCTTATGTGCTTGTCGCCTATGGCTCGGTGATCCTGAGCTTCATGTCAGGCGTGCTCTGGGGCTTTGCCGCGCGCGGGACCCACGAGCAGCGCTGGTCCGGCTATGCGCTCTCGGTCATCCCGGCACTCTGGGTGTTCTTCATGGTGGGCGGTGGACCATCGCAGGCGCTCGGCGCGCTGATCATCGGCTTTCTGGGGCTGTTGCGTATCGACGGGCAGTTCCGCCTCTGGGGCCTCGCACCGCCTTGGTGGATGCCTCTGCGGCTGATGCTGACTGCCGGGGTCGTGCTCTCTCTGGTGCTGGGGCTTGCCCTGGGCTAGACAGGGACGAGCAAGCGGAGTTCGGCGCGATGATCCTCTATTCCATGCCTTCCTCGGGCAACAGCTACAAGGTGCGGCTGCTGCTGGCGCTGTTGGGGCGGGCGGTCACGCGGGTCGATGTCGAATATGACAGCCCTGCACTGGCGCAGGCCCATGCCGATGGCCGCCTGCCCTTTGGCAAGGCCCCGGTCCTTGTGCTTGCGGATGGCACCGCCCTGCCCGAATCGAACGCGATCCTGTGCTATATCGGCGCAGGCACGCACTTCATCCCGCAAGACTCCGTTGCCCGTGCGCAGATGCTCGCCTGGATGTTCTGGGAACAGAACCAGCATGAAGGCGTGATCGCCGTGCGGGCCGCCCTGCTGACCTATGCGCACCGCAAGCCCGACGCCACGCCCCAAAGACTCGCTGAACTGCTCGACCGCGGCCATGCACTGCTTCAGATCATGGAGGATCATCTCGGCCGCCATGACTGGCTTGTGGGCACGGCCCCCTGCCTCGCCGATATCTGCCTTTGCGCCTATACCCAGAGCGCCGGGGATCGTGGCGGTTTCGACATGGCGCGCTTTCCGGCAATCGGAGAATGGCTTGTCCGGATCGCGGCACTTGACGGATACACGCCTCTGTGACCGCGCTTGTCGCCTATACAGACGGGGCATGCTCCGGCAATCCCGGCCCTGGCGGCTGGGGCGTGCTCCTGCAGGCGCTGCGCGGCGAAGACGTGGTCAAGGAGCGCGAACTCATGGGCGGCGAGGCCCAGACCACCAATAACCGAATGGAACTCATGGCCGCCATAACAGCGCTGGAAACACTGGAGCGCCCCAGCGACCTGACCATCGTTACCGACAGCGCCTATGTCAGGAACGGCGTGACAAGCTGGATTCACGGCTGGAAGAAGAACGGCTGGCGCACCGCAGACCGAAAGCCGGTGAAGAACGCCGATCTGTGGCAACGGCTTGACGCCGCGCAGGCCCGCCACCGCGTGACATGGGAATGGATCAAGGGCCATGCCGGCCACCCCGGAAACGAGCGCGCCGATGCGCTGGCGCGCGCGGGCATGGCCCCCTACAAGCCGCAAAGGGCTGCACAATGACACTCGTGCAGGGACTCGATTATGCGGCAGTGTTCATATTCGGCCTGTCAGGCGCGCTGGCGGCCAGCCGCGCCCAGCTCGATATCGTGGGCTTCTTCTTCGTGGCCTGCCTGACCGCCGTGGGTGGCGGTACGATCCGTGACGTGATTCTGAACCGCGAGGCCGTGTTCTGGGTCTCGGATCCGGGCATGATCCTCTCGGCCTGCCTCGCCGCGCTCATGGTTTTCTTCACGGCGCATCTGTTCGAATCGCGTCTGCGCGCGCTGGAATGGTGCGATGCCGCTGCCCTTGCGGTAGCGGTTCCGGCGGGGGTTGGCGTGGCGATGAACATGGAGCAGAGCGCCGCCATCGTGGCGATCATGGGGGTAACCACCGGCACTCTGGGCGGGCTCATGCGCGATGTGGTCTGCAACGAAGTGCCGCTGGTGCTGAAAAAAGGCGAACTGTACGCCACGGCCGCCCTCGCCGGGGCGCTGGCCGCTCTTGGCGTGCAATATCTCACGGATGACAGGATGATCATCCTGCTGGCCTGCGGCCTGACCACTTTCGCCCTGCGCGCAGGCTCACTCGCCTTTGGCTGGCACCTGCCTGTCTACAAAAGCCGTCCGAAACGAAGTTGATGATCCCCGATCCCGGCTTCATCTTGCCAAAAATACTCAAACTCCACGACTGCCTTGCAGCGCAAGACCGGTCTCAGCGCCGCCCCTGATACTGTTTCCACAGCCACAACAGCACCAGCGAGCCCAGCAGCGCCAGCACGAAGCCCCCCACCCAGGAGGCCGAAGTCGCAAGGAACCGGAACCCCATGCCGCCCACGACAGCGCCCAGCACGCCGATCAGCATGGCTGTGGGCAGGTCGGTGTCCATTCGCATCAGTCGCGTGGCCAGCACCCCGGCCAGCGCGCCTACCACGATCAGCACCACCACGGGCATCGTCTATCCCCCAGCTTCCAGCGTAATCTCCGCGCGCGACCGCCGCCCGCGCTTGGTGGCCGATTTGAGTTGTCCGCAGGCCGCCATGATGTCCTCGCCGCGCGGGGTGCGGATGGGGCTGGCATAACCGGCCTTGTGGACGATATCGGCAAAGGCCTCGATCCGCGCCCAGTCGCTGCGCTCATAGGGCGCACCGGGCCATTCGTTGAACGGGATCAGGTTGATCTTGGCCGGAATGCCTGCGATCAGCCGCACCAGCCGTCGCGCATCCGCATCCGAGTCATTCACACCCTTGAGCATGACATATTCGAAGGTGATCCGCTCGGAGTTCGACAGGCGCGGGTATTCGCGCAGCGCGTCCAGCAAGGCCTTGATGTTCCATCGCTTGTTGATCGGCACCAGCCGGTCGCGCACCTCGTCGGTGGTGGCGTGGAAGCTCACCGCCAGCAGACAGCCGATCTCGGTTGCAGTGCGCGCGATCTCGGGAACCACACCGGATGTGGACAACGTGATGCGCCGACGCGAGATCGACAGCCCCTCGCCATCCATCACCACCTTCATCGCGTCGCGCACATTCTCGAAATTGTAGAGCGGCTCGCCCATGCCCATCAGCACGACATTGCTCACCAGCCGCGTCTCGTCCCTCGGCGCACCCGGAACCGGCCATTCGCCCAGATCGTCGCGCGCCACCAGAACCTGGCCGACAATCTCGGCAGCGGTCAGGTTGCGCACCAGCCTCTGCGTGCCGGTATGGCAGAAGGAACAGGTCAGCGTGCAGCCAACCTGTGAAGAAATACAAAGTGTTCCACGGCTTTCTTCAGGTATGTAGACAGCCTCGACCTCATGCCCGCCAGCGATCCGGAGCAGGTATTTGCGTGTCCCGTCATCGGATATCTGGCGGGTAACGATTTCGGGGCGGGTGATTTCGAAATGCTCGGCCAGTTCAGCGCGATACCCTTTGGCCAGATTGGTCATCGTGGCAAAATCCTGCGCGCCCCAGTGATAGATCCACTGCCAGATCTGGCCCACGCGCATCTTCGCCTGCCGCTCGGGCGTGCCGATGGCCAACAGGGCACCAAGCATCTGCGCGCGCGTCATGCCCACCAGACTGCGCCGCCCGCCCTCGGGCAGCTTGCGCGGCAGGGTCAGGACATCCTGTGTGACGGGGACAGTTGCGGTCATCAAGGTCTCTCGGGTCGCGTCTCAGCGAGATATAGCAAAACCGCCCGGCAAAGACAGCCCGGACGGTTCAAAAAGCGCGCGGGGCGCAGGTCACTCAGCGCATTGGCGCTGCGCTTCCTCGGACGCCGCAGTGAAGCCGAAGAGCGAGAAAGTGTCTCGCGTATTGGTGCCACGGGTCGAGCGCGCGGTCAGCACGGCCTCTGCTCCGGCACGCATCGAGGCAAAAATGCGCTGGTCATCCTCGGGCGAACCCGACCACGCCCATTGCCCATCCACGAAAAGCTGGAATTCGTTGGTGCCGATGGTCACGCCCACGGTTGAATCCGGCGCAAACGGATACCCTCCGGTAAAGGAAATCTCGGGCGTGTCACGGCCGGGGCGGTAGGTGGCGAACAGCAGGATGTCACCGCGCCGCACCTGCACAGGCTGGCCACCGCGTGTGTTGACCGTCTCTTTCGGGGCCGAGACAGCCCAGCATTCCTTGGGGCTGCTCTCGACAAACACGCTCCAGTCGGTATCGGCCGCGACGCGGTTGGTCGATTCCTGCGCCTGCGCCCCAGTTGCGACAAGGCCTGCCACGGCAAGAACTGCCCCGATTCTGCCCAGTGATCTCATTTGCTCTCGCGCCTCCAATTGCCCCGGTCTGTTTTTCGCACCACACGCGCAGGTGTTGCTGGCACGTTGACTAAGCTCATGGCAGGTTTCATAGCGTCAAGTCACTGGAAATTCAAAGCCCTCATGGCAGGAAATCGCGCAGCCGTGAGGATGCGTGCATCGGGAGTGACGGAAATGAGCGACAAGATGCCGAATTTTTTCCCGGTCGATGCGGGCGCCGCGCCGATGATCGAGCTGTGGCGCGGCGGGTTTTTGGAAAGCCTGCATCACGGTCATGCCGTGGTGATGCGCGAGACCGGCGAGGTGGTCGAGGCCTGGGGGCAACCCGATGCCCTGATCTATCCGCGTTCGAGTTGCAAGATGGTGCAGGCCCTGCCGCTGCTGGAGAGCGGCGCGGGGGCCGCGCTGGGGCCGGAACATCTGGCGCTGGCCTGCGCCTCGCATCAGGGCGGGGCCGCGCATGTCGGGCGCGTGGAACGCTGGCTGGCGGATCTGGGGCTGGACGAGACCGACCTGCGCTGCGGCCCCCAGGAGCCACAGGACAGGGACGAACGCGACCGGCTGATCCTCGCCGATGCGGCGCCCTGCCAGCTGCATAACAACTGTTCGGGCAAGCATGCGGGGTTCCTGATGCTGAAACGCCATCTCGGGGGGGATGCTGAATATGTGGACCCTGACCATCCCGTTCAGGCATCCGTACGCGATGCCTTCGAGGAGGTCACTGGGCTGTCCTCTCCGGGCTTTGGCATTGACGGCTGCTCGGCGCCGAATTTCGCGACGACCGTGGCAGGGCTGGCGCAGGCAATGGCGCGCTTCGCCGCCGCGGGCGAGGCCGGCGTACGCCAACGCGCCATGGTGCGACTGCGCGAGGCCATGATGGCGCATCCCGACCTTGTCGCGGGCGAAGGCCGCGCCTGCACCGAGTTGATGCGCGCCATGGACGGGCGCGCGGCCATCAAGACCGGGGCCGAGGCCGTCTTCGTCGCCATCCTGCCACAGGCGCGGCTGGGGATTGCGCTGAAGATCGTCGATGGCGGGGTACGGGCGGCCGAGGCCGCGATCACGGCGCTTCTGGTGCGTCATCGCGCGCTCGATCCCGGTCATCCGGTTGTGGCGCACTATCTCGGTCCGACCCGCAATCGGCGCGACATCGTCACCGGCGACACGCGCACTGCGCCCGGCTTTGCCTGACGCCGATGTGATGGCGCAAACTCTGCTGCGCTGCGGCGCCGAGGGTTTCCCTTGGGGCGCTGCTGCGGTATTGGCAGTCAGGGAAAGAAGAGGTTTTGCCATGTTCAAGTTCCTGTTCGGTGCCAGGGCCGAGGCACCTGTCGTCAAGCGCGAGACCCAGCGCGAGACCGTGGAGCGCGCGCAGCGCGAATTGAACGAGATCCTTGCCACGCTCACGCCCAAGGCCCGGATCACCATCTACCCCGAAGAGGGCACGTTCACCATCGACCTGCCCGAGCAGATGCCCGACGAGGCCAAGGCCCTGCCCGCGCCCGACAGGACCGTCTAGGCTTCGGGTCTGCTCTTGCCCTGCGCGGGGCTGTCGCGTAGCCTCGTGCGCGAATACAGCCCAAGGGAGGCACAGATGTCCGCCACGACTCCAGGTTTCGACACGCTTCAGATTCATGCCGGCGCGCGGCCCGATCCGGCGACCGGCGCGCGGCAGGTGCCGATCTATCAGACCACGGCCTTTGTATTCCGCGACGCCGACCATGCGGCGGCGCTGTTCAACCTGCAGGAACTCGGCTACATCTACTCGCGCCTGACCAACCCCACTGTTGCCGCCCTGCAGGAACGCATGGCAACGCTGGAGGGTGGGGCCGGGGCAGTGTGCTGTTCCTCGGGACATGCGGCACAGATCATGGCGCTGTTTCCGCTGATGGGACCGGGGCTGAACATCGTGTCTTCCAACCGGCTCTATGGTGGCACGGTCACGCAGTTCAGCCAGACCATCAGGCGGTTCGGCTGGTCGGCGAAATTCGTCGATACCGATGACCTCACTGCTGTCGAGGCCGCAATTGACGACAATACCCGCGCCATCTTCTGCGAGACCATCGCCAATCCGGGCGGCTATATCACGGACCTCGACGCACTCGCCGCGATCGCCGATCGCCACGGTATCCCGCTGATCGTCGACAACACCACGGCTACGCCGTATCTGTGCCGCCCGATCGAGCATGGCGCAACACTGGTGGTGCATTCGATGACGAAATACCTCACCGGCAATGGCACCGTGACCGGGGGATGCATCATCGATTCGGGCAAGTTCAACTGGTCGAACGGCAAGTTCCCGTCGCTCTCGGACCCGGAGCCCGCCTATCACGGGTTGAAATTCCATGAAACCTTCGGGCATCTCGCCTTTACCTTTCATGCCATCGCCATAGGGCTGCGCGACCTGGGCATGACACTGAACCCGCAGGCGGCGCATTACACGCTGATGGGCATCGAAACGCTCTCGCTGCGGATGGAGCGGCATTGCGCAAATGCGGTGAAAGTGGCCGAGTGGCTGGAGAAGGACCCGCGCGTGGCCTATGTCACCTATGCCGGCCTGCCATCCTCGCCGTATTACCCCCGCATGTCGCGGATCTGCCCCAAGGGGGCCTCGTCGCTTTTCACGTTCTCGCTCAAGGCAGGATACGAGGCCTGCGTGAAACTGATCGATTCTGTCGAACTGCTCAGCCATGTGGCCAACCTGGGCGATACGCGCTCGCTGATCATCCATTCGGCCTCGACCACGCACCGGCAGCTTACAGAGGCGCAGCAGATCGCCGCCGGGGCCGCGCCGGATGTGGTGCGGCTCTCGATCGGGTTGGAAAACGCCGAGGACATCATCTCCGATCTGGATCAGGCTCTGACCAGGGCCGGGGCCTGAGAGGGGGACATATGCGGCCCGATGGGCGGTTTTTTGCGTCATCGTCCCGAGATGAGGGTTTTGTGACTCCCGATATGCGAAAAACCTGTGCTAAAGGCAGGGCATGAAACCGAATTTCGCCCTTGGCCTGACATCTGACGGCATAACGCTCTGGCAGCGGGGCCGGTCAGGCTGGCTGCGCGTGGGCGCAGTCGATCCCGAAGCCCCGGAACGCGATGTCCAACTTGCGGATCTGGCGCGTATTGCCCATGCGCTGGCGCCAGAGGGTGTCACCACCAAACTGGTCATTCCGGACGAGCAGATACTGTTCTGCGATCTGGAGGTCGGCAGCCGCAGCCGCGCCGAGCAGGAGCGCGAGATCCGCGCCCAGCTTGACGGGCGCACGCCCTACCCCGTCGAGGAACTGGATTTCGACTGGACGATCAATGGCGGGCAGGTGCATGTCGCCGTGGTGGCACGCGAGACGCTGATCGAGGCCGAAGAATTCGCCCGGAGCTTCGGGCTGAACCCGGTCAGCGCCGCAGCGGCGCCGCTGAACGGGCATTTCAACCGCGAGCCTTTCTTCGGCACGACGCGGCTGGCGCGCAGCATCGTGGGCGACCCCGGCCAGATCGAGCGCGAACCAGAGATCCTGCGCGAAACAGGGGTCGTGCAACTGCCCGAACCCGAACTTGTCGGTACCGAGGCTGTCAAGGCCGGTTCATCCAACGGGATGACAGAGAAGGCCGAAACCGGCGACGGCCCGACGACCCCGACCGCATCGCAGACACTCCCCGACAGCCCGCAATCCGCCACAACGGCATCCCTGTCCGGCGTCGAGGCGGCGTCCCAGGGCGGGACAGAAGCCGGTGCCGAGGCGGCGCCGAAGGGCGAGGCAGAACCGGAAGGCACGCCAAAGGGCAAGGCAGGCGCAGGGTCCGCAGCAGAACCTTCAACGGGATTCAAACGCAAGGCCGCCCAACCGACGCAAGACAGCGTTGCCGCGAGCGGTAGTTTCGCAAACTTCCTCAAGTCGCGTGGCAAGAAGCAGGAACCGGACAAGGCCGCCGCCGGCGACGATCCCGTGCTGGCGGATACGGCGTCAGAATCGGTTCCACTGACCTTTTCCTCCCGGCGCGGAACCGCTGCGAAATCCGGCTCCACCAGAAGCACCGCGAAGCCGAAGGGCGGCATGCTCGGCAGCCTGCGCGCGCGCCTGGCGGGCAGCGCTGCGCTGAGGGGGTCCGGCAGTGCCATCGCGCAGAAACTGCGGGCCTCCCTGTCCGATCTGAAGCCGCAGGTGGCCGGCACACCCAGTCTGACCGAGGCTGTGTCCAGCAAGCCAGTGCTTGGAGCCTTGTCGCCCTCGTCCGACACTTCCGCGCAAGAAACTGCCTCGTCAAGGGCAGGCAGCGCAAAGCCTGCGGCGCCTTCTGCGGCGCCAGCGCGGGAACCGGCAGCTTCCGCGCCCGCGAAGCAAGTCTCGCGCAGGGACCCGCTCGAAACCCTGCGCAACCGCAGCAATGCAGCCGAGAGCCAGACCGAAGCCGAGCGGATGACGATCTTCGGGGCGCGCCAGCATGCAGAGGCCGAACCCTCGGGGATGAATCGCGGGCTTCTGATCCTGGGTGGGGTGGGGCTGCTGCTGGCGGCGGTCGCGGTCTGGGTGTTCTTCTTTACCTCGACCCAGCCCCCCGCGCCCGATACCACGGCCCTGACCGAACCTGCCGAAATCGTCGCGCCGGAGGCTACTGTGCCGGCCGATCAGGCGGTCCTGCCAGACCCTGCCCTGTTGCCTGATGAGCTTGTCGCCAGCGACGAGATCGAAGCCGCGCTGGGGCTCGAAGATGCCGCGCAGCAGCCGCCCATTGATGCGCTGGTACCCGAAACACTCGGCCAGGCAGAGGCCATTGGCGGCAACGGGGTGGCGGCACCGACCCCCCCTGCCGATCTGAACGCGGGGCGTGTTGCCGGGTTGCGCTCGGTGGCGCTGCTGGCGCCGCAGGAAGCCCTGCCGCTTCCCGTCGCGCCGCAGCTGCCCGCGCCCTTCGGCTCGGAACCGCTGCCTCCGCTGCGCGAGGAACTCGCTGTTGCGGCAGCGCCGCCGCTCGCGCCCGAAACTGACGCTCCGGACGCGCTGCCGTCTGGTCTGCCTGCGGGGGAGGACGCGCTCGAGATCGTCGTGACCGAGGGTCGTCCGCCCGTCACCCCCCCGGAACGCCCCGCCGGGATCGCGCCGGAACCGCCACCGCCACCCCAGCCCGAGCCTGCAACCGAAGCCGCGCCGGAGATTCTGGATGAATCGGCGCTGCAGATCACTGTCACCGACGGGCGCCCACCGGTCGCGCCGCCGCAGCGTCCGGCAGGCATCGCACCCGAAACTGCACCAGAGACTGTCGAACCCGAGGCCCAGCCCGCCGACGACCCCGAATCCGGGCTGAGCGAACCTGATCAGGCAAGCCTGGACACGCCGCCTCCGGGCGGCGTTGCCTTGACGGGTCTGCGCCCGGCTGCGCGACCCGAACAGATTGTTCTGGCCGCGCTCGCGCCCGAACCGGCACCCATTCCGGGAGCAGAGGATGCGTCGGACCTGGCAGTGGCTGCCTCGATGCGTCCGGGTGCGCGCCCCAGCCAGTTCTCAGCCATCGTGCAGCGTGCCCTGCGCAGCGCCCAGCCCCGGACCACGACCGCGGTTCCCGCCGCGACAGCGGCTCCGGCACCTGAAGCGCCCGTCCAGACCGCACGCGCCGCCGTGGCCGCACCGGTGATCCCGACATCGGCCTCGGTCGCGCGGGAAGCGACCCAGGCGCGGGCCATCAATCTGCGTCAGGTCAACCTGATTGGCGTCATGGGCACCTCGAGCAACCGGCGCGCGCTGGTGCGGCTCTCGAACGGGCGGGTCGTGACTGTCCGCGTCGGCGAGAGCCTGGATGGCGGGCAGGTCACCGCCATCGGCGAGAACGAATTGCGCTATACACGGCGCGGGCGCGACGTCGTGTTGCGCATTGCCTCCTGAAGGCCCACACCCCATAAGGTCGGGGCCAACGCCAGCCAGCAAGGATAACGCATGACGGAACGCCAGGTCTCTCCCGCAGTCAAGATCGGTCTGGAACTCGGCCCCGTGCTGCTGTTCTTTCTGGGCTATATCAGCACGCGCGGGCAGAGCTACGACATCGGAGGCACCGAATATGACGCCTTCATCTTGCTGACGGCCGCCTTCATTCCACTCATGGCGGTCGCGACCTTCGTGCTGTGGAAACTCTCGGGTCGGCTGAGCCGGTTGCAGCTTGTGACGCTGGTGATGGTCGTGCTGTTCGGCGGGCTGACGGTCTGGCTCAATGACGAACGGTTCTTCAAGATGAAGCCCACCGCCGTCTATGCGATATTCTCGGGACTGCTGTTTCTGGGGCTCACGCGAGGGCAGAGCTGGCTGGAACTGGTCATGGAAGGCGCCCTGCCGCTGACCCATGAAGGCTGGATCGTCCTGACCCGACGGTTGGCGCTGATGTTCGCGGCCATGGCCTGCGCCAACGAGATTGTCTGGCGCAGCATGTCAACCGATGCCTGGGTGAATTTCCGCACCTTCGTGCTGCCCTTCGCGCTGTTTGCCTTTTTCATGGCACAGGCGAAGCTGTTCGAGCGCTACAAGACCGCACCCGAGGAATGAGCCGCACCCGAAGGTGGGTGCAGAGCACCCACCCTACAGGGCGACGTCTCACTTGCGGTTGCCGAAGAGCACCTCCTGCGCCTTGCGGTCCCGCTGGATGTCCGACCGCCTCTCGGAGCCCAGCGCACGCCCTTTCTGCACGGCCTGCCGCGCGCCCACCTGCTCGAGCCAGCGCGCAAGGTTCGGGAAATCCGCAAGCGTCTGTGCCTGCCCTTCCCACAGAATTGCCCAAGGCCAGATCGCCATATCGGCGATCGAATAGGCATCGCCCGCAACATAGGGGTTTTCCGCCAGTTGCCGGTCGAGGACGCCGTAAAGCCGCGTCACCTCGTTGCGGTAACGGTCCTTGGCATAGGGCAGGTCCTGCGGCGGCTCCAGCGAGGGCGCATATTTCAGGAAGTGATGCGCCTGCCCCGCCATCGGCCCAAGCCCGCCCATCTGCCACATGAGCCACTGATCGACCGCCACGCGCCCGCGCTCGGTCGCGCCGTGGAACTGCCCGGTCTTGCGCGCCAGGTATTGCAGGATCGCGCCGGACTCGAAGACCGAGATCGGGGCACCGTCGGGGCCTTCCGGGTCCAGGATTGCGGGCATACGGTTATTGGGTGCGATTTTCAGGAATTCGGGCCGGAACTGCTCGCCCGCGCCGATATCGACATAATGAACGTTGTAAGGCAGGCCCATTTCCTCCAGCGCGATGGAGATTTTCCAGCCATTCGGCGTGGGCCAGTAGTGAAGGTCGATGGTCATCTGAGCTCCTGCTTGCGATGTTCGTCGCACAAGCTAACCATCGCTGCGCTGATTCCAAGGACCAAACGGCAAAGAGGGCCGCAGAGGGCCCTCTTCATTTTCGCACAGCCTGCCGCGCTCAGCTTGCCGCCGCGACCGCCCGGCGGGTCATCACACGCACCAGATGCGCGCGATATTCAGGCGTGCCATGAAGGTCCGAGATCATGCCTTCGGCCGCCACAGACAGCCCCGAGAGTGCCTCGGAGTCGAAATCCGACGAGAGCGCAGCCTCGGCCTCGGCCCAGCGGAACACACCCCCTTCCGACGCCCCGGTCACGGCCACCCGCACCCCTGCGGCATATTTCGCCACAAAGACACCGGTCAGCGCAAAACGCGAGGCCGGTTGCAGGAACTTCGCATAGGCAGAGGCTTCGGGGATGGGCAAGCGGACCGAGGTGATAACCTCGCCCTCCTTCAGGGCAGTGGTGAACATGCCCTGGAAAAAATCATCCGCTGCGATCTCGCGCCGGTCGGTCACGATGCGCGCGCCTGTGCCGAGCGCGGCGGCAGGGTAGCAGGCCGACGGGTCGTTATTCGCAAGGCTTCCCCCGATCGTACCGCGCGAGCGCACGGCCGGGTCGCCGATCTTCCCGGCAAGCCCCGCAAGGCCGGGGAAGTCGCCTGCGGCCGCGCGGGCAACCTCGGCATGGGTCGTGGCCGCACCCACCACCAGCACGTCGCCATCGCGGCAGACGCCCTTCATCTCGGCAATGCCGGTCAGGCTGACAAGCACCTCGGGCGCGTTGAGCCGGGCCTTCATCGAAGGGATCAGGGTCTGGCCGCCAGACAGCGGGATGGCCTCGCCACTGGCAAGCGCCTTGACCGCATCGGCAATGCTGGAGGGTTTGACGAACTCGAATGCATGCATCTCTCTTTCCTCCCTCAGCGGTTCATTGCCGACCAGACGCGCGAGGGCGTCAGGGGCATGTCGATATGGGTTATGTGGGTGTGGCCAGCGCGGTGCAGCGCATCGATGGCCGCGTTGACAACAGCCGGGGGCGAGCCGATGGCCCCGGCCTCGCCACAGCCCTTCACGCCAAGCGGGTTGTGCGTGCAAGGCGTGTTGCAGCTGTGATCGACCACGAAGCCGCGGAAATCATCCGCGCGCGGCATGGCGTAATCCATGTAGCTGCCCGACAGAAGCTGGCCGTTCTCGTCATAGACGCAGTTTTCAAGAAGGGCCTGTCCGATCCCCTGGGCCAGACCCCCGTGCACCTGCCCCTCGACAATCATCGGGTTCACGACATTGCCGAAATCATCCGCCGCGACAAAGCGCAGGATATCGATCTTGCCGGTCTCGGGGTCCAGTTCGATCTCGCACCCATAGGCGCCGGCCGGATAGGTGAAGTTCGACGGATCATAGAAGGCGGTTTCCTCCAGCCCCGGCTCGAGATCCTCGAGCGGGTAGTTATGAGGCACATAGGCCGCCAGTGTCACCCCGGACCAGTCCACCGACTTGTCGGTGCCCGCGACCGAGAACTTGCCGTCCTTCAACTCGATATCCTCGGGCGCAGCCTCGAGCAGGTGGGCTGCGATCTTCCTGGCCTTGTCGATCACCTTGTTGGTGGCCTTGACGATGGCCGAGCCGCCCACGGCGAGCGAGCGCGAGCCATAGGTGCCCATACCCATCGGCGTGTTCGAGGTGTCGCCATGATGGATATGAATGCTGTCCGCATCCACGCCGATCATCTCGGCCACCACCTGGGCAAAGGTCGTCTCATGCCCCTGCCCGTGGCTGTGGCTGCCCGTATAGACGCTGATCGAGCCTGTGGCGTTCACCCGGATCGTGGCGGATTCGTAAAGCCCGGCCCGTGCCCCAAGCTGCCCCACAAGGTTAGAGGGCGCGATACCGCAGGCCTCGATGTAATGGGCAATGCCGAAGCCGCGCAGCTTGCCGCGCGCCTTGCTCTCTTCTGCCCGCTTGTCGAAACTGGCGTAATCGGCAAGCTCCAGCATCTTGTCGAGCGTGGCGTCGTAATTGCCGGTGTCATAGACCACGGCCACCGGCGTCTGATAGGGGAACTGGTCGGGCTGGATGAAATTCCTGCGCCGCAGTTCTATCGGGTCCACACCCAGTTGGCGCGCTGCCTTGTCGATCAGCCGCTCAAGCTGAAAGGTCGCCTCGGGGCGGCCAGCGCCGCGATAGGCATCGACCGGCACCGTGTTGGTGAACACTGCCTTGACATTCACATAGATCAGCGGGGTCTTGTAGTTCCCCGCCATGAGCGTGCCATGCAGCCAGGTCGGGATCGAGGGCGCGAAGGTGCTCAGATAGGCCCCCATATTGGCGTAGGTCTCTGTGCGGATGGCAGTGAAGTTGTGATCGGCATCCAGCGCCAGCTCGATCTTCGTCTTGTGATCACGCCCATGCGCGTCCGAGATGAAGGCTTCCGAGCGCGAGGAGGTCCATTTCACCGGGCGTTTGAGTACCTTGGCTGCATGGGTGCAGAAGGCTTCCTCGGCATAGTGATAGATTTTCGAGCCGAAACCGCCGCCCACATCGGGCGCTACCACGCGCAGCTTGTGCTCGGGGATGGACAGCACGAAGGCCCCCATCAAGAGCCGGATGACATGCGGGTTCTGGCTGGTGGTGTAGAGCGTGTGCATGTCGCCCCAGGGGTCGTAATCGCCCACCGCGACACGGGGTTCCATCGGGTTGGCGACAAGGCGGTTGTTGGTCAGTTCAAGCGACACCACATGCGCGGCGTTGCCGAACGCCGCATTCACGGCGTCCTTGTTTTCCTCGACGAAGCCCCAGTCATAGCAGAGGTTCGAGCTCAGATCATCATGGACCTTGGGCGCGCCTTCCGCGAGCGCGGCCTTCATGTCGATCACCGGCTCCAGATCCTCGATATCGACCTCGATTGCCTCGGCTGCATCGCGGGCCTGTTCATAGGTTTCCGCCACCACGGCGGCGATGGGGTCGCCGACATGGCGAACCTTGCCTTCGGCAAGGATCGGGTGCTTGGGCTCCTGCATCGGCTGGCCGTGGCGGTCGGTGACCTGCCAGCCGCAGGGAATTCCTCCGGCGGACGCGAAATCGGCCGAGGTGAAGACCTTGAGCACGCCGGGCATGGACCCGGCCGCGCTGCTGTCGATGGCCTTGATGCGGCCATGGGCGACATCCGAGCGCAGGAAATGCACATAGGCCTGTCCGCGCAGGTTGATGTCGTCGGTATAGCGACCGTTCCCGGTCAGAAAGCGATTGTCCTCGCGCCGTTTCACGCTGGCGCCGATGCCGTCATCCTTGGGCATGCTATCCTCCTGAATCTCTGATGTCGTGGTGGGTGCGCAGCACCCACCCTACGGGTCTCACTCAGCCGCGAGCGCGCCCACATCCTGACCGGATGCGGCCATCACCGCGCGCACGATGTTCTGATATCCCGTGCAGCGGCAGATATTGCCCTCGAGATAGTGGCGGATCTCTTCCTCACTGGGTCTGGGGTTCTCGGCCAGAAGCGCTGCGGTGGACATCACCATGCCAGGCGTGCAGAAGCCGCATTGCAGCCCGTGATGGTCCTGAAACGCCTTCTGGATCGTGCCAAGGCTGCCGTCGGGATTTGCCATGCCCTCGATGGTCGTGACCTCGGCGCCGTCCAGATCGGCGGCGAAGGCCGTGCAGGACTTGACCGGCTGCCCATCGACAATCACCACGCAGGCACCGCACTGACTGGTGTCGCAGCCAACATGGGTGCCGGTGAGGCCAAGCCCCTCGCGAAGCCAGGTCTAAAGCAAGGTCCTCCCCTCGGCCCCTGCGGCCAGCGCGCGCCCGTTCACGTTCATTTTCACTGTTGGCATCAAGTCCTCCCTGACCTGAATTGTGCCCGGGTCGTTCCAGCAGACCTGTCCTGTCTCAGCCGGTGCCTCCCGAGCGCGTGTTGATCCTCGTACCGGTGCCTTTTTCCGCCGGCCCTTGCGCGGTCTCTCCCATCCGGCGCGGGCGCGGGCGCGAGTCGATCTCGCTCAGCAATCCGCCCACGCCCCATGACATGATATCCGGGGGGGTCACGTCAAGCCCGCAGATGAGCCGCTCCAGCACCCAGTCCGCGCCGTTGAGCGCCGGGCTTTTCGCACAGCCCGGCAAGCCGACCACGGGGCGCCCCTCGAGCACGCCCAGAAACAGCAGGTTGCCGGGGTCGACCGGCATTCCGAAATGGAGCACCTGGCCACCGCTGCGGCGCAAGGCCTCGGGGGCTGTGTCATGCAGGTCGGAGGTGGCCGAACCGGTCAGGATCAGGATCAGCTCGGCCCTTGCCGCACGCAATGCCCCGATCAGGGGGGCCAGCGCGTGGTCCACCATGCAAGGCGGCGCGAGGCTCACCCCCAGCCGGGCCAGCCGCGCCTCGGTCACGGCATGTCCCTTGGCGCCGGTATCGGTTGGGGAAACGCGGGTCTGGATAAGGCTGGCATGGCGCAGAACAGGCGCGCGCAGATGCAGCGCCGCGTGCGCCTGCGCACAGGCGTCCGCGATTGCGCGAGACGCGACGCCATACGCGATGATCTTGACGGTGGCCACCATTGCGCCGGCCTCGACGCGCTGCAGATCCGGCAGGGTCGCGACCGTGATCGTAGGGGCGACCGCATTGGCCGCGTGAATCTGCGCCGCCCCCACCTGCACCAGACCCGGACCGGTGGCCACGATATTAACCCGCCCGGTGCCGACCGGGCGCAGCGACAGTCCCGCCGCTTCGGGCGCCGGCACCAGCGCCTGCGCCAGTGCCAGCGCCGCTGCATCCTCGTGCGAATCGTCCGGCTCCAGCTGCGCGACCGTCACCATGTCCAACCCGGCCTGTGCCAGCGCGTCGAGATCGGCGCGCGTCAGCGCGCGCCCCTTGCGCAACCGGCCCGCCGGAAGGGCCACAGAATGGGCGAGGATCGCCCCTTCGGCCTGCGCCAGCGAAACCGGTCCGAACTTCACTTTGCCCCCCGCAGTGCCAGCGTGATCTGCGCGAGTGTGGCGACGGCAATCTCGGCAGGCGTGCGCGCGCCCAGATTGAGGCCCACCGGTGCATGGATGCGCGCAATGGCCTCCTCCGGCACCCCTGCGGCGCGCAGCCGTTCCAGCCGCCTTGCATGGGTTCGGGTCGAGCCCAGAGCGCCGATGTAGAAAGCCCCGGAACGCAGCGCGGCCAACAACGCAGGGTCATCGAGCTTGCTGTCATGGGTCAGCGTCACAACCGCCGTGCGCGCATCAAGCCCGAGTGCGTCCAGCGCCTCGTCGGGCCAGTCTGGCGAGATCTCCTCGCCCGGGAAGCGGTTGGCCGAGGCAAAGGCTGCGCGCGGGTCCACCAGATACGGGTCATAACCGGCCAGCCGCGCCATCGGCACAAGCGCCTGCGCGATATGCACCGCCCCCACGACCACCAGTCGCAGGGGCGGGTTGTACAGCGTGACCATGCGTCCGGCCTCGTCGGACCCCGAGCGGTCGGCCCGAAAGCGGGGCGCAAGCGCCGCGTCATCGGGGCCTGCAAGCGCGCGTTGCCATGTCTGAGTATCGGTCACGCAGGCAACGGGCCTGCGCGCTGCACGCGCGGCCACGATGTCGCGCAGCAGGTTTTCGGGAAGGGCCGTGGGGGCGTCCCCCACGGGCTCGACCAGCACCCGGATGGTGCCGCCACAGGCGAGTCCTACCTCGAAGGCGGTCTCATCGGCAACCCCGAAGCTCAGCACACGCGGGCAGCCCTGGGCAAGGGCCTCCAGTGCCTCGACCACCACTGCCCCCTCGACGCAGCCGCCCGACACCGAGCCCATCATCTCGCCTGCGCCCGATATTGCAAGCTGGCTTCCGGCCTGGCGTGGCGCCGAGCCCCAGGTCTCGAGCACCGTGGCAAGCACCGCGCCCTGCCCCGACCTGTGCCAGTCGAGAACCGTCTCGGGGATCTGGTCGAATTGCGGATCGTTCATGGCTGCCTTGCTGCACGCGTCAATGCGAGGATGGCAGCTTGCGCGCAACTTGGCAAATCGCAGTTGCGACAGCGCAGGCGTGCCTTTTTTCAACGGCAAAGCCGTCAGGCAGGGCGAGTCTGCGTCACTGAAGCCGCGTTGCAATCTCGCGGTTATGCGTCAGGGGTGGCACGCGCTGCGGCCAGCGCGTGGCAAGCGCGCCATGGACGACCGCCAGAGACTGCACGGCAAGGGCATGAACGATCTGGTCATGCTTCTCGGTACTGCGCGAGGGTGTCGTCGGTCTGCCACTCACCGGGCGCGATAAATCTTCAGGCATGAAAACAGAGTCCTTTCCCTCATCTTGGCAGGAAGGCCGGCAATTCTTGTCTGCGATGCCGTTGCCTTTCCAAGCGCGCATTGCGACATATTAGCACATCCAGACCTTTTGAATACCGGCTGTATGCGTTCGCGTACAGTGAATTTGCCACGGGCGCGGCGGGGGCGCAGCACGCCCCGCCTGGCCTGATTTATCCGCGCCTTATGGGAATGCGCTTCTCGGTGGCAGGTTGTGCCGCCTTTCGCGGCAAGCTTACCTCGAGCACCCCGTCCCTGATCTGCGCGCGCACATTGGCGGCATCGGCATCGGAAGGCAGACGGAAGCTGCGCGAAAAACTGCCATACTGGCGCTCGGTGAAATACCAGGTCTCGCCCTTGTCCTCGCGGGCGAACTTCTTCTCGCCCCGGATCGTCATCACCCCGTCATCCACAGTGACGTGGATATCCTCCTCGGCGACACCGGGAAGTTCGACCTTGATGCGATAGGCGGTGTCATCGGACGACGCCTCGGAAGCGGGAGAGACGAAATCCGCGAGTCTGGAGCCGAAATGGCGGAAGGGTTCGGTCAGCGACGGCCAGAACTGACCAAGCGGTGTTTTCTCGATCATGATGTCCTCCAACGAAAGATGTCAGTGTCGGATCCTGAGCCGAATCGACCTGCGACTGCCTTGACCTGAATCAAGATGAACAGCCCTCTCGACACGGCGTGCAAAGCGGGCATGATGCGGGCCATGAGTCATCTGCGCGACCATCCGTTCCTGACCGCCCCGCGCGCCCACGCCTTTGCCCATCGTGGCGGCTCGGCCGAGGTCGAGGAAAACACGATGGCGGCATTCGCTCATGCGGTGGGCCTTGGCTACAGCCATGTAGAGCTTGACGTGCATGCCACGCGCGACGGGGTGGTGGTGATCCATCACGATCCCGATCTGGCCCGCATCTGTGGCGATTCGCGCCGCATTGCCGATCTCGACTGGTCGGAACTGCGCCTGATTCGCACCCATGGCGGCGCCCGCATTCCCCGGCTGGAAGACCTGTTCGCGGAGTTTCCGCGCCTCTACGTCAACATCGAGGCCAAGTCGCAGGACGTGGTGGCGCCCCTTTGCGCGCTGATCGAGCGGCTGGGCGTGCTGGAGCGAATCTGCATCGGCGCGTTCGATCCGGCCCGCACGCGGGCCGCACGGGCCGCTCTGGGGCCGGGATTGCTGTGGTCACCCGCGCATGTGCAGGTTGCCGGGCTCTGGGCGCGCGGCTGGGGAATGCCTTTTGCACTGGAGGATTTCGGCGTCGTCCAGGTGCCCGTATCCTGGAACGGCATCACGGTCATCAACCGCCGCTTTGTCCGCGCAGCCCATGCAGCCGGCGTCGCCGTGCAGGTCTGGACCGTGGACAGTGCGTCCGAGATGACGCGGCTGCTGGATCTGGGCGTTGACGGGTTGATGACCGACCGGCCATCGCTGCTGCGCGAGGTGTTGCAGGCGCGCGGGGCATGGCCCTCAGCCGATGAGAAGCAGCAGCACCGCAGCATAGAAGAGAAATGACGCCACCAGGACGAAGATATGCCAGATGACATAGTGATAGGGCAGATGCGTCCAGAGGTAGAAGACCACGCCCAGCGTATAGATCACCCCGCCCGCGACCATCAGCACCACCACCGGGAGTGGCAGCACCTCGGCCAGCCCCGGCAGGATAGCGACCCCGGCCCAGCCCATCGCCAGATACAGGCCCAAGGCCAGCACGCGAAAACGCACCGGCGAGACAATCTTGATCATCACCCCGAGCGCGGCAGCGCCCCAGAGCCCGGCCAGCAGCCACAACCCCTGCCCCGTTATCAGGGTGAAGGGCGTATAGGTGCCAGCGATCTTGAGATAGATGGCGGCGTGGTCAATGCGCTGGAACAACCAGTTCAGCGCCGGATTCACGCCAGTGTTGAACAGGGCCGAGGCCCCGATCATGGCAAGGAAACTGAGCCCGTAGACCAGCACGGCAAGCACGAAGCTGCTCGAGCCGCTGTCAAGGCTGCGCACCAGGGCCGCCCCGATGAGCAGCGGCACGGCCAGCACGGCAAGCCCCAGCCCGGTGACATGCACTGCCCTGTCAAGGCGCGTTTCTGCGCGGCTGTAGTTCAGGCGCGGTGGGGACATGATGACCTCGTCATGCCGCCCAGCATACCCGGCTGGCAGCACCATGCAAGGCACAGTGCCGTCATCGCAGCGGCTGACCAAGCGTCAACCGCCGCTGTCCAAGGTGCTTGATTTCCGGACCAAACCCTTCTAGCCCCAAGACACATTGTCGCTGTAACAAGGCTGCCTGCGCATGACCCTTCATCTGCATGCCGATGACCTGCCCGACGGGCTGGAACTTGGTCCGGTCGTGGCCATCGACTGCGAGGCGATGGGCCTGAACCCGCATCGCGACCGGCTTTGCGTGGTCCAGCTCTCGGCGGGTGACGGCAACGCGCATCTGGTACAGGTCGCACGTCAGGTCCGGCCGGCACCGAATCTCGTGCGGTTGCTTGGCGACCCGCAGGTGCTGAAGCTGTTTCATTTCGGCCGATTCGACATCGCGCTTCTGCGCCACAGCTTCGGCGTGACCACGGCACCCGTCTATTGCACCAAGATCGCCTCGAAACTGGTGCGCACCTATACCGACCGGCACGGGCTGAAATACCTGCTGTCCGAGCTTCTGGATGTCGATATCTCGAAACAGCAGCAAAGCTCCGACTGGGGCGCGTCCAGGCTGAGTGCGGCCCAGCAGGAATATGCCGCCTCGGACGTGCTGCACCTGCACAGGCTGCGCGCGGCGCTCGATGCGATGCTCGCGCGCGAGGGGCGGACGGAACTGGCGCAGCGCTGTTTCGACTTCCTGCCCACGCGGGCAGAACTGGACCTGAAGGGCTGGCCCGACACCGACATCTTTTCGCACTGAGTCGCCAATGTCCGCGCTCCACCCTTCCGCCAGCCTGCGCGCGACATTGTTGCGGCTGCTGCGAACGGCATTGCTGCTTGGGGCGCTGGTGCTGCTGTCGACCATTTTCCTTCTGTCGCGCGGCATCGACCCCGAACTGGCCATCCGGCAGTCAGATCTCGACATTGCCGAACTGACCCGCGAGCCGCGTATCGGGACCGCGCGCCTTGCCGGTGTGACGCGGGAGAACACGGCGATGACCATCGAGGCCAGTGCGGTGCGCGCGCTCAGTGACATCGAGGAGCGCGCGCCGCTGGCACTGATGCTCGAAGCCCCCCGTGGCGCGCTGGATTTCCCCTCCGAGCGGCGCGTGTCGTTCCGCGCCAACAGCGGGTTTCTCGATCAGGCCGCCAATCTGCTGACGATGCAAGGTGATGTCGCGCTGGAAAGCTCCGAGGGCTTCCGCACGACAATGCAGGTGCTGACCTCGGCGCTTGACCGGACCGAGATCCATGGCACGGGCGGAGTCACGGGCAGTGGACCGCCGGGCGAGATCACGGCGGATTCGCTTGAACTGACCCCCTCGCCCGTCGATCCCGCAGGATATCTGCTTGCCTTCAAGGGCAATGTCAGGCTGATATACAGGCCGGAACAGGAATAGGGAGTCCTGCACATGCGCGCGTGGGGATCGATCGGCAGTCTGCTCGCAATCGGTTTGCTGGCGGCACATCCTGCACTGTCGCAGGGCACCGGACTGACCCTTGGCGGGGTGGACTCGGTGCGCGGACTGCCCGTCGAGATCCGCGCGGACAATCTGCAGGTGGACAATACCACAGGAGAAACCATCTTCACCGGCAACGCGGTGCTTGGCCAGGGCGACATGCGGCTTGCAGCCCCGGTGATCCGCATCATCTATGCCGCGAGCGGTGACGGACGCATCCAGCGGCTCGAGGCATCGGGCGGGGTGACGCTGGTCACCGCCGAAGAGGCGGCGGAAGCCCAGAACGCCGTCTATGACGTAGACGCCGGCCTCGTCAACATGCGCGGATCGGTGATCCTGACACAGGGGCCGAATGTGGTCTCGGGCGATGTGTTCAGCTTCAACCTTCGCACGGGACAGGGCCGAATGGACGGCAATGTACGCACAATCATCCAGACCAATCCCTGACCGGATGTCGGACGCTGTTTCCCCGGTGACGGAGGCTGGCAAGGCGTCGGCGTCGGCGGACGCGGACGCGCTGGAGATCAGGGGCCTGCAGAAGCGCTATGGCAAGCGGGTGATCCTGCGCGATGTATCGCTGCGGCTGGAACCTGGCGAGGTGGTGGCCCTGCTCGGCCCCAATGGTTGCGGCAAGACGACGTGTTTCTACTGCATCGCGGGAATCGTCCGGCACGAGGGCGGTCGCGTGCGCATCGACGGGCAGGACGCGACTGCATTGCCGCTGTTCCGACGCGCGCGGCTGGGTCTGGGCTATCTGCCGCAGGAAATGTCGATCTTTCGCGGGCTGAGCGTGGCGCAGAACATCATGGCGGTTCTGGAAGTGACCGAACCGGATCGCAGGACCCGGCGCGACCGGCTGGAGCAACTGCTCGAGGAATTCTCGATCGGGCATCTGCGCGATGCGGCGGCACTTGCGCTCTCGGGCGGCGAGCGGCGGCGGGTGGAGATTGCGCGCGCGCTGGCGGCCGATCCACGTTATGTGCTGCTCGACGAGCCCTTCGCCGGCGTGGACCCGATTGCCGTCGGCGAAATCCGCCATCTGGTCGCCGATCTGAAGACCCGTGGCCTTGGTGTCCTCATCACCGACCACAACGTGCGCGAGACCCTGGCCATCGTGGACCGCGCCTATATCCTGCATGACGGCGGCGTTCTGAAATCGGGAACCCCGCGCGAGGTCGTGGCCGATCCGGACGTGCGCAGGGTCTATCTGGGTGCCGATTTCCGGCTGGACTGAAGCACGCCCGGACATGCCGAAGGCATTGACATCCAGCCCCGATCTGTCGCCAAATGCACCTGGAGCGTGCGCACCGGCGCCGTGATCCGCGCCGCAGGCAGCCTCGCGCAAGGCAGCACTGGCGTAGCCCGAGGGACGGAATAACAGGCCGCGCATCATGCGCGTGCCAAAACAGCGAGGAGACGCGCATGCGTTACCAGATCAGCGGCAGACAGATCGATATCGGAGAAGCCCTGCAGACCCATGTGAAGGCCGAATTCGGCGAACTTGTCGAGAAGTACCAGCAGCGCCCGACCGATGCCGTGGTGATCTTTTCACGCGACGCGCACAACCTTGTCTGCGAGGCAACACTGCATCTGTCTACCGGGCTGACCGCGCAGGCCAAGGCCCATGCAAACGAGATCTATGCCGCTTTCGAATCCTGCCGCGAGAAACTCGACAAGCAGTTGCGCCGCTACAAGCGCCGCCTCAAGGACCATCATCGCGACCGCGCGACACCGGTTGAGTTCGCAGGGGCACCGAGCTATATCGTCGCCGCAGACAGAGACGAGACCACCGACGAACCCGAAACCCTCCAGCCGATGATTATTGCAGAAATGGAAACCCGCATTCCTTCGCTTTCTGCCGGTGAAGCCGTGATGCAGATGGAGCTTGCCCATTCCCCCGTCTTGGTGTTCCGCAACGAACGCCATGGTGGCCTGAACGTCGTCTATCGACGCGATGACGGCAATATCGGCTGGATCGATCCGCAATAACCCCGGCACCACGCCCATTTTCCTGCAGCGGCGCGCGCGTCCTGCAGGGTTTGACAGTCCTATTGCCCACGGGAGAGGGTCCGCCATGGAGATGACAAGCCTGCTCAACCCCAAGGCCGTGCGGTTCATTGCCTCTGCCACAAGCAAGAAGCGGCTGTTCCAGAGCATCGGGGATGTCGCCCGGTCAGTCTATGACCTGGACGTCGAGACCGCCATCTCTGCGCTGCAGGAACGCGAGAGCCTTGGCCCCACAGGCGTCGGGCACGGCGTTGCCGTGCCTCACGCCCGGATTGACGGGATCGACCGGGTGCTGGGCATCTTCTTCCGGCTGGAAAAGCCGCTTGATTACGGCTCGGTGGACAAGGCTCCGGTGGATCTTGTCTTTGCCCTGTTCGCCCCCCGCGATGCCGGGGTGGACCACCTCAAGGCGCTGGCCTTCATCTCGCGCACGCTGCGTAACCCGCGGGTCTGCGAGAAGCTGCGCGCCAATGAGGATCCGGCCAAGATATTTGCCATTCTGAGCGCCACGGAAGGCAGCAAGGCCGCCTGAGAGGGAAGAACACGGTGCCACGGTCCCGCAACCGGGCCGCGCGCTACATGAGCAACGATGGCGGCCCCGCGCTTGCGCGCGGCATCGGCAAGGCTGGTGACAGAAAGCCGTCGCGACTCATTCCGCAGCCCAGTCCCCGAAACCGAGCATCTCGTAATCGCGCCCGTATGCCGCGCGCCCTGCCACCTCGAGCGCGCGGTCATGGATCGCGGCCAGCGACAGGGCCGGGTCGCGCAGAGCCGGATCGAAGGGCGGCAGGTCATGGCCCAGTTCGCCCGCCATGGCGGGCAATTCCCGCGACAACTGGTCTGCCCGCAGCATCCGGTGAACCGGGCATTGTGCCACCATCGCCTCGATCAGCCGTGTCTGGCTGGCCCAGACAGGGCGCGTGGGCAATGCAGTCTGCCCGGCCAGATTGGCTCGCACGAAATCCAGAAAACCCAGAAATCCCTGCCGATGCGCATCAGGCGACAGCGCGCGTGCTCCGGCCTCGTCCTCTGGCAGCGCGGCGCCATGCACCCGCTCGATGAAGCTGCGCACATTGGACCGGTTGCCAAGAACCACCTGGTGCACGAACACGTCATGCGCGCGCTCGAGCGGGTGGCGCAGCACGGTGAAGGCGATGTGGCGCGGATGCGAACGCTGCCAGTCACGCCAGCCTGCCGGGGTGAAATCCGACAACAGATCACGCATCGCGCCGCCGTCCGCCATGGCCATCCAGGCAAAGACCGCACGCTCGTTGCCGCCGGGAATGGGCGCATAGACCAGCGGCAGGTTCCGGCAGGCACGAAACGCCCATAGCGGCGGCGGCTGGCGGGGTTCGAAACTGGGGGTGCGGGCGAGGTTGAACCGGTCAAGCCGGGCAATTCCCTCGCTCACGGCCTCGGGGTTGACGAGTTTCTCCTCGAGCGGCTCGGGGTTCTGCCGCTTGAGTTTGCGGGGTGCATTTTCAAGCGGTTGTCCGATTCCAAGCCAGGCCAACAACCCGTTGATGACATCGAGGTCCTTGATGTCCTCGTAGCCGATATGAAACGCCGTCTGCCCGGTGGTCTGCAACAGTTGCTGCACCCGGATCTGGAAGCCCTGCAATTGCGCCACATGTTCGGCAAACTCGGCCGGATCAAAGACCACCTGCGCCGCGCGCTTGTTCTTTACATCGCCCAGCCGCCATTGCTGCGTCGCCCGCGCGATCTTGAGCGAGACATAGGAATCGACCGGGTTGCGGGTCAGGACGATCTTGGCGCAGCGCGGATCACGCATGAAAGGCTCGAAGACGCGCGGATCATGGTCGTGAAAATAGCGGAACCCCGCAAGCCTGTCCTGTGCGCGAAACGTGGCCAGCAAGGCCAGCGGATCGGCGTCGCGCGCGGCACGGCTGAAACCATGGAGATCGTCGTCTTTCGGGTAGGCGACAAAGGCGGGGTTGAATGCCTCGCCCTCGCAGCGGATCGCGGGGCTTTCGTTCAGATAGGCTTCCAGCAGGTTGGACCCCGTCCGCATCTCGGCAAGGATCACGAAATACTCGAATTGCGGCATGGCGCCCCTCCCTGGCTTGACGCCTCAGCGTTGAAATTCCTTCAGGATCGCAGGCGGCAATCCCTTGTCGCGCAACTGCGCGAGATAGGCGTCAAACCCCTCGATCGGACGCAGGGCAGGCAGGCCATGCGCGCGGAGTCCCGCGCCCCCGCCCATCCCCTCGACAAGCTCTTCCAGCCTGGGCGCGGGGTCGGCCAGCATCTCGCCCAGTGTCCATATCCTTACCCGCGCTTGCACCCAGCGCGAGCGCAGGATCGAGATCCAGGCCTGTTCGCGCTGCTGCATCGCGCCGATATGGGCAAGCAGCTCACCCTTCGGCGGCCGCCCGCGAAACAAGGGCAACAGATAGGCCCCAGTAATCAGCGACAGCGATGCATTGGGGTCATGGGTCATGAAATCGACCAGACCATCTGGGAGGGTGTCCTCGGGACCGAAGCAGAAGCATTGCACCTCGCCGCGCGTGGCCCAGAGCAGGTTGGTCAGGAACATGTAGGGATTGTAGTCGCGCAAGCCCGCCGATGCGCTGAGCGCCCCGTGCCAGACCTGCGCCCCGCCGTGGAACTGCACGCGCTCGGGCGCGTAGAGATGCCCGTGCGGGCGCGTGCCGGTCACCTGTCCCAGCCAGTGCTCGAAATTCTCGAACACATGGTCAAACCCGGAAAAGCCCGAATAGGGACCTGCGGTGCGCGCCGTGCCCGCGACATCGAAAGAGGGGAAGCGGCTTTGCATGTAAAGCCCTGCGCGCCCCTCGAAACGTTGCCTCTCGGCCAGTTCGAAATAGCGGTCGATCTTGGCAGGTTCGGGCGTGACCGGCGGCAGGCTGGCGGGCTTGTCCGACAGGAAGAAGCCATAGAGCTTTTCCGCCTCCGGCCAGATCTTGCGGGCCAGGAAACAGTCCGACCGGCGCAGCAGATGCAGATGGTCATCATAGAACAGGTTGGGCCGCCCGTTACGGTCGAATTTCACCAGGGTGAGCGACCGGCTCTCGATTCCCGTGGCATGGCGCCGCACGAGCGTCTGGAAATAGGATTCGTCCGGAATCCAGTTGCGCCGGAAATACCGCTCGAAGCGCGGGCGGTCGGGGTCGTCGAGGATGGCCTGAAGGGTCTTGCGCGTCAGGCACCACCATTGCGAGCCCATATGCGGCTCGAGCGGCGCGGGCACCTTGCGACGGATACCGAGCTTGCGCTGAACCTCCACGCTCTGGTCGAACAGCCAGCGCTGGCGGCGCCAGTTGAATGGAAAATACAGGGTGAATCGCTCTTGCGACAGCCCGCCCATGATCCAGGTGGCATGGGTAATCGCCACCGACTCGATGAAGTCGGTCTCTGGGCGGGCATTCAGATGGGCAAGCAGGTCTTCTGCCGGTCGGAGCGGCAGGCAGGCCCCGGAACTGAGCAGCACATGGTTCACATCAGCAAAGTCGCGCAGCATCACCTCGGCCGCGTCCTGACTGGCGCGCACGATTTCCCACGAGCCCCATTCGCAGCGATGGCGCCGGCTGAAGCGCAACAGCGGCTGTTCGCCCAGATCATCGCGCAGCGCCGCGAGGTCGTGTTCGGGCGCGGCCTGATCGATATGCAGCACCACCGGGCAGCCGGCCGCAAGCCAGAACCGCGCCACCTGCGCCGCGCGCGGCAGCGCCGTGTGGCACAGCATGATGACACCGAGGCGCGCCGAGGCGGTCATGCCCAGTCTCCTTTCGACATCAGCCCCAGAATCTCGAGCTGACGCCAGTTGATGTATTCCGAGGACCAGTCGCACCACAGGTCCTGCCCGCGCGCAAGTGTCTCGCGATACGCGCGGTATTCGCGCGATCCGGCATAATGCTGGCCGCGTAGGATTTCCTCTTCGGCCTTGGCCATGATCGTGTCGAGGAATTTCGCGTGCAGCAGGACGCCCGAGGCCTGCTCGCCCCCACCCTCGTCATAGACCTTGTTCAGCCCGCGCGGCAGCAACATGTGGGTGGAACTCTTGTAGGCGTATTTCCGCGTCCAGTGCACGAGCGGGATCTTGTTCAGCGCAGGAGCCTTTTCCGGGGTCGCGGCCATGATGACCCGCTGGCGTACCCCACCCTGAATCCACAGGTTATGATATTTCGGGTTGCGCCGGATGACGTAATTGCCGGAATCGAACCATCGCGCGATCTCGAACGGGTTCTGCCCCGACCGATAGGGCTGCGCGCTGACCGGCCCCTTGGGATACATGTCCAGCAGCATGGCCGAAAACGACCGCCGTCCCTGGCTCTCGAGCCAGTCAGTCAACGCATGCAACGGGCGCGAGTCGCAGAATGGATAGACGAAGAACTCGTCCACATCGAGCGTGAGCACCCAATGCCCGGCACCGAAACGCCACAGCAGATGGTTGAGCCAGTCGATCCCGTAACCCGCGCTCTTGTAGCTGGCCTGCGTGGTCCAGAGCGAGACATCGCGCTCAGTTTCCAGATACTCGGCCGTGCCATCGTCGGAACCGTTATCGACCATCAGGAAATGGCGCACGCCCTGGGCGCGGTAATACTCAAGGAAATATGGCAGGCGGGGGAATTCATTGCGCAGGGTGACAAAGGCAAGAATGTCGCCCGGGCGGATACGATCAGTGCGGTTGACGCGGGCGCGCAGCGTGGCACTCTTGCGCAGCGCGCGCAAGAGCTTGATATGTCGCTCGCTGCGCAACCTGAACTGTCGGAGCACACCCATTCACTGCCTGCCCATCCGGGATGCACCAGCAACCATGGCGCAACCACCTTGAGTTCCATTGTTTTTCGGCCCGCCCCTGCCTGCGCGCCCTTCGCGACAGCTTTGCCCAGACTTTGCCGCGATTGCAACAATCTTTGCACAAGAGGGTTATTGTTGCGTAATCATGGGCATTTCTTCCTCAGGCCCAGCCGCCGCGCGACATGAGACCGAGATCCTCGAGTTGCTCCCAGCCGCCATAGCGGGTCGAGGCCGGGCACCACAGGTCAGGGGCCTGTGCGACGGAATCGTAATAGCTGTCAAAGACCGGCGCATCACCGAAATGCTGTGCGCGCACCTTTTCGATGCGGGATTTCTCGACCACCGTGGGCAGGAACTTGGTGTGCAGCAGGGCACCCGCGACGCGCTCTCCGGTGTCGGTGGCGAAAACGCGGTTCAGCGCACGTGGCAGGATCGAATGCGTTGAATTGACCCAGGCGTAATGCCAGCTCCAGCGGATCAGCGGCAATTTGGTCAAGGTCGGTGCACGATTGGGAGCACGTTCGAAGAAACAGCGCGCGCGCGGGCCACCCTGGATGAGCAGGCAGTCGAGCAGCGGCTTGTGGGTGATCGTGTAGTTGCCGGCATCGAACCAGTCGAGGCAGGTGGTGGGGTCGGTGCCCGGGGCATAGACGGCCTGATCGAGCGGGCCTTTCGGGTAGAGTTCGAGCATCATCGCGGGCATGACGGGCTGACCCTGCGCTTCCAGCCACTTGGTCAGCGCCGGCAGGGGACGGGTCTGCCAATGCGGGTAGATCAGCAGTTCATCCGCATCCGCCACGACGCACCAGTGTCCCTGCGCATGGCGCAGCATCAGCCAGTTTATCCAGTCCATGCCGAAACGCGCGGCCTTGTAGCTGGCCCCGGTCGCATAGACAGTGGCGTCAGGCAGGGCCAGCACGCGCGCGCGCGTGTCATCCGTGCTGTCGTTATCGACAAAGATGAAATGCCCGACGCCGAGGGTACGGTAATGATGCAAGAACCAGTCCAGCCGCTCGGCCTCGTTGCGGATGGTGCAGAACAGAAGGATCGCATCCCGGTCCCAACTTCCGCGCCGCAGGCAGGTCAGTTCCCCACGGCGCAGGATGGCGCGCGCACGCAGGCGGCGCCGCTTCCAGTCCATGCGGAAACGGTACCAGCGGTCCAGTGCGTTCGGCAGAGGAGTGAACATGCGCGGCCTCGTGCTGTCTCGCATCGCACAAGACCCCAGGCCCGCGCAAAGCGCAAGCCATGTTGCCCTGTTGCGCGTGATCGATACGCAGGGACGGGTGGGTGAATCACCCACCCTACAGAGGCGTCGCACTGGACAGGCGCGCCGTTCCCTCTGCGCGCCGCCGAGCTACCCGTGCTCCTTGAGCAGCCGCCGCTTCTGCTTGTCCCAGTCGCGCTTGGCCTCGGTCGCGCGCTTGTCGGCCAGCTTCTTGCCCTTGGCGACCCCGATCTTCAGCTTCACCAGACCGCGATGGTTGAAATACATCACCAGCGGCACCAGCGTCATGCC
>SKYA01000201.1 GCA_007128135.1 Paracoccaceae bacterium | reverse complement strand
GCGGATGGAAAAGATCGAATGGGGCCCCAACTGGGAGGAAATCCTGGGCGGGGAGTTCTCGAAGCGGTCGCAAGACTACAATTTCGAGGGCATCCAGAAGGACATCTATGGCGAGTATGAAAACACCTTCATGATGTATCTGCCGCGCCTGTGCGAGCATTGCCTCAACCCGGCTTGTGTGGCCTCTTGCCCGTCAGGCGCGATCTACAAGCGCGAAGATGATGGCGTTGTCCTGATCGATCAGGAAAAATGCCGTGGCTGGCGGATGTGCGTCTCGGGCTGCCCCTACAAGAAGATCTATTACAACTGGTCGTCTGGCAAATCCGAGAAATGCACGCTGTGCTATCCGCGTCTGGAAAGTGGCCAGCCGACTGTGTGTTCGGAAACCTGCGTGGGGCGTATCCGGTATCTGGGTGTCATGCTCTATGATGCCGACAAGATCAGCCAGGCCGCATCGGTTGCAGATGAAAAGCAGCTTTATGATGCGCAGCTTGACGTGTTTCTTGACCCGAATGACCCCGAGGTGATTGCCGCTGCGCGCGCCGAAGGCGTGCCCGAGGACTGGATCATCGGTGCGCAGAAATCGCCCATCTGGAAGATGGCGATGGAATGGAAGATCGCCTTCCCGCTGCACCCCGAATACCGCACCCTGCCGATGGTGTGGTATATCCCGCCCCTCTCGCCCATCCAGAACGCCGCCGAGGCCGGCAAGATCAGCGCGCAGGACGACATGCCGGACGTCGCATCCTTGCGCATTCCGGTGCGGTATCTGGCCAACATGCTCACAGCAGGCGACGAAGCCCCCGTTGTCAGCGCGCTGGAGCGGATGCTGGCGATGCGCTCCTACATGCGGTCGAAAACCGTGGATGGGGTGGTCAATCTGGGCGTAGCGCAACGCGTTGGCATGACGCCAAACCAGATCGACGAGATGTATCAGCTGATGGCGATTGCCAATTACGAGGATCGTTTCGTCATCCCGACCACGCATCGCGAGATGGTCGAAGATGCCTATGACCTGAAAGGGGGCTGCGGCTTCACGGATGGCAATGGCTGCTCGACCGGCAGCAGCGGCAACTCGCTGTTCTCGGGTGGCAAGAAATTCCGTAGCCCGCAGGAGTTCATCCAGTCATGAAAACATATCGTGCCCTTTCTGCGCTGCTGACCTATCCCACCACGGACCTGCAGGCGGCGGTTCCCGAAATCCGGCAAGTCCTCTCTGACGAGGCCCTGCTGCACCCCGGCCAGCTGGCCCGGCTGGAACCGCTTCTCGATGAACTGGACTCCGGTGACATCTACGACCTGCAGGAACGCTATGTCCTGCAATTCGACCGCGCGCGCACGCTCTCGCTCAACCTGTTCGAGCATATCCACGGCGAAAGCCGGGATCGGGGCGGCGCGATGGTGGATCTGTTGGAAACCTATCGCGCCGGTGGGTTTGATCTGGTCGGGCCGGAACTGCCCGATCACCTGCCGGTCCTGCTGGAGTTCCTGTCCACGCAAGCGCCCGGTCAGGCGCAGGCCATTCTGGCCGATGCCGGCCATATCATCGTGGCGCTTGCCGAACGTCTGGCGCGACGCGAAAGCGCCTATGCACCCGTTCTGGCGGCCCTTGTGACGCTGGCGCAGGTGGAAAGCTCGCCCGAGGCCGAGGCGCTTCTGTCCGAGAGGGATGACGACCCCGAAGACCTCGAAGCACTCGATGCTGTCTGGGAAGAGGCGATGGTCACCTTCGGCCCCGACCCCAATGCCGGTTGCCCGATCAGCAGGGACATCCTGGCAAAAATGGACATGCCCGCAGCCCCGCGCCACTCCGCGCCGGGCGAGATATAGGAGCACAGACCAATGTTTGGCAACTTCAGTCTTGACTATCTCATCTTCGGCATCCTGCCCTATGCCGTGCTGGCCGTCGCCCTGATCGGGACCATCGCGCGCTACGAGCGTGACCCGTTCACGTGGAAATCCTCGTCCAGCCAGCTCTTGCGCCGCAAGCAGCTGATGTGGGGGTCGGTACTGTTCCATGTGGGCATCATCGTGCTGTTCTTTGGCCATCTGATCGGCCTGTTCACGCCGATCTGGCTCTTGGATGCGCTTGGCATCAGTTACGCCCTGAAACAGTGGATGGCGGTCCTGATTGGCGGTTCCGCGGGGGCTGCGGCCTTTGTCGGCTGCACGATGCTGCTGCACCGGCGGCTCTATGACCCCCGTATCCGCAACAACTCCTCCTTTGCCGATATTGGCATCCTGGCGATCCTGTGGCTGCAGATCGTGGTCGGCATGGGCACCATCTTGCTGACGCTCGGCCATATGGACGGCTCCAAGATGATCCAGTTCATGACCTGGTCGCAATCGGTCATGGGGCTTCAGATCAATGCCTGGGAAAAGGTGGTCGATGTGCACTGGCTCTACAAGTTCCATATCTTCCTTGGCATGGTGATCGTGGCGCTGTTTCCCTTCACCCGGCTCGTTCACATGCTCTCGGTCCCGATCCGCTTCCTGTGGCGACCGGGCTATCAGATCGTGCGCTCGCGCGAGGGGGCGAAACCCGTGCGCACGGGGCTCAGGCCCTTTGCCCGTGACAAGCGCGCGCTGAAGGCAGCCGGGATGGCTCCGAAGCCCGAGGCACCAACAACCCCTGCCGAATAAGGAAACCACCCATGAAACCGCTTCTGCCGCCTGTTTTTGTCAACGGCATTGAAATTTCGGCCGAACGCATTGCGAATGAGGCCCAGAACCACCCGGCCCCGAAGGAAAAACCGGGGCTGGCCTGGAAAGCCGCCGCGCGCGCCCTCGCCATCCGCGAGCTGTTGCTGCAGGAGGCCCGCGCGCGCGGCCTCTCTCCAGACCCGCAGGAAGTCTCGCCGGGGCAGGTGGAAACCGACGACGAGGCGCTGATCCGTCAACTCAGCGAGGCGGCAATCCAGCCCGCCCCCGCCGATGAGGCCGAATTGCGCCGCGTCTATGACACCCATCCAGACCGTTTCCGCGCGCCCTCGCTCTATGAAGCGGCGCATATCCTGTTCCCGCGCAGGGATGACATGGCCGCGGTGCGTGCGCATGCCGAGGGGGTGCTGGCCGAACTGCGCGCGGCTCCGCGTCGCTTTGGCGAGCTGGCACGCACCCATTCGGCCTGCTCGTCGAAGGACAATGGCGGGCTGTTGGGCCAGCTGGGGCAGGGGGATACCGTGGCCGAGTTCGAGGCCGCGCTGGAGGTACTGAATGAGGGCCAGATCAGCGACCCGGTGGAAACCCGTTTCGGCCTGCACCTGATCCGGCTCGATGCCCGCGCGCGCGGCGAGGTGCTGCCGTTCGACGTGATCCTGCCGCGCCTGCGCGATGCCCATGCCAAGGCCGCATGGGCGCGCGCTGCGGCACAGTTCACCGCCAAGCTTGTTGCAGGCGCCCGGATCGAGGGCGTTCAGCTTCAGGCCGCATGATCATGGAAGGGGTCGGCCATGTCCGACGAGACACTGAAGCAAGCAACTCATCTGGACCGCCAGTCGGGCACGATCCGTGGTGCGCGGGCCGCACCGCCCCGGCTTGGCAGGGCTGACTGCCCGATAGAGGCCATATATGAAGCGCATCTGAACCAGCGCCAGCTTTGCGCTGACATGGAGTTGCTGGCCTCCACGACCCGTGCCAGTCCGGAACTGGCAAGACGGATTCTGGTGAATCTCTGCCGGGATCTGCCTGTGCATTTCGCCGATGAGGAAGAAGGCCTGTTCCCGCGCCTCAGGGCGCGGGCGCGTCCGGAGGATGATCTGGACAGGTCGCTTGCACGTCTGGCGCGCGAACATGAAATCGCGCAATCGGCTGTCATGCTGCTTGTTCCGGCGCTTGCCTGCATGGCCGATGGCAGCCTGCCTGCGCCCGAAGACCGCTCTGCCCTGCGCCGTCTGGCCGCCGCTGAACGAAGTCATCTTATTGTCGAGAACGCCATACTCCTGCCGCTTGCGCGTCTGCGCCTGACCGCTGACGACAAGCGGGCACTGATGGCCGAGATGTGCGCGCGGCGAGAGCACCCGCCAGGAATGGACCCTGCCTGTTCCCGCGCGCTCGCGCGCCGCGCGCCCCACCCTGCCGGAGAGAGGCAATGACCCTGCATCAGCCGCTTCACCGCCCCGATCCTGCTGTCTGCGGGTGTGATGATACTCCCGGCCTCGTGCCCGTCGATCAGGCGATTGCACGCGGGCTTGCGATGGTGTTCCCCCTGCGCGAGGTGGAAATGCGCGCGCTCGCTGCCGCCACCGGGCGGGTTCTGGCCCGCGACATCACGGCGCCGGTGGCCCTGCCCCTGTTCGACAATGCCGCGATGGATGGCTATGCACTGCGGCGTGCCGATCTCGCGGGGCAGGGGCCATGGCATCTGCCCGTTGCAGGCCGGCTGCGCGCAGGCGATCCGCCTGCCACACTGCCGGACGGGGCCGCGCTGCGCATTCTCACAGGCGCGCCGGTTCCGACGGGTGCGGATGTCGTGATTGCCCAGGAACAGGTTACGCTGTCCGGCGCGGTCATCACGCTGACCGATGCTCCGCGCCGGGGCCAGAACATCCGCCGCCGGGGCGAAGATCTGGCACAAGGTGCGCCCTTGCTGCCCTCGGGCTGCATCCTTGGCGCGCGCGAAGCCGCCGCGCTGGCTGGCTCCGGAATCGGCACCGTTCCTGTCATGCGCCGCCTTCGCGTGGCGCTGCTGTGCTCGGGCAGTGAACTGGTCAGGCCGGGCGCATCCCTTGCGCCGGGCCAGATCTGGGATGCCAATCACGCCATGCTTGCGGCCGCGCTCGATCAGCCCTGGATCCAGCCGATCGCGCTGCCTGCCTGCGCGGATGATGCGGATGTGCTCTGTACCGCACTCGAAGACGCGGCCACCCGCGCCGATATCGTCATCACCACCGGCGGCGTGTCTGTTGGTGACGAGGACCACATGGCGCGCGTGGCCGCGCGGCTCGGCGGGCGGGTCGAGGCCATGAAGCTGGCCCTCAAGCCCGGCAAGCCCCTTGCCATCGGGCAGGTCGGCCCTGCACTCTGGCTTGGTCTGCCGGGAAACCCGGTTGCGGCCTTCGTGACATGGCAGGTGATCGGGCAGGTGCTGGCAGGGCACATGGCCGGGCTTGCCCGGACAGGACCGGCCAAGACGCTAGCGGCTCTGGCCGCGCCCCTCCGGCACAATCCGGGACGCTGCGAATACCGGCCCGCGCGCTTCCTTGGCCATGATGCGCGCGGCGTGTTGCAGGTGACTTGCCTGGAACATGCAGGCGCGCACCGGATTGCACAGCTGGCGCAGGCCGATGGGCTGGTGATGATACCATCGGAGGCTGATTTCATGCCGCGTGGTGCCCTTGTCGAGCTGCTTTCGCTGTAAGCGCCCAATCCCCTCGCCAATTGGAGAAACACGATGAAACTCGGATATGTCAGCCTGCCAGGCCGTGGCGCGACTGATCGCTTCCTGGCCGGTCTGGCAACAGACCTGCAGGGGCAGTTGCGCCTGTGCGGCACCGTGCAGACCAATACCGACCGCGCCGACCGGCGCAAATGCGACATGGATCTGCGGCTTCTGGCGACAGGCACGGTGCTGCGCATCAGCGAAGACCGCGGCGCCCTTGCCCGTGGCTGCACACTGGATACAGGCGTTCTGGCGCAGGCCGTGGCGGCGACCGGGGCGGCGCTGCCGGGTGCGGATCTGCTGATCGTCAACAAGTTCGGCAAGACCGAGGCCGAGGGTCGCGGCTTCGCCCCGCTCATCGCCGAGGCGCTCTGCCTTGGCCTGCCGGTGCTTGTGGGGGTCAATGCGCTGAACCTGCCCGCCTTCGACGCATTCGTCGAAGGTCTGGCCGAAGCCCTGCCCGCCGAGCCGCGCGCGGTCGTCGCCTGGTGCCTGAACGCAGCCCTGCGCGATGCCGCCTGATCGCGCGCATGTCGCCATCCTGACCGTGTCCGACCGCGCCGCGCGCGGGGATTATGCCGATCTGGGCGGTCCCGCGGCTGAAGCGTGGTTGCGCGAGACCATCACATCGCCCGTGCAGATCACGCGCCGGATCGTTCCGGACGGGCGCGCCACGGTGGCCGATGCCCTGCGCGCGCTGGCCTGGGAGGGGGCCGATCTGGTCCTTGTCACCGGCGGCACCGGCCCCGCACCCCGCGACCGCACCCCCGAGGCGCTGGCGGATGTCATCGATTTCGACCTGCCGGGCTTTGGCGAGGAAATGCGCCGCGCCTCGCTTGTCGAAGTGCCCACCGCGATCCTGTCGCGCCAGAACGCGGGGGTGCGCGGGCGGACCCTGTTCATAACCCTGCCCGGCAAGCCCGCTGCCATCGCAACCTGCCTGGACGCGGTGTTTGCGGCAGTGCCCTATTGTCTGGACCTGATCGGCACTGCCCGGATCGAAACCGACGCCGCGCGCTGCGAGGCGTTCCGGCCACGACAGGAGAACGCCTGACGCGCGCCTGTGTCGGAGCGGGGCGGGACGCGGCGCCCGCGCGCCCTTCTTCACCTGCCCTTGCGACCTCGCGCATTGACTTGCGGGTCATCCTCGCGGAATGCTGGCCCCATGCAGGATATTTCCGCCGACCAGATCCTCAGCCGCCTGCCTGCCCGCCTGAAAGCGGCACGGCAGCGTCAGGGCCTCTCGCTTGAGGCCGTGGCAAGGCTCTCAGGCGTCAGTCGCTCGATGGTCAGCCAGATCGAGCGCGGCGAATCCTCGCCCACCGTTGCCACGCTCTGGAACCTGACGCGCGCGCTCCAGGTCGATTTTGCAGGGCTTCTGGACGTGGCGCAGGCACCGGGAATCGAGGTCATCACCGCCGCGCAGGCGCCAAGGGTTGCGGGCCATGGCAAGGGCTGCCAGATCACCATCCTGTCCCCGCCCGAACAGGCCGGACGGCTCGAGGTTTATGACATCCGGCTTGACGCGGGTGGCCTGCTCGACAGCGCGCCCCATGGCGCAGGCACGCGCGAGCAGGTGACGGTTCTGGAAGGCAGCGTCGAGATACGCGCAGGCACCGAGACCCGCCAGTTGGAGCACAATGACACGGCCCATTACCGCGCCGACCAGCCGCACCGGATCGCCGCGGTGAATGGCCCAGCGCGCGTGTTCCTGATTGTCGAGACGCCATAACGGAGGAGCTTCCGTCATCGCGTATCTTTTATATTGACATGAATTCCGCCTTGACGGATATTTCGCCAAAGCTGGAGAGACCCGATGCCAACCGCCTTTCTCGATGACATCCGCGCGACCCTCGCCCAGATCGAGGCAGAGGGGCTCTACAAGCGCGAACGCCTGATTGCCTCGCCCCAGTCCACGCGGGTGCAAGTCGCCGGGCGCGAGGTCATCAACCTGTGCGCCAACAACTACCTCGGGCTGGCCAATCACCCCGCGCTTGTCGAGGCCGCGACGCAGGCCATGCAGGCGCATGGCTTCGGCATGGCCTCGGTCCGCTTCATCTGCGGCACGCATGGCCTGCACCGCACACTGGAAACCCGCCTTGCGGAGTATCTTGGCACCGAGGATTCCATCCTCTTCGCGGCCTGTTTCGACGCCAATGGCGCCTTGTTCGAGCCGCTGCTGGGGCCAGAGGATGCCGTGGTTTCGGACGCGCTGAACCATGCCAGCATCATCGACGGGATCCGGCTGTGCAAGGCGCGGCGCTACCGCTACGCCAATTCCGACATGTCGGATCTAGAGGCGCAACTGCAGGCAGCCCGCGATGGCGGCGCGCGTCATATCATGATCGCCACGGATGGCGTGTTCTCGATGGATGGCTATTTGGCGAAGCTGCCCGAAATCCGCGCCCTGGCTGATCAGTATGGTGCGGCGCTCATGGTCGATGATTGCCATGCGACGGGCTTTATGGGGCCGCAGGGGCGGGGCACGCCTGCGCATCTGGGGGTCCGGGCCGACATCCTGACCGGCACCCTGGGCAAGGCGCTGGGCGGCGCGCTGGGCGGTTATATCGCAGGGCCGCAACCGGTGATCGACCTGCTGCGCCAGCGCGCGCGGCCCTATCTGTTTTCCAACGCGCTGCCGCCTGCAATCGTCGCCGCCGGGATTGCCGCGCTGGATCTGGTGGAAGCCGCCGACGACCTGCGCGCGCAGCTGTTCGACAATGCCGCCTATTGGCGCGCAGGTCTGAGTGCCGCCGGCTTTGACCTGCTGGAAGGGGAACACCCGATCATCCCGGTCATGCTGCATGACGCGCACCGCGCACAGGCGATGGCCGCGCGATTGTTCGAGCTTGGCATCTATGTGTCCGGTTTCTTTTTTCCGGTCGTGCCCAGGGGCAAGGCACGTATCCGCACCCAGATGAATGCGGCGCTGACACGCGCCGATCTGGATCAGGCACTTGCCGCCTTCACGCAGGCCGGCCACGATACAGGGGTGCTGTCATGATGAAGGCGCTGGAAAAATCCCGCCCCGAACCGGGGCTGTGGCAGATCACCGCCCCCATCCCCGAAATTGGTCCCGATGACGTGCTGATCCGCATCCGCAAGACCGGCATCTGCGGCACCGATATCCATATCTGGAACTGGGATGACTGGGCGGCACGCACTGTGCCGGTGCCCATGATTACAGGGCATGAATTCGCAGGCGAGATCGTGGAGATCGGGCGCAATGTGACCGGGCTGGACATCGGACAGCGCTGCTCGGGCGAGGGCCATCTCATCGGCCGCGACAGCCGCCAGTCCCGCGCGGGCAAGTTCCACCTCGACCCCGCCACACGCGGCATCGGCGTCAATGAACAGGGCGCCTTCGCCGAATACCTGCGCCTGCCCGCCTTCAATGTTGTGCCCCTGCCCGATGCGATTGACGACGATATCGGCGCAATCCTCGACCCGCTTGGCAATGCCGTGCATACCGCGCTCAGCTTCGATCTGGTGGGCGAGGATGTGCTGATCACCGGCGCAGGCCCCATCGGGATCATGGCCGCCGCTGTCGCGCGCCATGTCGGCGCGCGCCATGTCGTGATCACCGATGTGAACCCCGCGCGGCTGGATCTCGCCACGCAGGTGGCCGATGTGGTGCCAGTCAATGTGGCCTGCGAAGTTCTGGCCGAGGTGAAATCCCGACTGAAGATGCGCGAGGGTTTCGATGTTGGCCTCGAAATGTCCGGCAACCAGACCGCGCTCGATCAGATGGTGGAAAACCTTGTGATGGGCGGGCGCATTGCCCTTCTGGGCATCCCGCCGGGCAAGAGCCCCGTGGACTGGTCGCGCATCGTGTTCAAGGCGATCACCATCAAGGGCGTCTATGGGCGCGAGATATTCGAGACATGGTACAAGATGATCGCCATGCTGGAAAACGGCCTGAACATCCGCCCCGTGATCACGCACCGCTTCGCCGCCGATGATTTCGCGCAAGGTTTCGAGATCATGCGCAGCGGGCAGTCGGGCAAGGTGGTGCTGGACTGGGGCTAGCGATGGCGCCCTGCCGCGCTGTGCGCGACCGGCGCCACCGCCCGTTTCGCGAGCTGTCCTGCCCGTCAGACTGGCCCGTCAGACTGGCCCGAGACGCTCGAGCAGATAGCCAACCTCCGCCATCGCCGCGACAGAGAGCCGCGCAGCCGGGGCGCGCAGCGCGTCATGGGCAATGATCCCGCGCCGGGCGAGGATGAACTTGCGCACCGCCAGCCCCACCCCCGGCTGATGCTCGTAGCGCAGCAGCGGCAGATGGCGGTCAAAGACATCATGTGCCGCATCGCGTTTGCCCGCTGCCATTTCGCGCACCAGCGCCAGCAGCATCTCGGGAAAGGCATATCCCGTCATCGCCCCGTCCGCGCCGCGTTCCATCTCGAAATCCAGAAACAATGCGCCATTGCCACAGAGGATCGAGAAATCGCGCAGCTCGTCCTCCCTCTGCCAGCGCCGCAGGGTGCTGATCTTCTCCAGTCCGGGCCAGTCCTCGTGCTTGAGCATGACGCAGGAGGGGTTTTCCTCGATGATCCGCCGCACGACCGCGTTCGACATCACCACACTGGTCGCCGTCGGGTGGTCCTGCAAAACGAAGGGGATCTCGTCGCCGACAGCCGTCACGGCCTGCCGGTAGTAGCCGCAGATCTGCTCATCGGTGCGCATGGATGATGGCGGGGCGATCATCACGCCCGCAGCACCGGCCGCCATCGCCTCCTGCGCCAGTCTGCGCATTGCCGCCAGACCCGGGGCCGAGACACCGACAATCACCGGCAACCCGTCCGCCTCGCGCAGCACGCCGCGCACCACGACCATGCTTTCCTCGGGTTCCAGTTTCGGGGCCTCGCCCATGATGCCCAGTATGGTCAGCCCATCCACCCCGACCTGCCGGTAATACCCCGTCATCCGCGCGACCGAGTCCGCGTCCAGCGCGCCATCGGGCAGGAAAGGCGTGGGGGCTATGGCATAGACACCCTTGCTGTCGGTTCCGAAACTCACGCCTTGTCCTCCTCGCCTGCAAGCCACACCTCATAGCGGGTGCGGGTTGCGTCATTCATCGGGTAAAGCCCCGGCAGTGCGGCTCCGCGCCCAACCTCGTCGATGATCCAGCCCTCCAGCCTTTCCTGCGCCGGAGCCTCGGCCACCACCTCGTCCAGCAGCGCGCGCGGAATCACCACCGCACCGTCCCCGTCGGCCACGATCACATCCCCCGGAACCACGGCCACGCCACCGCAGCCGACGGTTTCCTGCCAGCCGACAAAGGTCAGCCCCGCCACCGACGGCGGGGCGGCGGCGCCCCGGCACCAGACCGGCAGACCCGTATCCAGCACGCCGCCCAGATCGCGCACGACGCCGTCGGTGATCATTGCGGCGACCCCGCGCCTGGCCATTCGCGCGCACAGTATGTCACCGAACACGCCCGCATCGGCGATCCCCATCGCATCGATGACGGCAATGCAGCCTTCTTGCATGTCCTCGATCGCCGCGCGGGTCGAGACCGGGCTGGCCCATGATGCAGGTGTCGCCAGATCCTCGCGCGCAGGCACGAATCGCAGGGTAAACGCTTCGCCCACCTGGCGCTGGCCAGCGCGCAAGGGCATCGCGCCGCGAACCCAGACATTGCGCAGGCCCTTCTTAAGCAGGATTGTCGTCACTGTGGCCGTGGTCACCTGCTCCAGCACGGCCTTGGCGTCATCTGTCAGCGCCATCTGTCATCCTTCCCGTTTTGTCTGTCGCGGCAGAGGCTCGCCAGTCGCGTGCAGGTCTGCCTTGCCATCCCGCGCCGGTCTCCGCCATCTTGCGACGCACCGTTCCCCAGTCGGCAGCCGATTGCAATACCGACTTATGCTCTGGGACAAGCGGCACAACTGTCCTGTCGGGTCATCCTTGCGGACGCGCGAATGTGTGTGGCCTCGCACGGCCGCATTGCGTAAACTCGCCCGCAAAGCAACACCGAGAACCCCATGCCCGCACGCCCCTTCCGCGCCCTCATGCTGACGCTCGCCCTGTTGGCGGCGCTTGTCATCCTGCCCCGCCAGGCCCAGGCCAATGACCTGTCGCACGCCTTCCTGCTCGAGGAGTTGTTCGAGATCATGGCGCAGGAGGGTCGCCGCTCGACCCTCGCCGACGGGGCGGTCCCGCTTCAGGGCGGGATTCTGGCGCGGTTCGAGCAGGATGTGAACCGGATCTACGCCCCCGAGAGAATGCAGGCCGCCTTTGTCGCCCGGCTGGAGGCCGAATTGCAGGCACGGCCCGAACAGCGCGCGGATGCGCTGGAATTCGCCCGCTCCGACCTTGGCAAGCGGGTGCTGCAACTCGAAATCTCGGCACGCGCGGCGCTGCTGGACGATTCTGTGGACGAGACCGCCCGTCTTGCGCTCGAACGGGCGCGCGAGGCCAACCCCTCCAGCCCCGAGGCCGCGCGTCTCGGGCTTGTGCGCGAACGCATCGACGCCAATGACCTGATCGAACTGAATGTGTCGCTGGGGCTGAACACCAGCTATGCCTATTACCGCGGAATGCTGGAGCAGGACGCCGTGCAGGGCCTGACCGCGGATCTGCTGCTCCAGCTTGTCTGGGCGCAGGAGGCCGAGATCCGCGCTGATATCGAGGACTGGATCGAATCCTATTTCCTGATGGCCTATCAGCCGCTTGATGATGCGGAGATGCGCGCCCTGATCGACTATGCGGCCACGCCGCTGGCGGTCGGATTCAATCAGGCGATGTTTCGCGCCTTCGATACCGTGTTCAGTGATATTTCGCACGCACTGGGCCGTGCGCTGGGCGAGAGGATGCGGCTCGAGGAACTCTGAGCGCGCCTCGCGCTCAGGCAATCGGCCCCTGTTCCATGCGCTCGGCCAGCCGCCCGAGCAGATGCAGGCATTGCGACAGTTGCGCGACCGACAGGTATTCATCGGGCTTGTGTGCCTGATCGATGGAGCCCGGCCCGCAGATGACCGAGGCAATGCCGATGGACTGGAACAGCCCGGCCTCGGTGCCGAAAGGCACCAGTTCCGCCGCGTTTGCCCCGCTCAGTGCCATGACCAGATCGCGCGCCGGGTTGCGCAGGGCACGCTCCAGCCCCGCGACCTCGGCCACGGTCTCGGTCTCGATCCGCGCCTCGGGGAAGACCGCGCGCATCCCGGGCAGCAGGTCCTTGGTGATCAGCCGCGCCAGCGCGGCCTTGACGAAATCCGCGTCGCTGGCCTGCACCGGTCGCATTTCCCAGTCGATCCGTGCCTTGCCCGGAATGATGTTATGCGCCTGCCCGCCATTCAGGACTCCGGGATTGATCGTGCTGTGGGGCGGGTCGAAAGGGCAGTCACGGGGCGCGCGTTCCTTGAGCACAGCGCGCAGCCGCACCAGTTCCAGCACCAGCCGCGCGGCGTATTCCACTGCATTCACGCCCCGGTCAGGGCCTGATCCATGCCCCTCCAGCCCGGTGACCCAGGTCGTGTATTCATAACAGCCCTTGTGCCCGTCCACAGGCTGCATCAGCGTCGGCTCGCCGATGATCGCGGCAGCAGGGGCTAGCGCGCGGGCCTTCAGGCTCGCCACCAGCGCCTGAGCGCCGAAACAGCCGATCTCCTCGTCATAGGTCAGGGCGAAATGCACCGGGACCTGTAGATTCGCCCGCGCGAAGACCGGCGCCATGGCGACGCAGGCCGCGACAAACCCTTTCATGTCGCACGCGCCGCGTCCGTAAAGCCGCCCGTCGCGTTCGAGCAGCGTGAACGGGTCGCTGCTCCAGGGCTGATCGGCCACGGGCACCACATCGGTATGACCAGACAGCACCACGCCGCCCGCGCGCTCGGGACCGATGGTGGCAAAGAGATTGGCCTTGGTTCCGGTCGCGTCAGCCTCGGTCCAGAGCCGCGCGCCGGCGGCCTCCAGCGCAGCCGCCAGATAGGCGATGATCTCGAGGTTGCTCTCGGAGGAAACGGTCGGAAAGGCGACCAGATCGGCAAGGACACGCTTGCAGCGTTCCAGTTCCGCCGATCGCCCAGCCCCCGCCATGACGCCCTCGCCTGTTGCCGCTGCCATGGCTAGCGGTGCCGCAGCAGCGGGTCAATCCCCGGCGGGAGTGGCCGACACGTTGCCCTGCACCTGTTCCATCAGGAACTGCGCGCGGGCCAGCATTTCATCCGCGGCTGCAATTTTGTGCGACAGCCGCTCGGCCTTGTCGGCGTTCTCGGCGATCTCTGCCATCAGCGCGGCCTTGCGCTTTTCCAGCTTGGCGATGATCTTTGCGACATCGGCAGGCTTGATCTTGCGCCCCTTGCCCTCGGCGAGTCTCTCGAAGTGACGGTCCAGCTTTGACGTCAGTTTCTCAAACGGCATATCCGCACCTGTTCCAGCAGCATCCGAGACTACGCATGATCATGTATCAGTTTCATGACGCGCGCCTCTCTTTGTCCTCGTCCTCATCCTCCATGGCCAGCAGCCGCTCGATTTCGGCCATTGCCTGATCATCGTCGCGATACAGCAGTTCGGCCGCGTCCAGCAGCGCCTCCATCGCCTCCTGAGCATAGCGCGAATCGTTCAGGAACGAGGTGGCATTCGCGGCCGAGAGCTGCCGCCGCTGCAACAGCCGCTCCACCGTTTCATTGACCTTCTGCGCCTCGCCACGAATCGCGCGCCGTTCCTCCTCGATCCAGAGCGCGGAGCGCTGCTCGGGCGGGGACTGGTCCAGCAGCGCGATCTCGACAAGGATCTGCGCAATCGACTGCCGCAGCCGGTCATAGAGCAGCGTCACCTCGCCCTGCGGTGCTTCGGTAAACCGCCGCGCATTCTCGTGCAGATGCTTGACCGCCTTGACCGCGCGCACCACCGCATTCGAGCAGTCGCGCAGTTCCTGCAGGCGCAGCGCCGCCGTCCGGGGCAGGCCAAGCGCGGTCTTCTGCGCTGCAAACTCGATGATCGCCGAATGGAGGCTCTTGATCTTCTCCTCGTAACGCTGTTCGACATTCAGCCCGATGGCCTCGCGATTGCGCTCGACTGTCAGTCGGATATCCTTCGACGCCGTCAGGTCAACCAGCCGCAGATTGATCGCCTCGGCAATCAGCAGCGAGGCATTCTGCACAAGATGGCGCAACTCGTTTTTCAGCGCGGTCAGAAGCGTGATCGGAAACGCGCCCAGATCGGCGTTGATGTGGCGCGGCTGGCTGACCGACGGGGCAGGCGCGACGATGCGGCGCTCCAGATAGGTCAGCAGGCGCGACATCTGCGGCACCATCAGCGCCAGTCCCAGCAGGTTGAAGAGCGTGTGAAACACTGCCAGCCGCAGCGCGAAATCCTGCGCGCCGATCCCCACCAGATCGCTGATCCCGTCCACCAGCATCCGCAGGGGCACGATCAGCACCAGCGCCGTCAGCGCGGTGACCGCATTGAAGATCAGATGCCCCAGCGCCAGCCGCTTGCCCTGGAAATTGGCCTGCGCCGCCCCGATCAGCGCCGTGACCGTGGTGCCGATATTGGCCCCGATCGCAACTGCAAGCGCGTTGTCATATCCGATCTGTCCGGTCGCCAGTGCGGTGATGACCAGCAGCATGGTGGCATGGCTCGACTGCATCACCACGGTCGCGGCCGCCCCGATCAGCGTATAGACCACCAGCCCCGCCACCCCCGAGAGCGCAAGTCGCGTCAGGTCGAAGCGGGCGCTGAAGGCGTCGAACCCGTCCTTGATGAAGGCAATGCCCAGAAAGATCAGCCCGATCCCCAGCAGCACCAGCCCCGCCCCGCGCGCGCCCGGACTGCGCTGGAACATCAGCACGGCCCCGAATGCCAGAATCGGCATGGCATAGCGCGCGATATCGACCTTCAGCCCCACCCCCGCAATCAGCCAGGCGCCCGTCGTCGTGCCCAGATTGGCCCCGAAGATGATTCCGATCCCGGCCTGAAGCGAGATCAGTCCTGCGCTGAGAAAGGAAATCGCGATCACCGAAACAAGTGAACTGGACTGCGTGACCGTGGTGGCGGCAATCCCGAAGCCCATGGCGCGCGGCAGGCTGCCGGTACTTGCGGCCAGAAGCCGCTCCAGCAGCCCGCCGCCCATGGCCTTGAACCCGTCCTCCAGCAGCATCATGCCCAGCAGGAACAACGCCACCCCCGCCGCGATCTGCTGGAAATCGCCGCTCAGCCAGAAGGCCAGCAGAAGAAGCGCGAGAATCAGACCAAGCTGGAACTGGGGCGCAAATCGTTTCATCCGGTGACACTCTCAGGCTCAGACGCCGAGCATAGCAACGCCTGCGGGCGCGTCCATGCCTCTTTCCGGCTTGAAGCCCGGGCGGGAAGGCCCAAGTATGCACCTGCTGCCAAGGATGCGCCCATGCCCCACAACAACCTGAACCTGCCTGCGGCCCGTCCCGATGTGCTGACCCGCCCCAAGCTGGAAGGCGGGCGAGCATTCCGCATGGCCAGCCCCTTCCAGCCCGCAGGCGACCAGCCCACTGCCATTGCCGAACTGGTCGAAGGCGTGCTCTCGGGCGAGCAGAACCAGGTGCTTCTGGGTGCGACCGGGACGGGCAAGACCTTCACCATGGCCAAGATAATCGAACTGACCCAGCGCCCCGCGATCATCCTTGCGCCCAACAAGACCCTTGCCGCGCAGCTATTTGGCGAGTTCAAGGGCTTCTTTCCCGACAATGCGGTCGAGTATTTCGTCAGCTACTACGATTACTACCAGCCCGAAGCCTATGTGCCGCGCTCCGACACCTATATCGAGAAGGAATCCCAGATCAACGAACAGATCGACCGGATGCGCCACTCGGCCACGAGGGCGCTTCTGGAACGCGACGATGTCATCATCGTGGCCTCGGTCTCTTGCATCTACGGGATCGGCTCGGTCGAGACCTACTCGGCCATGACGCAGGATTTCAAGGTTGGCGAGAGCTACAACCAGCGGCAGGTCCTGGCCGATCTGGTTGCCCAGCAATACCGCCGCAATGATGCCGCCTTCCAGCGCGGCAGTTTCCGGGTGCGTGGCGATGTGGTGGAACTCTGGCCCGCCCACCTTGAAGACCGCGCATGGAAACTGTCGTTCTTCGGTGAAGAACTGGAGGCAATCACCGAATTCGACCCCCTCACAGGTGCGAAAACGGACAGCTTCGAGCAGATCCGCGTTTATGCCAACAGCCACTATGTGACGCCGCGCCCCACGATGCAGCAGGCGGTCAAGGGCATCAAGCACGAGTTGCAGCAGCGGCTCGACCAATTGGTGGGCGAGGGGAAGCTGCTCGAAGCCCAGCGGCTGGAACAGCGCACGAAATTCGATCTGGAAATGCTCGAGGCGACGGGCGTGTGCAACGGCATCGAGAATTACTCGCGCTACCTGACTGGCCGCGCGCCCGGCGAGCCGCCGCCGACGCTGTTCGAGTTCATCCCCGACAACGCGATTGTCTTTGCCGACGAGAGCCACGTCTCGGTGCCGCAGATCGGCGGCATGTACAAGGGCGACTACCGGCGCAAGTTCACGCTGGCCGAGCATGGATTCCGCCTGCCGTCCTGCATGGACAACCGCCCCCTCAAGTTCGAGGAATGGGACGCCATGCGCCCGCAATCCGTCTTCGTCTCGGCCACGCCTGCCGGATGGGAACTGGAACAGACCGGAGGGGTGTTCACCGAACAGGTGATCCGTCCCACGGGGCTGGTCGACCCGGAAGTGGAAATCCGGCCCGTCCATATGCAGGTCGATGACCTGCTCGATGAAATCCGCAAGGTCGCGGCGCGTGACCTGCGCGTGCTGGTCACGGTGCTGACCAAGCGCATGGCCGAGGATCTGACCGAATATCTGCATGAACAGGGCGTGCGGGTGCGCTACATGCATTCCGACATCGACACGATCGAGCGCATCGAGATCCTGCGCGACCTGCGGCTTGGTGCCTTCGATGTGCTGGTCGGAATCAACCTGCTGCGCGAGGGGCTGGATATTCCCGAATGCGGGCTGGTCGCCATTCTGGATGCCGACAAGGAAGGGTTCCTGCGCTCGGAAACCTCGCTGATCCAGACCATCGGGCGCGCGGCGCGCAATGCCGACGGGCGCGTCATCATGTATGCCGACCGCATCACCGGCAGCATGGAGCGCGCGCTGGCCGAGACCAACCGCCGCCGCGAAAAGCAGGTGGCCTATAACACCGCGCACGGGATCACACCGCAGACCATTCGCAAGAATGTCGAGGATGTAATGGCGGGCATGTGGCAGGGCGATACCGACCTGGCCCGCGTCACGGCCCAGATTGACAAGGTGAAACCCGGCGCGAACCTGGCTGCCCATCTCGAAGCGCTTCGCACCGAGATGCGCAAGGCCGCCGAGAACCTCGAATTTGAGGAAGCGGCGCGGCTGCGCGACGAGGTCCGGCGGCTGGAGGCAGTGGAACTGGCCATCGCCGACGACCCGCTCGCGCGGCAATCCGCCGTGGACGAGGCGGTGGACCATGCCGTCAAGCCGCGCTCGACCGCCGGCAAGCCCGGGCAGCGGGCCAATCAGCGAAAGCGGAGGAAGTAGGTTTTTTTCCGGATATTGAAGACGTGATGGAACTTCACCATGGCCCTGCCAAGCTCTGTTGGTGCCAGACTTCGGTAACGGGGCCGTCCCGGTCAAGCCCTTTTGCGCAGGCGTCATGCGACGCCTAGGGGCGGGTTTGGTTTTCGAATCGTCGTGAGCCACGCAGCCTTCATTTCGGCCTTCGTCTGAGATCATCCCGGGTGCCCCGGTCCGTGGTCAGCGCGGTGGCCGCCGACATGATGCTG
>SKYA01000011.1 GCA_007128135.1 Paracoccaceae bacterium | reverse complement strand
CTTCCACCGCAATCTCGTCAAAGGGGTTCATCGACATCTTCACATTCGCCAGATCGACACCGCTCCCATCCGCCTTCACACGGACTTTCACGTTGTAGTCGATCACGCGCTTGACGGGCACGAGCACCTTCATGGGCGTGGATCTCCTGTTGCATTCACTGCGGTGGTTTTACTGGTCTTGTCCCCGCGACAACAGGGAAAAAACGACACATGTCGGGCAGGCGACGCCGCGTTTTCGGGTGTGTTGGCGCTATCGATTGGCGCCGGGCACCCAGAGAATGTCATCCGCGCCGTCATTATTGGCGATCCGCCCTGCGACAAAGAACCAGTCCGACAGGCGGTTGAGGTATTTCACGGCCGATTCGTTGACACTCTCGGTGGTGGCCAGCGCCACGGTCTCGCGCTCGGCCCGGCGTGCGACCGTGCGGCACAGATGCAGATGTGCAGCGAGTGCCGAGCCTCCGGGCAGGATGAAGCTGCGCAGGGGCTGCAATTTCGCGTTCATGGCGTCGATCTCGGATTCAAGGCGGTCCACCTGTGCCGCGATCATGCGCAGCGGCGGATATTCGGCTTCCTGGTCACGCTCCATGTCAGGGCGACACAGATCTGCCCCGAGGTCGAAGAGGTCATTCTGGATACGGGAAAAGGCCGTCGCCATCTCGCCCGTGGCATGCAACCGGGCAAGACCGATGGTCGCGTTGAGTTCGTCCACCGTTCCATAGGCCGTTACGCGCTGGGCGTGCTTGGCCACGCGCGTCCCGTTGCCAAGTGCTGTTTCACCGGCATCACCGGTGCGGGTATAGATCCTGTTCAGAACGACCATTGCTTAGGCTCCCTTGCGGAAATAGACAAAGACCATGATGAGCGCCACGGCCGCGAATTGCGCATAGATGCGCCAGCGCATCATCCGGTTGCCATGCTTGCGGTTGAAGGCGCCGCCCTGGGCGAAACCGCCAATGCCCACAGCAAGGATGCCAAGCACCACAAGTGCTGCAATCGCTGCGATGATGAACAACGGATCCGAAAGCATGATGCGCACCTTTCATTGACGGCCAACTGCCTACTTAATCCTCATGCAGGCGAAAGCGACCCTCTATTTGCGCCTGTATCAGATCCTGCGCAAGATCATGTCCAGAAGCCGGGTTGGCAACAGGCGCCGGGCTGTGCCCAGCAGAAGGGCCGGCGTGGTGACGAAATACCGCGGGCGCGGGCGGCGCGCCTCGATGGCGTGGATCAGGCGGCGGGTGACGGCATCCGGGGGCAGTTCGAAGAAATCCGGCTCTCCTGCCTCGTAGAGGCGGGAGAGCAGTTCCGCGTGGTAATGATCGGCGCGGGGGCTGGCCTGCCAGTCGATCCAGGACTCGAAATGCGGGATCGAGTTCTCGCGGATGCGCGAGGTTATCGGCCCCGGCTCGATCAGGCAGACATGGATCCCCGTGCCCGCCATTTCCAGCCGCAGCACATCCGTCAACCCCTCGAGCGCGAATTTTGTGGCAACATAGGCCCCGCGCCAGCGCAGCGCCGCCAGCCCCAGCACCGAAGAGTTCTGCACGATCCGCCCGCCGCCTTGCGCGCGCATCACCGGCAGTACCTGACGGGTCAGTTCGTGCCAGCCGAAGAGATTGGTCTCGAAGATGGCGCGCAGCGCATCGGTGGGCAGATCCTCGGTCGCGCCGGGTATCGCATAGGCGCCATTGTTGAACAGCGCATCCAGTTGTCCGCCCGTACGGGCCAGTACCTCTTGCAGCGCAGCAGTGATGCTGTCCGTGTCGGTCAGGTCCAGAGGCAGGCTTTCCAGCCCTTCGCCCTGAAGCCGCGCGACGTCCTCGGGCTTGCGGCAGGTCGCAAAGACGCGCCAGCCCCGGCGCACCAGCGCATGGGCTGCGTGATGGCCGATGCCGCTCGAGCAGCCGGTGATGAGAATGGCGCGCATGCTGGCCCTGTCGCCGCTAGCCCTGTGACAAGTCCCAGGAGTCGCGTTTGCGGTAGATGGTCGAGGGCGCAATGTCCAGTTCGCGCGCGGCCTGCGGAACCGAGCCGCCATGACGCTCGATCGCGGCCTCGATCACGCGCCGCTCGATTTCGGCCATGGTGAGTCCTGCAAGGGCGTCTTCGGGAGGGGCAGGGGCGGGCTGGTCCGTATCGGGTGCGGCGCGCAGATGGGGCTCCAGCATGGCGCGCGTGAGGATCGGCCCGGAATTCAGCACCACTGCCTGTCGAAGCACATTCGCCAGTTCCCGCAGATTGCCCGGCCAGGGCTGGCGCGCAAGGGCGTCAAGGGCGTCCTGTGAAAGCCGGGTAAATCGCTTGCGTTCCTGCTGCGCGACCTCGCCCAGAAGGCTCTGCGCCAGAAACGGGATATCCTCGCGGCGTGCGCGCAACGGCGGCATGTGCAGGGCGATCACGAACAACCGGTAGAACAGGTCGTCGCGCAGGTTCTCCTCGCGCGGGTCGCGCGGGGCCGAGCAGATCAGCCGGATGTCGAGCGGCTGCGGCGCCGAGCCCCCGACCGGTGTGATCCTGCCCGAGTCCAGCAGGGCGAGCAGCCGGTCCTGCAGCGGCAGGGGCAAGGCCTCGGGGTTTTCCAGATAGAGGCTGCTGCCATGCGCCCGCGCCAGCGCCCCTCCGACCATCCCGTTGGCGGCCACCTCCGGGCCGAAAAGGGTCTGTTCCAGCACTGCATGAGGCTGGCCACGACAACTGATCAGGACCATCTTGCCTCTGGCGCGGGGCGAGCGGGCATGGATCATTTCGGCACAGGCGCATTTGCCGGTCCCGCTTTCGCCCAGAATGAAGACCGGGGCGAGCGAGCCGGCAATCGCGCTGGTCTGCTCACGCACGCGGCGAATGGCAGGCGAGCGACCCAGAAACGCGCGGTCGCCGAAGGTCATCAAGTCGCGGCTGAGGACGGGTTTCTGGCTTGCGCGGCGTTTGCTCGCGCCCATGGCATTGGCAACCGCACTGACCAGACGCAGGTCTCCCAGCGGCTTCACGAGGAAATCATGCGCCCCGGCACGCGTCGCCTCAACGGCGTTGCTGATCGACCCGTTGGCGGAAATCACGATCACCCGCGTCTCCGGTTGCTGACGCAGCATCTCGTTCATTACACTCAGCCCGTCAGTGTCTGGCAGCATCAGGTCCAGCAGCACGACGCGCGGCAGGTTCTCCGCGAAGAGTTCCAGCGCCTCCGCGCCGGTCATGGCGCTAAGCGGCGGAAAACCTGCCTTGCGCAGAACGGTGCGATAAAGCATCTGCAGCGATGGAGTGTCCTCGACGAGCAACACATCGCCCAGTCTGACAGGCTGATCCTGCCGTGTCATGCGGCCTGGTCCCGGACACGGGCGTACCCGCGCCTGCAAGCAATCCTGTCATGCTCCATCACGCCACCATCGTGCGTCCCGATCCGACAGCCCCCGCATCGTTGGCAGTCCCGCTACCGGACAACGGGGCCTCGTTCGCAACCTTAAGCCGAAGGTCGGGCGCTTCACAACATCCTTGCACGAAAGATGGTCATCAGATGCCGATGTCTATCCCTGAGGATACCCCAGCGTTTTCAGGCCTGCGGCAATCTCGTCCAGAATGGCCGGATCGTCTATCGTCGCGGGCATCCGGAATTCCTTGCCATCGGCGATCGAAACCATCGTGCCGCGCAGGATCTTTCCGGAACGTGTCTTGGGCAGGCGGTCCACCACCACGGCCAGCTTGAAGGCCGCCACCGGCCCGATGCGGTCGCGCACCAGTGTCACGCATTCGCGCACGATATCGGCGCTGTCGCGCGTAGTGCCCTTGTTGAGGCACAGGAAACCCAGCGGCAGTTGTCCCTTGAGGTCGTCCGCAACCCCGATCACCGCGCATTCGGCGACATCAGGGTGGCTGGCCAGCACCTCTTCCATTCCTCCGGTCGAGAGCCTGTGGCCCGCGACGTTGATGACGTCATCGGTGCGTGCCATGATGTAGACATAGCCATCCTCGTCCAGATAGCCCGCGTCGCCCGTGGCATAATAGCCGGGGAACTGGTCGAGGTAGCTTTTGCGGAAACGCGCCTCGGCATTCCATAGGTTGGGCAATGTGCCAGGGGGCAGGGGCAGTTTGACGGCGATGGCCCCGAGCGTGCCGGGGCCAACCGGATGGCCGCCCTCGTCAAGCACGTGCACATCATAGCCGGGCATGGCCACGGCGGGCGAGCCGAGCTTGACCGGCAGCATCTCGCAGCCCACCGGATTCGCGGCCATGGGCCAGCCGCTCTCGGTCTGCCACCAGTGGTCGATTACCGGCACATTGAGTTGGTCCTGCGCCCACAGGATGGTGTCGGGGTCGGCACGTTCGCCGGCGAGATAGACTGTCTTCAGGCAGGAGAGGTCGTATTTCCGCACGAACTCGCCTTTCGGATCCTCGCGCTTGACGGCACGAAACGCCGTCGGAGCGGTGAAGAAACTCTTGACCCGATGTTCCGAGATCACCCGCCAGAAGGTGCCGGCATCGGGCGTGCCGACCGGTTTGCCCTCGAAGACGATGGTTGTGTTGCCGGTGATGAGCGGCGCGTAGCAGATATAGGAATGCCCCACGACCCAGCCCACATCCGAGGCGGTCCAGAACACATCGCCGGGGTCCACGTTGTAGATGTTTTTCATCGTCCATTGCAGCGCGACCATATACCCGCCGGTAGGCCGGATCACGCCCTTGGGCTGGCCGGTCGTGCCCGATGTGTAGAGGATATAGGCCGGATGATTCCCCTCGACCGGAACGCAGTCGGCGGGCGCCACACCGTCCTGGAATGCGCTCCAGTCCAGATCGCGCCCGTCGATCAGTGCCGCGGTTTCCTGTTCACGCTGGAAGATCACGCAGAATTCGGGCTTGTGGCGGGCTGTCTCGATGGCGCCGTCCAGCAGCGGCTTGTAATGGATTACTCGTCCCGGTTCGAGCCCGCAGGAGGCAGCGATGACACATTTCGGCTGCGCGTCGTCGATCCGGACTGCAAGTTCATTGGCGGCAAAGCCACCGAAGACCACCGAATGGATCGCGCCCAGCCTTGTGCAGGCCAGCATCGCCATCAGCGCTTCGGGGATCATCGGCATGTAGATGATGACGCGGTCGCCCTTCTCAACGCCGCGCGCCTTCAGCGCGCCGGCCAGACGGGCCACGCGTTCGCGCATCGCGGCATAGGTCAGGCTGGTCTTGGTGCCTGTGATGGGGCTGTCATGGATGACCGCGACCTGATCGCCGCGCCCGCCCTCCACATGCCGGTCGAGCGCGTTCCAGCACATGTTGACCATGCCATCGGCAAACCATTCATAGAGCGGTGCATTGGCGTCGAACAGGGCTTTGGAAGGGGGCTTGTCCCAGTCGATGGCCTGCGCCTGCTCCATCCAGAATCCTTCGGGGTCTGTCAGTGATCTCTGGTGCAGATCGGCATAGCGCATCGTGACTCCTCCTTCGTGATGACCGCGGCAGGGATAGCCCCGCAACCGCAAGCGCGCAATATCCGTTACCGGAAACAGACGCGCGCTGCGTCGATTAATTTGCAACCTTGTCCAATTAAATTTGCAAAGTGAACTTCTCCGCCTAGGAAGGGCTCGTTGGCGGAACCTGTTTGCAAAGACATCCGGGCGGCCTCTCGGCCGCCCGGAATCGTGTGCCGGAATACCGGTCGTCAATCAGAAGTGGAAGTTCACCGTGCCCCGGACCGACTGCATTGTCGTGTTGAAGCCAGTATCGATCAGAGCCGGCCCGACTGTGCCATTGAACAGCGTATGGCGACGGTAATCGGTATAACGATACTCCAGCCCGACCGAAATCTGGTCGGTCACCATGGTCGCGATCCCGGCCCCGACGGTCCAGCCCGTGCGGTCGAACGAATAGTTGGTCGCGAACACATTTACCCCGCCGCCATCATTGATGTTCAGCGTCCCCTGGAACCGCGCACGGCTAACCCCTGCAAGACCATAGATCATGGTCCGCTCGCTTGGTACATAGCCCAGGCGCAGCGTCAGCGCCATCTCATGGCGCGGCTTGAGTTCGTAATCCAGTGATCCCACCCCGGTTATGAAGCCGGTGGTGGTATTGGTCACGTTAGTCATGTTGGCGTCGATCTGTACGCCCAACACGAGCTGATCCGTGGCACGCCAGTTATAACCGGCCTGCAGCCCGTAAACCGCGCCGGTGCCGCCCAGATCGGGCAGGCTGATACCGGCAATCGGGTTGCCCTGAATGGATGCCGTTGCGTCGAGCTTGTAATTTGTGCTGCCCATTCCGAGCGAGCCACCGCCATAGAATCCGTTCCAGTGCGTCGGTGCAGGCGCGGCGGGCGCCGTGATTACAACTGGCTGAGCCTGCCCCTTGCTGGCCTCGGTGGCAATTGCGGCTCCGGTTGTTGCGGCCACGCCAAGTGCACCCACGGCGAGAATCTTAATTGTCATTGTCATTCTGGCCTCCTCTTCATGCCCAAAAAACAAGGGGCGGCGGCCGATATCACTCGACGCAACTTGTAGCAACGTAATTCACCCCTCGGACCATCCCCTAGCGAGGCTGGGATGAAAGTGTCATGATCTATATCAAACGCTGCCCCAGCACCGCTGCCTTCGGTGTTTCTGTTGCAAGACGGCAACATCGAAGGCGCCCGGCCGAAGGTCACCCTTCCGGCGCTGCTCTCAGCCGTATTGTGCCACCGGCGTTCCGGCCAGGGCTGACATGTTCAACAGTCCCCGCGCCGTGATAGAGGGTGTCACGATATGCGCCGTATTGCCCATTCCCATCAGGATCGGCCCCACCTCGAGCGCGCCACCGCGTGTCTTGAGGATGTTGCGCACGCCGCTGGCGGCATCGGTATTGGAAAAGATCAGCACATTGGCAGGCTCGGCATACCGCGCGTTCGGGAAAAGGCGCGCGCGCAATTCCGGGTCAAGGGCCGCATCGACATGCATCTCGCCCTCATAGTCGAAGTCCACCCCCGCGGCATCGAGCATCGCCATTGCCTCGCGCATGACCCGCCCTGACGGCGTGTCGAGGTTGCCGAACTGGCTGTGCGAACACAGCGCCACCTTGGGGCTCAGCCCGAAGCGCCGCACATGGCGGGCCGCGCCGATGGCCGTCTCGACCACCTGCTCGGGCGTGGGGTTGGGGTGAACCTGCGTGTCGGCAATGAACAGGTTGCCCTCTTGCTGGATCATCAGCGACAGTGCGCCGACCGGGTGCCGCCCCTCGGTGCCGAGGATTTGCGTCACATATTGCAGGTGCCAGAGGAACTGGCCGAACGTGCCGCAGATGAGGCAGTCGGCATCCCCCCGGTGCACCATGATCGCGCCGATCGCCGTGGTATTTGTGCGCAGGATCGCCCGCGCCAGATCCGGCGTGACACCGCGCCGCTCCATCAGTGCATGATAGCTTTGCCAGTAGTCGCGATATCGTGGGTCATCCTGCGGGTTGACCAGTTCGAAATCGCGCCCAGGCCGGATCGAGAGTCCGGCCCGTTCCAGCCGCATCTCGATCACATCGGGGCGACCGATCAGAATGGGCACCTCGGTTGTCTCGTCCAGCATGGCCGAGGCCGCACGCAGCACGCGCTCGTCCTCGCCCTCGGCAAAGACGATCCGGCGCGAGGCCACACGCGCCGCCTCGAACACCGGCCGCATGATCATGGCCGAGCGGAAGACCGAGGCATCCAGCGCGGCCTTGTAGGCCGCAAGGTCTGCCACCGGGCGCCTGGCCACGCCCGATTCCATCGCGGCCTTGGCCACGGCACTGGCCACAATCCCCATCAGGCGCGGATCAAAGGGTTTCGGGATCAGGTAATCGGGCCCGAAACTGAGCTGCTCGCCCTTGTAGGCCGCCGCGGCTTCGGCGCTGGTGGTGGCGCGGGCGAGCGCGGCAATCCCCTCGACGCAGCCGATCTGCATCGCATCATTGATCTCGGTCGCGCCGACATCAAGCGCGCCGCGAAAGATGAATGGAAAGCACAACACATTATTGACCTGATTGGGAAAATCCGACCGGCCCGTGGCAATCAGCGCATCCGGCGCGACCGCGCGCACGGCATCGGGCATGATTTCGGGCATAGGATTGGCCAGCGCGAAGATGATCGGGCGCGCGGCCATCCGCGCCACCTGTTCAGGTTTCAGGACACCCGGGCCGGACAGTCCCAGAAACAGATCCGCACCGTCGATCACATCGTCCAGACTGCGCTTGTCCGTGTCCTGTGCAAAGGCGGCCTTCTGCGGGTTCATGTCCACATCGCGGCCCAGATAGACCAGCCCGTGAATGTCGCACAGCCAGATATTCTCGCGCTTCACCCCCAGTTTCATCAGCATGTTGAGACAGGCGATTCCGGCTGCGCCACCGCCAGTGCTGACAATCCGGATATCCTCGAACCGCTTGCCCGCAACGCGCAGCGCATTGGTCGCGGCCGCACCCACCACGATGGCGGTGCCGTGCTGGTCGTCGTGAAAGACCGGGATCCCCATGCGCTCGCGGCAGATCTTCTCGACGATGAAACAGTCGGGCGCCTTGATGTCTTCCAGATTGATGGCGCCGAAAGTCGGTTCCAGCGCGCAGACGATCTCGGCCAGTTTTTCCGGGTCGGGTTCGTCAACCTCGATGTCGAAACAGTCGATATTGGCGAATTTCTTGAACAGGAGGGCCTTGCCCTCCATCACCGGTTTTGATGCCAGCGCCCCGATATTGCCCAGACCCAGCACTGCGGTTCCGTTCGAGATGACCGCGACCAGATTGCCTCGGGTGGTATAGCGTGCGGCGTTGTCGGGATTGGCCCTGATCTCGTTGCAGGCCTCGGCCACGCCGGGTGAATAGGCGCGCGAGAGGTCATAGCCATTCGCAAGCGGCTTGGTGGGCCGCACCTCGAGCTTACCGGGTCGGGGGAATTCATGATACAGAAGCGCCGGATGGCGGTTGTCATCGGATGGTGTCTCTGGCATCAGCTCTCCCCCGTGCAGCAATTGGTTTAAGGTTAAACAATATGTTCCCCGCTGCAATGCCGTTTTACAGCATGGTCTTTCAGCGGGAAACGGAAAATCACCCGTGTCGCTTGCAAAGCCCGCGCGCAGGGCGCAATCTGAAGCCAGTCGGAAGGGGTCTGTAATGACGCTGTTTGAAGCTGCCTGCAATGTCCGCGAGAATGCCTATGCGCCCTATTCGGGTTTCAAGGTGGGCGCGGCACTGCGCGCAGCGTCCGGGCACGTCTATACCGGATGCAATGTCGAGAATGTCGCCTATCCCGAGGGCACTTGCGCTGAAGCCGGCGCGATTGCCGCAATGGTGGCGGCTGGCGAGCGTGAAATCACCGAACTCGTGGTGGTGGCCGACAGCCCGACGCCTGTTCCCCCCTGTGGCGGCTGCCGCCAGAAGATCGCGGAATTCGCCGGGCCAGAGGTTCAGGTGACGATGATGGCGCTTGACGGGGCGACGCAGGTGCTGCGCGTGGCCGACCTTCTGCCCGGCGCATTCGGGCCCGGACATATGGACAGTCGCTGATGCCGCGGGCCTTTCTTGTCGTGCTCGATTCGGTCGGTTGCGGGGGCGCGCCCGATGCGGCTGCATTCGGCGATGAGGGCGCGAATACGCTTGCACATGTCGCGCAGGCCTGTGCTGCCGGGCATGCCGAGCAGGGGCGCAGCGGCCCGCTGCGCCTGCCGGTGCTGGACGGTCTGGGACTGGGGGCCGCGATCCGGCTGGCCTCTGGCGCGGCCACACCCGGGCTCGACGCCGTGCCGCAGGGGCTATGGGGGGCTGCGACGGAGGTTTCGCGCGGCAAGGACACGCCGTCGGGCCACTGGGAACTGGCGGGCGTGCCCGTACCCTGGGAGTGGACCTATTTCCCGCGCGAAGTCCCGGCCTTCCCACCCGATCTTGTCGCGAGGGTCTGCGCATTCGCGGGCACCAAGGGGATACTGGGCAACTGCCATGCTGCCGGTATCCCGATCATTGCCGAACTTGGCACCGAGCATCTGCGCACGGGCTGGCCGATCTGCTACACTTCGGCCGATTCCGTGTTCCAGATCGCCGCGCATGAAGAGGGTTTCGGCCTGGAGCGGCTGTTACGCCTCTGCGCCGATCTGGCGCCCGACCTGCACGCGATGCGCGTTGGGCGGGTAATCGCGCGGCCCTTCACGGGCGATGTGGAAAGCGGCTTTGTGCGTACGGGCAACCGTCGCGATTATGCGATCGCCCCCCCCGCACTGACCTTGTGCGACTGGGTGCAGGCAGCAGGGGGGCAGGTGCATGCGGTCGGCAAGATCAGCGATATCTTTTCCGGCCGGGGCATCGATGTCGTGCACAAAGGCAAGGACGATCCTGCGCTTGGACAGCACCTGCTGCGTCTGATGGATGACGCCGAGGAGGGCTCATTGACCTTTTGCAACCTTGTCGAGTTCGATTCGCTTTATGGTCATACCCGCGATGTCGCGGGCTATGCCCGCGCGCTCGAGCGTTTCGACCGACTTGCCGGTGATGTGCTGGCGCGCCTGCGACCTGGCGACATGCTGTTGATCACGGCCGATCATGGCAATGACCCGACCGCGCCGGGCACGGATCACACGCGCGAGCGGGTGCCGGTTCTGGTTGCCGGCAAGGGCGCGGGCGAGATCGGGCTCTGTGCTTTCAGCGATGTTGCCGCCAGCATTGCCGTGCATCTTGGCGTGCCCGCGCAGGGTCCGGGACGGAGTTTCCTGCCATGAAGGACATGCCCAAGCTGGAGTTGCACCTGCATCTGGAAGGGGCCGCGCCGCCCGCTTTCATCCGCGCGCAGGCGAAACGGAAGCATGTGGACCTGTCACGGATTTTCGATGATCGCGGGGCATATGCCTATCGTGATTTCACTGATTTCCTGCGCGTCTATGAAGCCGCCTGCACAGTGCTGACCAGTCCGCAGGACTTCCATGATCTGACGCGTGCCGTGCTGGAGCACTCGGCCTCCGAAGGGGTGATCTATACCGAGGCGTTCCTTTCTCCCGATTTCTGCGGTGGGGGCGATCTGTCTGCATGGCGCGACTATCTGGCCGCTATCGAGGCCGCTGCGGTGCAGGTTCGGGCGGAAAGCAGGCTCGTCATGCGCGGGTGCATCACCTGTATCCGGCATTTCGGCCCCGAGCAGGCCCGCCAGATCGCGCGCTGCGCTCAGGAGACGGCAGGGAAATTCATTACCGGGTTTGGCATTGCCGGGGATGAAAATATCATGAAAACCAAAGATTTCGTCTACGCTTTTGATGCAGCGCGCGAAGCCGGTCTTGGCCTGACCGCGCATGCCGGGGAATGGGGAGGTCCGGACTCGGTGCGCGATGCCCTGCGCGACCTGCGCGTGTCGCGCATAGGCCACGGCGTGCGCGCCATCGAGGACCCGGCGCTGGTCGATCATCTGGCCGATCAAGGGGTCGTGCTGGAGGTCTGTCCGGGCTCGAACGTGGCGCTGGGCCTCTACCCCTCGCTTGCGCAGCATCCCGTCGAGCGCCTGCGCCGCGGCGGGGTGAAACTCACTGTCTCGACCGATGACCCGCCCTTCTTCCATACAACGATGACACGCGAATATCAGGCGCTGGCCGACCAGTTCGGCTGGGACGAGGCCGAATTCGACACGCTCGCCCGCACCGCGCTCGAGGCGGCCTTTTGCGACCCCGAGACCCGAAGCGATCTTGCCAAGAGACTGGAGGCCCGATGACCCACCCCAACCTGACCATCGTCAATCACCCGCTGGTGCAGCACAAGCTCTCGCTGATGCGGGACGAACGCACCCCGGGACCGGAGTTCCGGCGACTGCTGCGCGAGATCAGCCTGCTTCTGACCTATGAGGCCACGCGCGGCCTGCCGGTGGCGATGCGCCCTGTCACCACGCCGCTGACCGAGATGCAGGCCCCGATGCTGGACGGGCCGGACCCGGTCGTTGTCTCGATCCTGCGGGCGGGGAACGGGCTGCTGGACGGGGTTCTCGACGTGATCCCGACAGCGAAAGTCGGGTTTGTCGGGCTTTACCGCGACGAAGAGACGCTGCGCCCGGTGCAGTACTACTGCAAGCTGCCGACCGAACTCGCCGGACGGCTTGTCATCGCCGTGGACCCGATGCTCGCGACGGGGAATTCCTCCGCCGCCGCCGTCGATCTGTTGAAGTCGGCCGGGGCCACGCAGATCTGCCTCATCTGCCTGTTGGCCGCGCCCGAAGGGCTGTCCTGGATGGCTGCCGCACATCCGGATGTGCGGATCGTGACAGCCGCGCTCGACAGTCACCTCAACGAAAAGGGTTATATCGTCCCGGGACTAGGGGATGCGGGTGATCGCATCTTTGGCACTGTATAGTGTAGCGATTGCGAGATTCCGCTTTACATACTCGGGGGGAGGCGGGCAAAGTCGGGGCGCATGAACCTGGGGGGGTGCCATGAAACGATTCTGTGCCGTGTTGGGCATGTCGATGCTGCTGGGTTCCGGTGTCTGGGCGCAAGTGAACGGACCGGGACCGGCAGAATTGCCACCGGCCGGGTACGAGGGGCGCGAGTATGTGGATAGCCGCGGCTGCGTCTTCATGCGGTCGACCTTCGGCGGCGAGGTGACATGGGTCCCGCGCTACGGACCGGACCGCCAGATCGTCTGCGACCAGTCCCCGACCAGCCTGCAGGCGGCCGATACCGATCCGGCCCAGGAGCGGGACGTCGCCGGCCCGGCGGCTCCGGCACCCGCGTCGGCGCGTGTGGAGCCTGTGCCTCAACCGGTGCGCGCCGTGCCCGCCCCGGCACGGACAACGCCGCAGCGCACCGCGCGCGCGCCACAGCGCCGCGCCTTGCCGCAGGCCGATGCTACGGGCCGTCATCCGGCCTGCCCGGCCTCCTCGCCCTATGGGCAACTGGTCGATACGGAACTCGGACGGCCGCTGGTGCGCTGCGTGACCAGTCCGGCGCTGTTTCTGGACCAGTATGTCAATGGCGCCGCCCATGTCGCGGGACATGGCCCCATCGCGCTGCCGCAAGGCTACCAGACACAGGCAGCGCCCCGCTCCCAGCCTCGTGCAACTGGCACCGGCCGTATGGTGCAGGTGGGCAGCTTTGCCGTTCAGAGCAATGCAACCCGGCTGCGTGCGCGGCTGCAATCGGCGGGAATGCCAGTGCGGTTGTACCAGTCCCGCGGGCTGACCGTCGTTTCGGTGGGGCCTTTTTCAAATGGCGGGCAGACTCAGTCAGCCTTGGCGCAGGTACGGCGCATGGGGTTCCATGATGCCTTCATGCGCTAGCCCCCTGGCTTTGCGCGCAGCACTGAAAAAACGCTTCTGATCGCCTGCGTGTGCGGCCTGCTTTCATTGCCGCGCTCGGACGGCGTGAGTCTTGCGCGCCGGTGCGACGCAGATCCCGTGCCTCTGCCATGCTCAGGCCCCTTTCGCTGTTCTTGCTTCAGAGCGGTGCAATCAGTTCGGGCCCCTCGGTGCGATTCGAGTTCACCTGCACGCCCACCCGGTGCCAGCGCAGCGTGCCCTCGGGAGCGGGACGCATGAGGCCTGCGGCCCCGTGCCCGGCCTCTCCCAGCCAGAGTGGCCAGTCTGCTTCGGACAGGATTACCGGCATGCGGTGGTGAATATGCTCCAGCTCGGGGCTGGCAATGCAGGTCACGATCGCGCAGGTCACGAAGCGGCGGTCGTCTCGTTCCCAGACCTGCCAGATCCCGGCAAGGGCCAGCACCCCGCCCGCTTTCGGCCAGATATACCAGGGCAGGCGATTGTCCTCCGGGTCCCTTGTCCATTCATAGAAACCCGATGCCGGGATGAGGCAGCGCCGCACACGCGCCGCCTCGCGGAAGGCAGGCTTTTCGGCAATGGTCTCGGCGCGGGCATTGATCAGGAGCGGGCCATCGTTCTCGCGCCTGTACCAATGCGGCAGGAATCCCCAGCGCATCGGTCCCAGATGGCGCGTGCCGTTGCGGGCTATGACAGTGGCCACAGGATGTGTCGGGCAGATATTGTAGCGTGGTGTTGGCGGCAGGTCATTGGCCGGGCGCGCGCCGAAGGCGCGCGCCATTGCATCATCGGGCAGGGTGATGGCAAAGCGTCCGCACATGCGCGACAGCCTATCAGAGTGCAGGCCGCGCGCGAAGGCTGCTGCGGCGTGCCAGCATCAGCCCGCCGATGATGATGGCCAGCGCGAGTACGAACCGGCCCGGCAGGTCCTCATTCAGCACCAGAACGCCCAGCAGCACCGACCAGACCGGCACATGATAATTGACCTGCGAGAGAAAACTTGGCCCCGCGCTGCGGATCACGCCCACCAGCAGCAGCGTGGCAAAGCCCGTCGGCAAGAGGCCCAGATAGAGCAACGCAATCAGCGGGCGCGTCCCGGGCATGGCGGGCAGGCCCTCGGTCAGAACCGCCAACGGCAGCATGATGGCGCTTGCCGACCACAGCGCGACCAGGCCGAACCCCAGCGGGTGCACATCCGGGCAGCGCCGGGTCAGGATCGCGCCGACGGCATAACTGAGCGAGGCGCCCAGGCAGCCCAGCCGCGCGAGTTCTTCCAGTTCCGAACCCGAGGCCACCAGCACGCCAGGCCCGATCAGCACCCCCACGCCGAACAGGCCCAGCAGAAAGCCTGTCGCCTTGGATCGGGTCAGCCCTTCGCCGGGGACAAGGAAATGTGCGAAGCCGATCACGAACAGCGGGATTGCGGCCATGGTGATTCCGGCAAAGCCCGAGGTGACATGCTGCTGCGACCAACCCAGCAGGAAGAACGGAAGCGCATTCGAGAATACGCCCATGCCAAGCGCGAAGGCCAGCACGCGCGGCGCGCGCGGCACCGGTACGCGCAAGGCAAGGGCAATACCCGAGAGTGTCAGCGCCCCGATCACGATCCGCCCCGCCGCGACCCAGACCGGCGCGAACCCTTCCAGTGCGACGGCAATGCCAAGGAAGGATGCGCCCCAGATCAGGCCGAGCGTGATCAGGGCAATCCAGTTTCCGAGCGTTGGGGTGGTTGGCATGGCGGGGGCTTCGGGCGAGGTGTCTGGTTGTGAACGTGTGAAGTATCGCTCCGGCAGTCGCTTGTCCAGAGGGCGCGCGCTCAGACCCCGATCATCGTGCCCTGCAGCAGCGCCACGGATTTGCGCGAGACGCCGTTCAGGGCGAAGACCTCGGCGCGTACCACTGTCAGACGACGGCCCGCGCGTATCACCTCTCCGACCGCCTCCAGTGCCTCTCCGATGGCGGGCGAGAGGAGGTTGATCTTCATCTCGGCCGTCATCACTTCCTGCCCCTGCGGCAACAGGGTCAGCGCCGCATAGCCCGCTGCCGAATCGCCAAGGGCAAAGGCGACTGCGGCATGCGCCGCGCCATGCTGTTGCCGGAAGGCCGGAAGTATCGGGGCGGAAATGACGCAGCGCCCGCGAGTCGCTTCGACCAGCCGTGCCTCGAGACTGGTCATCATGCTCTGGCGGGCGAAACTCCCGGCGATGCGCTGGTCGATCATTCCGGACTCCTCTGGTGCTGATGCTTGCCAAGTGCCGTGCGAAAGGCAAGGGTAATCCGGCAATCAGGGAGAGGCAGGGGATGCTCTATCAGGAACTCATCCGGCGCAAGCGCGATGGCGGCGAACTCGACGGGGCCGAGATCGGCGCGATTGTCGCGGGGATCACTTCGGGCGATCTGGGCGATGCGCAGCTGGGTGCCTTTGCGATGGCCGTGCTGCTCAAGGGCATGTCGTTGCCCGAGCGCGTGGCCCTGACCGAAGCCATGCGCGATTCGGGAGAGGTGCTGGCCTGGGCGCGCGGACCGGTGGTGGACAAGCACTCGACGGGCGGGATCGGGGATACGGTGTCGCTGATGCTCGCTCCTGCGCTGGCGGCCTGCGGGGCGGTGGTGCCCATGATTTCGGGACGCGGCCTTGGTCATACTGGCGGCACGCTCGACAAGCTTTCGGCGATTCCGGGCTATGATGTCATGCCCGAGGCCACGCGCCTGCGGCGCGTGGTCGAGGATGTGGGCTGCGCGGTCATCGGACAGACCGGTGCCCTTGCCCCAGCCGACCGGCGCTTCTACGCCGTACGCGATGTGACCGCGACGGTCGAGTCGCGTGACCTGATAACGGCCTCGATCCTGTCGAAGAAGCTCGCGGCAGGGCTGGACGCGCTGATTCTGGATGTGAAATGCGGCAACGGGGCCTTCATGGAGACCCTGCCCGAGGCTGAGGCGCTGGCGCAGGCGCTGGTCGAGGTCGCCAATGGCGCGGGCTGCCGGACCCGGGCGCTGATCACCGACATGAACGCGCCGCTGGCCCCGGCAGCGGGCAATGCGCTGGAAGTGGCGGTCGCGGTGGATTTCCTGACCGGGAGGGCGGTCGATCCGCGCCTGTGGGAGGTGACCTGCGCCCTGGGAGCCGAGGCGCTTGTTCTGGCTGGCTTGTCGCAAGATGTCGAGCAGGGCAGCGTCATGATGCAGGAGGCGTTCCGGTCCGGCCGGGCTGCGGAATGGTTCGCGCGAATGGTAGCCGGACTCGGCGGACCTGTCGATTTCGTGGAGCGCGCGAACAGCTATCTCGCGCCGGCGCCGGTGGTGGTGCCCGTGCCTGCGCCGCAGGGCGGAGTTGTGACGGGCTATCACACGCGCGCGCTCGGACTTGCGGTGATCGGGCTCGGGGGCGGGCGGCGGCAGGTCACGGACGAAATCGATCCCCGCGTGGGCCTGTCCGAGATTGCGCCTCTCGGCACGGCTGTGGACGACGGGGACCCGCTGGCGCTGGTCCATGCCGCTGATGGGGCCGCGGCGGCAGAGGCGGTCGCGGCGGTCCGGGCGGCCTGCCGGATCGGGGAGGAGGCCCCAACGGGACCGCTTGTGCTGCGGCGGGTCGGATAGCGGGGCGACGTTTCGCTGAAATGCGGTGGGTGCGAAGCACCCACCCTACGGGAAATCATCCGCTTTTCAGCGCATTGGAGTGCTCGCGCGGCCCGCAAGGGCCGCGCCGCCGAGAAGCGTCAGCAGCAACAGGAGTACCGGCCAGTCGCCAAGCCGGGCATAGAAGGTCGGTGGCAGAGCGCCGGGCAGGGGCATGTCCAGATAGCCTGTCGCGCCGAGTTCCAGCGCGGCGACCACGCCGCCTCGCGCATCGATCACGGCCGAGACGCCGGTATTGGCCACGCGCAACACCGGCAGACCCTGCTCGACCGCGCGCAGCCGCGCCTGCGCAAGATGCTGGTAGGGGCCGGAAAGATCGCCGAACCAGGCATCATTGGTGATCTGCATCACCCAATCGGGGCGGGTTGGGGTGCGCAGGTGGCGCGGGAAGATGGCCTCGTAACAGATCAGAGGCAGGGCGAGGCCCAGCGGGCCGAGATCAAGCACCCTCGGGCCGGGGCCGGGGCTGTAGCCCTGCAACTGCCGCGCAGCGAAACCGGCATAGCCGGGGCCGAGGAGTCTCTCGACCAGGGGCACATATTCGCCGAAAGGGACAAGATGATGCTTGTCATAGAGTTCAAGCACTTCGGCCTGCGTATCGATCAGTGCAAGGCTGTTGAAGAATCGCCCCTCCTCGATGCGCTGCACCCCGAAACCGAGTCGTGTCCGCGGGCCGTGACCTGCCATCGCATCGGCCATCATCATCAGCCCATCGCCGGCATGTTCCAGCAGGAACGGCACAGCCGTTTCAGGCCAGAGAACGAGATCGGGCGCAGGGCTGGCAGGAGCTGAGGTCAGATCGAGCAGGCGCGAGAAGAACATGTAGATATTCTCTTCGCGCCATTTCTCCGCCTGGGGGGCATTGGGCTGGACCAGCCGCACGACGCCCTCGCGGTCGGGGGGCAGGGTGGCATGCGCGCCGCCCCAGAGCCAGAGACCGCCCAGAAGGGCCAGCGCGGCCAGCGCGCCTGCGGCGCGCTGGCCCGGAGCCTTGCCCAGAACCGCAAACAGTGCCAACAGCAGCAGCACCAGACTCAGCCCGCCTGCGCCCGTGAAGGCGGCAAGCTGCATGAAGGGCGTTCCGATCAGCCCGTGGCCCAGCATTGCCCAGGGAAAGCCGGTCAGCACCCAGCCGCGGGCAAGTTCCAGCAGCACCAGCGCCGCGACCAGTGCGACCAGCCGTGCGCGGCCACTGGCCGCGCGCGCTGCCAGCCAGCCTGCAAGCGCCCAGAACAGCGCCATACCGGCCGCCATCCCCACAAGGGCGAAGGGCGCCATCCAGGCGTGACTCTCGGGTTCGACCAGGAACGGCTCGACGATCCAGAAGAGCGATGCACCGAAAAAGCCGGTCCCCGCCAGCCAAAGCCGCACGCCCCAGGCGCGGGCATCGCCCGCGCCCGGCAGGGTCTGGAACATCAGCACCAGCGCCACAAGCGATAGCGGCCACCAGCCAAGGGGTGCCTGCCCGGCCGCTGCCAGAACCCCCAGCACACCATAGCCACCGGCCAGTTGCAGACGGTTGCGCCAGAGCGCCGTGCGCGATTGTGTCACGATGCGAGGCAAGAAAGGCTCATTGCGCGGCGTCGCGCAGGGCCTTGGGCAGATGGATGCGCAGGCGCTGGATGCGGCGTGGATCGGCCTCGACCACTTCAAATTCGAGCCCTGTCGGATGCGCGATCACTTCACCGCGCACCGGCACCCGGCCCGAGAGCACGAAGACCAGCCCGCCCAGCGAGTCGATCTCTTCGTCTTCCGCGCCTTCGGTCAGGCTGATGCCCAGAATCCGCTCGACATCTTCAAGGGGGGTGCGCGCATCAACCAGAAGCGTACCCGGGCCTTCATGCTGGATCTGGGTCTCTTCTTCGGTGTCATGCTCGTCCTCGATCTCGCCGACGACCTGCTCGAGCAGGTCCTCGATCGTGACCAGCCCGTCCACCCCGCCATATTCGTCGATCACCAGCGCGAAATGCGTCCGCTCCGCCTGCATCTTTCGCAAGAGCACCGCAAGCGTCATCGAAGGCGGCACATAGAGGATCGGGCGCAGAAGGTCCGGCAGGTCGATCGCATGATGGCCATTGAAGCCGTAGCGCAGCGCCAGATCCTTTAGCAGCAGCAGGCCCAGCGGCTGGTCAAGTGTTTCCTCATAGACCGGGATGCGCGAATAGCCCGAGTCGCGGAAGGTCGCTACGATATCGCCAAGTTCGGCGGATTTCTCGATGGCGACGATCTCGGCCTTGGGGATGGCGACATCCTCAACCCGCATGTATTGCAGCCGTGCCAGACCGGGCAGGGTCTCGCCCAGTGCGCGGGCCCTGGCGGAACCTTCGTCTTCATCGGGGGTCAAGGCATCGAAGAGGCGGCCAAACAGGCCACGCGTCTCGGTTTCTCTGGGATCTTCCTGCGCGCGCTGCGCCGCACTAGATCCGTCGGTGGTGTCGCCCATCTTTCCTTTCCGGCGTTACTCTGGCTCGGAGGCCGCATCGTCATATGGGTCAGCGACCCCTAGTTGCGCAAGTATCTGACGTTCGGTTTCTTCCATCAGCGCGGCATCTTTGTCACGGATGTGATCATAGCCCAGCAAATGCAACACGGAGTGAACGACAAGATGGGTCAGATGTGCCTCGAGACTCTTGCCCTGTTCGGCGGCCTCGCGCGTGCAGGTCTCATGGGCCATCGCGATATTGCCCAGCGGTTCAGGGTCGTCAACGTCTGCGGGTGGAGGCGGATCGGGCAAGGCGCCGTCCATTTCGGCACCGAGGTCCCATTCCGGCCAGCTCAGCACATTGGTCGGTTGGGCTTTGCCCCGGAAATCGGCATTGAGCACGGCGATGCGCGCATCCTCGCAGGCCAGCAGGGCAATCTCGTAGCCGCAGGTCGCATGGCCCAGATGCGCCAGCGTCGCGCCTGCCGCGCGCTCTGCCATGGGTGCGAGCATATCCGCGTTCCAGCGCGGATCCTCCATTACCAGCGCGACCAGAGGTTCAGGCACTGCCGGCTTCGTCCTGCTCGTAGGCCTTGATGATCCGCGCGACCAGCGGGTGGCGCACCACGTCATCCGAGGTGAAATAGCTGAAGCTGATCCCCGCGACCCCGTCCAGGATGCGCTCGGCCGCGCGCAGGCCCGACTGCACACCGCGCGGCAGGTCCACCTGCGACCGGTCGCCGGTGATGACCATGCGCGAGCCTTCGCCCAGGCGGGTGAGGAACATCTTCATCTGCATCTCGGTCGCGTTCTGCGCCTCGTCGAGCACGATGAAGGCATTGGAGAGTGTCCGCCCGCGCATGAAGGCCAGCGGTGCAATCTCGATGCGGCGTTCCTCCATCAGCTTTTGCAACTGCTTGCCAGGCAGGAAATCGTTCAGCGCGTCATAGAGCGGCTGCATGTAGGGATCGACCTTTTCCTTCATGTCGCCAGGCAGGAAGCCCAGCCGCTCTCCCGCCTCGACCGCCGGGCGCGACAGGATGATCTTGTCCACCAGCCCGTCGGAGAACATCTGCACAGCCACGGCCACTGCGATATAGGTCTTGCCGGTTCCGGCGGGGCCGATGCCGAAATTCAGCTCGGTGTCGAGCAGCGCGCGCGTATAGGCCTGCTGTGCCCGGGTGCGGGGCGCGATCATCTTCTTGCGGGTCCGGATTTCGAGTTGGCCGGTGCGGAACATCTCGAGCTGGCCCTCGGGGCCCTCGGTCGCTGCCGGCGTGCCCATGCGGATCAGCGCAGCAATGTCGCCCTGCTCGATGCTGCGGCCCTCTTCGAGTGACTGATAGAGCGTCTCGAGAATGCGCTGCGCCTGCGCGCGTGCCTCCTGTGGCCCCATGATGTCGAGCAGGTTGCCGCGCCGGATGATCTGCACGCCTAGCTGGCTTTCCAGATGGGTCAGGTTGCGGTCATATTCACCACACAGATCGACCAGCAGACGATTGTCCGAAAACTCCAGATGCGCGGGCGCATGTCCGGTATCGGGGGTCGGGGGGGTCAAGGCGCTGATGCCCAAGCATGTCTCCCATTGAGGCCGTGTAAAGAGCCGCGAGTCGATGGCTTCATGCTGCCAAGCGTCTTGTGCGGGCGCAAGCACTGTTTTCCGCAGCAGCGGTCCGAAACCGCCATGGCCAGCGGTTTATTGCGTGCTGGCCACAATATATGGCACAGTCCGTTCACGTGGCCATCACCCCGCCCAGCGAATTCGGCCCGCTTTGGGTGATGCGTACCCGCGCGATCCGGCCCGGAACGGCAAGCGGGTCGGCCACGTGGACTGCGTGCAGATACTCGGACTTGCCCACCATCTGGCCCGGAAGCCGCCCCGGTTTCTCGAACAGGACCGAGACCTCGCGCCCCACCATGCCCTGCTGCACGGCGCGCTGCTGTTCGGTCAGCAACGCCTGCAGGCGTTGCAGCCGCTCCGCGGCGACCTCGTCAGGCACGCCCGCCCGCTCGGCGGCGGGTGTGCCGGGACGGGCAGAATACTTGAAGCTGAACGCCTGCCCGTAGCCGACTTCGCGCACAAGTGCCATCGTGGCCTCGAAATCGGCCTCGGCCTCGCCCGGAAAGCCCACGATGAAATCACCCGACAGCAGCAGATCGGGCCGCGCCGCGCGCAGCCGCTCGACCAGCCGCAGATACTGCTCGGCGGTGTGCTTGCGGTTCATGGCCTTGAGGATACGGTCACTGCCGGACTGCACCGGCAGATGCAGATAGGGCATCAGCTTGGGCTCGTCGCCATGCGCGGCGATCAGCTCATCCTCCATGTCATTGGGATGCGAGGTGGTAAACCGGATGCGCTCCAGCCCGTCGATGCGTGCCATCTCTCGAATGAGCCGCGCCAGCCCCCATGTGCCGCCCGCGCCTGCACCATGATAGGCATTGACGTTCTGCCCCAGCAGCGTGATTTCGCGCACGCCGCGTTCGACCAGATCGCGGGCCTCGCGCAGCACGCGTTCGACCGGCCGCGAGACCTCGGCCCCGCGCGTATAGGGCACGACGCAGAAGGCGCAGAACTTGTCGCAGCCTTCCTGCACGGTCAGGAACGCCACCGGCGCACGGCGCGTGCGCGGTGTCCGCGGCAGGTGCTCGAACTTGTCCTCTTGGGGAAACTCGGTGTCCACGGCGCGTTCACCCGCGCGCACGGCAGCCTCCATCGCGGGCAGGCGGTGATAGGTCTGCGGGCCCACCACCAGATCGACCAGCGGCTGACGGCGCATGATTTCCTCGCCCTCGGCCTGTGCGACGCAACCCGCCACCCCGATCCTGAGATCGGGATTGGCAGCCTTCAGCGGCTTGAGCCGTCCAAGTTCGGAATAGACCTTCTCGGCGGCCTTCTCGCGGATATGGCAGGTGTTGAGCAGGATCATGTCGGCCTGCTCGGGTGCGTCGGTCACCTCATAGCCCGAGGCGCCCAGCGCCTCGGCCATCCGCTCGCTGTCATAGACGTTCATCTGACAGCCATAGGTCTTGATGTAGAGTTTCCTGGCCTCGGCCATGAGCAGGTCGCCTGTGTTGGGAACTGGCGCTCACATAACCGCGCTTTGGGTCTGGGGCAAGCGCAGGGCCGCGCGGATGGGCAGATGGTCAGAGGCCTTGCGCGCAAGTGCGCTGTCATGGGCGCGCAGGTCGCCGATCTCGGCCTTGCGGCAGCCGATGATCCGGTCAAGCGGCAGAACCGGCATCTGCGCGGGAAAACTTGCAATGGTCCGGGCAGAACGCTTGACCGCGCGCAATTCGCGTCTGAGCGGCATCAGCGAGCACCCCGCGCCCAGCCGCCATTCGTTGAAATCGCCCATGACCATCGTGGGCCGCCCGTCGCCTCCCTCGATCTCTCTCGAAAGAAACCGCGCCTGCAACAGGCGCGACTGGTGCAGCAGCCCCAGATGCGCCGCGATCACCCGCAGCGGCTGCCCTGCAATGCGGATATCCGCGACAATCGCGCCGCGCGGCTCCAGCCCCGGCAGGGTGACCGCGCGCGCAGCTTCGACCTCGGCCCCACGCAACAGCAAGAGGTTGCCGTGCCAGCCATGCGCCCGCTCCCCGAGACGGTCGGTCAGCATGACGGGCGACAGGCCCGTGGTGGCGCGCAGAATGTCGGGGTCGAGCACGCCACGCCGGTCGCCGAAGCGTCGGTCCACTTCCTGAAGCGCGACAATGTCGGCCCCCAGTTCGCCGATCACCCGGACCGTGCGCTCGGGGTCACGCCGCATGTCGGTTCCGACTGCCTTGTGGATGTTGTAGGAACTGACGATCAGATCGGACATGGGCCTTCGTGTTTGCGCACCTGCACCCAATATGTACCAGGCGTCGGGGTTTCACAATAAGTGGCGCCTCTCACGAAACCGTCAAAGGGGATGGAATGCCACAGAGAGAATCTCTTGACGCGCTGGTGATCGGGGCGGGTCCTGCCGGGCTGATGGCCGCCGAGGTGATGGCACGAGCCGGGCGGCAGGTGGTGATCTGCGAGGGCAGGCCCTCGCCCGCGCGCAAGTTCCTGATGGCAGGAAAATCAGGTCTGAACCTGCTGAACGCCGCGCCGCTCGCGGACCAGATCGCCAGTTATACCGAGGCGGCAGACTGGCTGGCGCCGATGCTGCGCGCCTTTGGCCCGGACCAGATCCGCGCCTGGGCCGAAGGGCTGGGTCAACCGCTCTTCACCGGGTCCTCGGGACGGGTCTTTCCGCAGGTGATGAAAGCCTCGCCGCTGCTGCGGGCCTGGCTCGAGCGGCTGGACCGGCTGGGGGTCGAGTTGCGCCGCAACTGGCGCTGGCAGGGCAGCGCCTTCGGTTTCGCAACCCCTGACGGTCCGCGTCTGATTGCCCCGCGCGCAACCGTGCTGGCACTCGGAGGGGCAAGCTGGGCACGGCTGGGCTCGGATGGCGCATGGAGCACGCATCTGTCCGCGCGAGGCATTGCGCTTGCGCCCTTCCAGCCTGCCAATATGGGGTTTCGGGTCGCATGGTCTGCCCATATGGCCCCGCATTTCGGCGCCCCCGTCAAGGGGGTCTGTCTTGCGGCGGGCACGCACTCGATCCGCGCCGAATTCAGCCTTTCCGCGGGGGGGGTCGAGGGCGGCGGGATCTACGCACTCTCTCGGGCGCTGCGCGAGGGGGCGCCGCTGGTGATCGACCTCTTCCCTGATCGCTCCCGCGATGCCATTGCCCGCAGCCTTGCCCGCCAGCCTGCGAAACTCTCGCAGAAGAACCGGCTGCGCCGCGCGCTCGGGCTTGGCGGGGCGCGACTGGCACTTCTGCTGGAATGCGCCCGTCCGCTCCCCGCCGAGCCGATGGCGCTGGCCGAATGCCTCAAGGCGCTGCCTGTCCCGCTTTCGGGCCCGCGTCCGCTGGACGAGGCGATCTCGACAGCGGGCGGCATCTGTCGTGCGGCACTGACCGACACGCTCATGCTGCGCGACTGGCCAGGTGTCTTCGCAGCAGGAGAGATGCTCGACTGGGAAGCGCCGACTGGCGGTTATCTGCTCACTGCCTGCCTTGCGACCGGGCATTGGGCCGGCGCTCATGCTGCCCGGTTCTGACTTCATCTTGCCAGAAATACTCAAACGCGACGTGCCGGTCACGCAGGGCGCAGGTTGAGCGCGCGCTCCTGCACCGGCAGATGCACAAGTGCAGAGAACAGCCCGACGCCGACGCCGACCCACCATACAAGGGTATAGTCGCCATGCAGGTCATACAGCCTGCCGCCCAGCCAGACGCCCAGGAAACTGCCCAGCTGATGGCTGAAGAACACCAGCCCGAACAGCGTTCCCATGTAGCGCAGCCCATAGATATGTGCGATCAGCCCCGAGGTCAGCGGCACGGTTGCCAGCCAGAGCGCGCCCATCAGGAGCGAGAAGAGGAGCACTGATCCGGGTGTGATCGGTGCCAGGATGAAGGCCGCCGCCACGACCGTGCGCGCCATGTAGATCGAGGCGAGCAGTTTCTTCTTCGAATAGCGTTTGCCTGCCCAGGCCGCGGCCAGCGTCCCTGCGATATTGGCCAGTCCGATCAGCGAGATCGCCACTGCGCCTAGCGCAGAGGTGGTGGTGATCCCGAAACCCGCCAGCATGCCGTCCGGCGCGATCGGGCCGCACATTTCGGTCACCATGGCCGGGAAATGCGCAGTGATGAAGGCAAGCTGATAGCCGCATGAAAAGAAGCCCAGGAAGATCAGCGTGAAGCTCGGGTCACGGAAGGCCTGGGTCAGCGCCGTGCCCATGCTCTGCTCGTGCGCGCCCGCGTGTGCAGGCGTCGGGGCGCGCATCATAGGCAGCACCATCAGCGACAGCAGCACCGCGCCCGCAAACAGAATGAAGACCGTCTGCCATGAATGGAAGCCCAGAAGGATCTCTGCCAGAGGCGGGCCGACCACCTGACCCGCACTCCCGGCGGCGGTTGCGACCCCGAGCGCAAGGCTGCGATTCTCGTCCGAAGCAGCGCGCCCCACCACTGCAAGGATCAGCCCGAAACCGGTTCCGGCGATCCCGAATCCCACGAGGATCTCGAGCATCTGGTGCGCCCCGGGGGTCACCGCGAAGGCCGAAAGCACGAGGCCCAGCACATAGATCAGCGCCCCGAGCACGATGGCCCGCCGGTCGCCGAAGCGCTCGGCAAGGGCACCGAAGATCGGCTGGCCTATTCCCCAGGCCAGGTTCTGGATTGCGATGGCCAGCGAGAATTCGGCGCGCAGCCAGCCAAACTCCTCCGCGATCGGGATCTGGAACACCCCGAAACTTGCACGGATGGCGAAGCTGGTCAGGATGATGACGCAGCCTCCGATCAGGACAGGCGTCATCAGCGGGGCGCGGGGTGGCTGCGGCATGGCATGAGCGGTCATTGACGGGACAGCCCTTGGCTATGGCGCAGCTTTTTTGCAATGTCGAGGTGGCAACCGCTGGGAAGCGAAATATCTTGTAGGTCGGAAAAATCACATGCGGCGCGAATCACGCGGGTCGGCAGTGCAGTCCAGCCGAAACGCCGGAAGGTCGGGGATGCAGGGACGGAAGGCAACGAGGGCGGCGACGTTCCACCTTGGGCGCTGGCAGAGGCTGGCGACCCGCAGCGTCATGAATGGCACTGCCTTGCCGATGAGCACAGGTGACAAGATGCACCTCCCCTGCCAGGAGGCAGCATGATGGCGACTCCCTTCGCGCGGCTGCGCCCAGGACCCGTGCACGATGCCGCACCCGATCTTCGGGGAACAATCAGCCGGATCTATGATGTGGCGCTCGACCCGACACGGCTCGAACAACTGCTCGATCAGTGGGAAAGCGTACTGGCGCCGCTGCGCGGTCAGGCCGGGCTGGACACCCCGCCATTGCTGGACGACCCCGAGATCGAGGCGCATTTTGCGCGCGCCAGCGTCTTTCTCGACCGTCTTGCGCAGCGGACCACCAACCGGACCGAGACCCTTGCGACGCTTCTTGCTCCTCTGGGCCGGACAGCCGGCTTCGTGATCGGCGCCAGGGGGCAGGTGCTGGCGGTCAATCCGGCGGCGCAGGACGGGCTCGGCCTGTCCGAGGGGGGGTATCTTCAGGACCTTCCGATCGCGACCGAGGATCGCCATGAGCTGCATGATCGCGTTGCCGCGTTGCTTGCCCCTGCCGGGCCCGAGACTGCGATGCTGCGGCTTGAAGCGTCGCGCCTGGGACAGATACTCGTGCTGCGTCTGCAACGCTGCACGGGGGGCGATGGCAGCGCGCTTGTCCTCGCCGCCACCAGTCTGCTGCACTGGCCTTGCGGGTTCGATGCGCTCCTGCGCGAGGCGTTCGACCTGACCTCGGCCGAGACCGATATCATCGCGGCCCTTGTCCGGGGGCTGTCGCTGGCCGAGATCGCGCAAAGCCGCGCGCGGTCGCTCAACACGGTGCGGGCACAGTTGCGCGCGATCCTGATGAAGACCGAGACCCATTCGCAGGTCGAACTCGTGCGGCTGGTGCTGTCGATGATGGACATGGTCGATCTGACCCTGCGCGCCGATCCGGGACCGCGGCAGGTTTCGCGCGGCGCGGGGGGGTTGTATGAACGGCCTTATCATTCGCTGACCACCGTGGACGGGCGCAGGCTCGATTACCTGCTCCTGGGAGACCCGGCCGGGTCTCCCGTGCTCTATCTGCCTGCAGATTACGCGCTGCTGCGCTGGCCCGCGCGGATGGAGGCCGAGGCCGAGGCCCGCGGAATGCGCGTGATCGTGCCGGTGCGCGCGGGCTACGGCTTTTCCGACCCGCTGCCGGAAGGGCAGGATTATGACCTGGCCGTGGTGCAGGATGTGCTGCAGATCCTCGATGCGCAATGTGTCACGCAATGCCCTGTTGTCAGTTTCGGCAGCGACAGTTTCTTCGCCTTCCAGCTTGGGCGTGCCAGGCCCGAGCGGTTCTCGGCCCTCATCGCCTGTGCGGGCGTGCTGCCGATGACACGGCGCGAACAGATCGAGCGGATGGAGAAATGGTATCGCTTCATCATCGCAAGCGCGCGCTACACACCGCATCTGCTGCCGTTCATGGTCAAGGCCGGATTTGCGCTTGCGCGCCGGATCGGCAAGCGCGGCTTCATTCATGCCATCTACGGCAACTGCGCGGTCGATCTGCACGTCTTCGAGCAGGAAGATGTCTTCGATGCCATGGTGATCGGGTCGGAGGCTGCACTGACCGAGAGTTTCTCGGCGCATGAGGCCTTTACCCGGATGATTCTGGGGCGCCAGAACAGCGACTGGTCAGAGGATGTGGCGCAGGTGCGTGGCAAGCTGCCGGTGATCTTTTTCAATGGTCTGCAGGACCCGCAGGTGCCACCGGCCACGCTGCGCGAATTCCAGCACGAGCATGACTGGATCGACTTCCGCATCTTTCCCGATTGCGGCCAGTTGGTACTGTTTGCCCGATGGCGCGATGTTCTGGACCAGGTATCCAAAATTCTGCGGCAAACCTCCCGGCATAGCCCAAATGGGTTATGACGCCCCCTGAACTGCAAGCTATGGTTGGGAAAGATACGTGGGGGATTAAGAAAAACAGCGGACTCACAGAGCCATCAGAGCCATCAGGGCCAGTGCGGGCAGCGAGGCGCAGTGGCATTCCCTTGCGTTGCGCCGGGATGGGTGAGGCTGCGAGCGACCTGCATATCGTCATGACAGCGTGTTTCATCACCTGAAAATTTTCAAGTGAACGTCGCCCCTGCCGTTTGGCAGGGGCGCTTTTGCTGTCGGGCAGTTTTCAGGTTCAGGCGACCATTGTCTCGGCCTGTTTCAGGTCCACGCTCACCAGCTGGCTGACCCCGCGCTCGGCCATGGTCACCCCGAAGAGCCGGTCCATGCGCGCCATTGTGATGGCATTATGCGTGATGATCAGGTAGCGCGTCTCGGTGCGGCGTGTCATCTCGTCCAGAAGGTCGCAGAAGCGGGCGACATTGGCATCATCAAGCGGCGCGTCCACCTCGTCGAGTACGCAGATTGGCGCAGGATTGGCCAGGAATACCGCGAAGATGAGCGCCAGCGCCGTGAGCGTCTGCTCGCCCCCCGACAGAAGCGAGAGCACCGCAAGCTTCTTGCCCGGCGGCTGGCAGAGAATCTCGAGCCCAGCATCAAGCGGGTCATCGCTTTCCACCAGCACCAGCCGCGCCTCGCCGCCTGCGAAAAGATGTGTGAACAGGGTCGCGAAACTGGCGTTGACCTTGTCGAAGGCTACCAGCAGCCTTTCCCGCCCCTCGCGGTTGAGCGCATTGATGCCGCTGCGCAGCTTGGTGATCGCGGCCTCGAGATCCGCCCTTTCCTGCACCAGCGTGTCATGCTCGGTCGTGACCTTGCGGGTATCTTCCTCGGCGCGCAGGTTGACTGCGCCCAGCGCATCGCGGGCGCGTCGCAGGCGGACGAGTTCCTCGTCGAGCGCCCGGGAATCGGGCATGGTCTCGGGGTCGGCGTCGAGTTGGGACAGCAGCGCCTCGGAGCTGCAGTCCATGTCTTCGGCGATCCGCCCGGCGGCGACCGCAACGGTCTCGCGTGCCGCATCACGCTGCACTTCCAGCCGGGCGCGCGCTTCGCGCGCGTCCGAGGCCGCCCGTTCGGCCAGACGCTCGGCATCCGAGGCCGTCCGCAGCGCGGCCTCGGCCCCTGCAAGGGCATCGCGCGCCGCGGTCAGGCGCGACGTGCTGCGGGTGATTTCCAGATCCAGCGCAGCGCGTCTGGTCTGTACCTCCTCCGGGGTGGCCCGGGCCTGCGCCAGTTCCGCCTCGGCTGCTGCCTTGCGTGCCTCCAGATCGGCAATGCGCTGGTCAGCGCTCTCCAGCCGGTGGCGCCAGCCGCTGAGCGATTTGGCGATCTCCTGCCGCCGGGCAGTGCGGGCCGTGGCCTCGCGGCGGGTTTCGTCAGCCTTCGCGCGATGGGTCAGCATCGCGTTGCGCGCGGCCTCGACCGACTCTCGCAATGTCTCGGCCTCGGCGCGGGCTGCGGCGATCTCGGGCAGTGCAGCGGTCTGTGCCTCGGCCTCGGCGAGTTGCGCGGCAAGCTCGGTGCTCTCGGCGGCCAGCCGCTCGACCTGCGCGCGCGCGGTTTCGAGCCGCGAGCGGGCCGCGTCGCGCGCAGTCTCGGACTTTGACAGCGCGCGCTGGGCTTCGGTCAGGCGCAGGTCGGCTGCGCGGCGGGCCTGGCGTGCATCCTGCTCGGCCCGCGCCAATGCATCGAGCCGCAGCTTGTGCCCGGCATGGGTGGTCCGGGCGTCGTCGCGATGTGCCTCGGCACGCGCCAGTTCGGTGCGCTGCGCCTCCAGCCGGTTGACCTGTTGCAGCCGCAGCGCCGTGGTGCTGGGCGCGTCCGACGCCGCGACGAAAAGCCCGTCCCAGCGCCAGACATCCCCGGCCAGCGACACGAGACGCTGGCCGGGTCGCAGTTCCGGTTGCAGGTGCGTGCCCTGATCGGGGGCGACGATTCCGGTCTGAGACAGCCGCCGCACCAGCGCGGCCGGGCCGCTGACATGGGTTGCAAGCGGTGTCGTGCCGTCGGGCAGGGCCGGGGGATCGGCATAGGGAGCAAGCCTGACCCAGCCCGAGCCACCTTCGGCCAGCGGTGCGCGCAGGTCATCGCCAAGTGCTGCCCCGAGCGCCTGTTCATGCCCCGGTGTGACGCGGACCTGATCGAGCAGCCGCGTGCCATCCCCCTGATCGCGCTCGAGCACGCGGGCCAGCGCGGCCAGTTCGGCGCGCAGGGTGCCTGCCGCGCCGTCGGCCTCGGCCAGGGCACCGCGCGACTCGGCCTCCAGCGTCTGCGCTGCGGCGCGGGCGTCTTCGGTGCTATTGAGCGTTGCCTCGGCCTCTTCGAGCAGCGCGCGCGTAGCGGCGCACTCGGCCTCGGCGGTCTGCAACCCGGCGGTGATGTCTCCAAGGCCAGCCTCGGAGGTGCTGCACATCCTCTGCGCCCCGGCATGGGCTGCGTCCACCCTGGCGAGTCTGGTCTTCAGATCGGCCACGAGGCGTTCCGCCGACTGATGGCGCGCTGCCAGCCGCGCGACATCCTCGCTGACCTGGTCCAGCGCGGCCTCGCGTTCCTGCACGATGGCGGCGGAGTCGCTGGCGCGCTGGATGGCCTCGGAAAGGCGGTCCTCCTGCCCCGCGCTGGCCTTCAGGATCTCGGCCTGCTCCCAGTCGAGCTGTGCGATCATGTCCTGCGCATCGCGGTTCAGTCCGGTCTCGCGCTCGATGTCTCGGGACAGTTGCGTGACGCGGGCGGTCAGCGTCTCGACGGCTTCGGCGGCGCGGCGCGCGTCCTGCGCTAGCGTGTCGCGCTGGACCTCCAGCCGTTGCAGGATGGCGCCGACAACGGTCTCTTCCTCGCGCAGGGGGGGCAGGCGCGATTCGGCATCGGCGCGCGCTGTCGCGGCTGCGCGCGCTGCGCTTTCGGCCTCGGCGCTGGCACGCAGTGCCTCCTGCAAGGCGCGCTCGGCATCCAGTCGCGCATGATCGGCCTCGCGCCAGCGGCGATAGAGCAGCATCCCCTCGACCTGGCGCAACCGCGCGCCGATCTGGCGGTAGCGTTCGGCCTGCCGCGCCTGCCGCGCAAGCTGCGCCATCTGCTGCGCCAACTGGTCGATGACATCGCTGATGCGTTCGAGATTGGTCTCGGTCGCATGCAGGCGCAACTCGGCCTCGTGGCGGCGCTGGTAGAGACCGGAAATGCCGGCAGCCTCTTCAAGGATCCGCCGCCGTGCCTTGGGCCTTGCATTGATCAGTTCCGCAATCTGGCCCTGCCGGACCAGCGCCGGGCTGTGCGCGCCGGTCGAGGCATCGGCAAAGAGCATCTGCACGTCACGTGCACGCGCCTCCTTGCCGTTGATCTTGTAGGCGCTGCCCGCGTCGCGGGTGATCCGGCGCACGATGTCAAGCTGGTCGGCATCGTTGAAGCCCGCAGGCGCCAGCCTGTCGGAGTTGTCCAGATGCAGACTCACTTCCGCGAAATGGCGCGCGCCGCGCGTGTCGCTGCCAGCGAAGATCACGTCTTCCATGCCCCCGCCGCGCATCGCCGTCGGACGGTTCTCGCCCATCACCCAGCGCAGTGCCTCCAGCAGGTTGGACTTGCCGCAGCCATTCGGCCCGACCACGCCGGTCAGGCCCGCATGGATCAGCAGATCCGTCTGGTCGGTGAAGCTCTTGAAGCCGTTGAGGCGGAGCCGGGTGAATTGCACTTGGGGCCTGTCGTGATCAGGATTGAGGAAGAATGTCCGCGAGCGTGCCGAACATGTCAAGCCATTGCATCTGCATCTGGGACGTAGATGCAAGTTATCCACAACATATTGAGGTTTCCCGTGGCATGGCTGCGACAATTTGCCATGCTGCGCCCAGCAAACAAATCGTCATATTCGATTTCAAGAATGCTTAATGGAGGTCAGTATGACTGCGCATACATCCCGCCCGTCCGATACTTATTCACCGCTCTACTTCCTTGCCTCGCTCGGGGCAGGGGGGCTGGCAGTCACCTTCTTCATGTGGCTGCTGCACTGGCTACCGCATCCGGGCCAGCCTGTGCCCGTCTTCGAGGATATCGCCGCCGCCTTCACCAGTGGCACGATGCTCGTGCAAGGCATGATCCTGGTTGCGGCCCTTGCCATCGCCGTCTTCGGCTTTCTGAACCTCAAGCTACTGGTCTGGAACCTGCGCCGTTTCGCGGAATGGTCGAAAACCGAAGGTCATGCCAAGTTCATGAAGACCAATGCCCAGACCCAGGTCATGGCGATGCCGCTGGCGCTCGCGATGTCGGTGAATGTGCTTTTCATCTTCGGCATGGTCTTTGTCCCCGGCCTGTGGTCGGTCGTGGAATACCTGTTCCCGCTGGCCATGCTGACCTTCATCGGGATCGGCATCCATGCTTTCCGCCTGTATGGTGCGTTTCTCGGCCGGGTGCTGGTCGACGGGGGGTTCAACTGTGCCGCCAACAACAATTTCGGCCAGGTCCTGCCTGCCTTCGCCTTTGCCATGGTCGGGGTCGGTCTTGCCGCTCCTGCCGCGATGAGCACGACCCCCGCACTGGCTGCCACCGGGCTGGTGCTGTCGTCCTTCTTCTTCATGACCTCGGCGCTGATCGCGATCGTGGCCGTGGTGCTTGGCATGCGCTCGATGATGGAGAATGGCGCCAATGCCGAGACCGCACCGACGCTCTCTATCATCGTGCCGCTCCTGGCCGTGCTGGGCATCCTCAGCCTGCGCCAGAGCCATGGTCTGCATGAGCATTTCGGCGCTGCCGACCTGGCTGGCGAGCGGATGGTGCAGCTTGCGCAATATCTCTCGGTGCAGGTGCTGTTCCTGCTCTTTGCCGGGCTGATCCTCATCCGTCAGGGCTATGCGAGACGCTTCATCTTCGGGCGTGAGACCTCGCCGGGTTCCTATGCGCTGGTCTGTCCGGGTGTGGGCTTTGCCGTGCTGGTGCAGTTCTTCGTCAACAAGGGGCTGGTCGATGCCGGGCTGATCATGAAGTTCGGGACCGCCTACTGGGTGCTGACCGCCGTGGCGCTGGTGTCGCAGGCATTGATGATTGCACTGGTTGTGCATCTGAACCGTCGCCATTTCGGCGCGCCGAAATCGGCAATGGCGGTTCCGGCAGAATAAGCACGACACACGCGTCGGTCTGCAGCGAGGCCCCGGGCACTGCCCGGGGCCTCGTTCGCTGATGGGCCAGCGGCGCGGTGTGACGGCCCCATCGCCCTGTTGGCCGGGGCGAAGTGTCCCCGGCCCGAAGAAGGCGTCCTGGAATGGCGGGGCAGCGATCAGGCCCGGATGCGTCGGTGCCCCAAGCCGTATCGGCCCGGATTCCCGGCATCCGCGACCGTCACAGCGGCGCGCAGGCCGCCTCGAGCCATCGGCCTGCCTCGTCCGAGACCAGCGGGCGCAGCAGGATTACCACTCGGGCGTGATAGGCGTCGAGCCAGGCGCGTTCGCCCGCAGTCAGTAGCTCGGGCAGGACCAGTCGGCGGTCGATGGGCGCGAGGGTCAGCGTCTCGAACTCCAGCCAGTCGCGGGCATCGCCTCCCTCGGGCGCCTCGCCCTTGCGAACCGTGATCAGGTTCTCGATCCGGATGCCGAAGGCGCCCTCCAGATAATAGCCGGGCTCGTTCGACAGGATCATGCCCTCGACCAGCGGCACGGTCGAGATACGCGACAGGCGCTGTGGTCCTTCATGCACCGAGAGGAACGCGCCGACCCCGTGCCCGGTGCCGTGGTCGTAGTCGCTACCTGCCAGCCAGAGCGGATAGCGCGCCAGCGCATCAAGATGGCTTCCGGCCACGCCGCGCGGAAAGCGCACGCGCGAGATGGCGATCATGCCCTGAAGCACGCGGGTGAAGCACTCGGCCTCGCGCCCGCCGGCCGGGCCGATCGCGACAGTGCGGGTGATGTCGGTGGTGCCGTCGCGATATTGTCCGCCTGAATCGACCAGCATCAGGTCACCCGGAAGCAGGCGGCGGTTGCTCTGTTCGCTGACCCGGTAATGCACGATTGCGCCATTTGGGCCCGAGCCCGCGATGGTGTCGAAACTCAGATCGACCAGTTCATCGCTGCGCGCGCGGCAGGCTTCCAGATGGCGGGCGATGTCGATTTCGGTGAGTTCATGATCCGGGTCGGCGATCAGCGAGTCGGCCTGCGCATCAAGCCAGCAGAGGAATTCGACCATCGCAGCCCCGTCGCGCAGATGGGCCGCGCGCGCGCCGGCCAGTTCGGCTTCGGTCTTGCGTGCCTTGGGCAGCAGGCAGGGGTCGCGCATGAACTGAATCTCGACCCCGGCCTCGCGCAGCAGATCCGGCACGCGCAGGGGGATGCTTGCCTTGTCCAGCCGCACCGGCCCCGTCTGCGTGCGCAGTGCCGGCTCGAAGGCTTCGGGCGGGCGCAGATGTACGCCCTCGTCCAGGACGAGCCCCTCGAATTTGGCTTCATGGGCGAACAGATCCAGCCGTCCTGCCGCGTGCATGATGCCGAAGGCCTGCACGACCGGCACGCGCGGCAGGTCGGCGCCGCGGATGTTGAGAAGCCAGCACAGGCTGTCAGGCTGGGTAAGCACGGCGGCAGCCTGTCCGGTATCGGCCAGCGCCTTTGCGATACGCGCACGTTTGTCCGCGCTGGATGCGCCTGCCAGCGCCTCGGGATGGGCGAAGACGTGTCCCATGGGCGGGCTGGGACGGTCGGTCCAGAGCGGGTCTATCTGGTTGTCCATGCGCCTGAGCGTGATGCCGCTTCCGGTGAGCCCCTTCTCCAGTGTCCCGATCTCGTCTGGCGTGTGCAGCCAGGGGTCGAATCCGATCACGGCGCCGTTGGGGCAGGTCTCGCGCAGCCAGTCGGCGGGTTTGGTCTCGGGCCAGGGAACGATGGTGAACTCCGGGGCGCATTGCATCCGGGCCTGCACCCGGTAGCGGCCATCGACGAACAGCCCTGCGCGCTCGGGCAGCACGATGCAGAACCCTGCCGAGCCGGTGAACCCCGTGAGCCATGCCAGCCGCTCGTCGCAGGGGGCGACATATTCGCCCTGATGGGCATCGCTGCGTGGCACGATGAAACCCTGCACGCCAAGCGCGACCAGCGCCTCGCGCAGGGCGCGCAGTCGCGGCGGGCCATCCTCGGGGCGCGTGGTGGCGATGTAGGACTGGAGCATGGGCAAACCTGCGGCGCGGCAACTGCCTCAGTGGTAGGGCCACGCGCAGGCCGGGTCAATGGCGCGCGGCGTTGCCGGTCAGCGCCTGCGGTCGCGTCGCGTGCTCATGGGCTGGAAGGCCACGGCGACATGCGCCTCGCAATAGGGCTTGCCGGGTTTGACCGGCAGTCCACAAAACCAGAATTCCTCGGTCGCCGGGTCGCCGATGGGCCATTTGCAGGTCCTTTCGGTCAGTTCCAGCAGCGAGAGCCTGCGCGCGGTCTTCTCGACCTCGCGCACCGTGGCCAGCGCCTCGGGGTCGATCTCGTTCATCGAGGGTTGTGGCGGCAGCGGCTGACCGGCCGGAATGATCGGCCTGGGGTTATAGGCGGGCGTTTCGGACTCGGGTTCGTTGTGCTGCTCGGGTTCCGGCGCCGCTTGGGGCGCCGCTTCGGGCTGGGGGCGGCCGGCCGCGCGCTCGGCCTTGGCCTGCGCCAGATCGACGACCGGGGATGCCGGGCGCGACGGCGCGGGTGCTGGCTCTGGCTTTGCCGCGGCCGCGGGTGCAGGCTCGGGCTCGGGGCCGTTGCGGTTCGACAGGCCCAGGCGATGCACCTTGCCGATGACGGCGTTGCGTGTTACCCCGCCCAGTTCCTTTGCGATCTGCGAGGCCGAATGCCCCTCATTCCACAACTTCTTGAGCAATTCGACGCGCTCGTCGGTCCAGGACATCATGTTCTCCGGCAGGTATCGGGGGCTTGACACGCGCTTTTCGCGGACCCCCATTGTTGTGGGACAAGCGTTGAAATACATCGACCGGGACAGAAAGACAACGGGGCGCGCATCCGCTTTGCGCGCCGTCGGCAACAGCGCGCCCGGATTGCGCCAGCGAGGACAGATGTCATGACAGAAAGCAGACTCCCGAAATTCGGCATGGGAGCGCGGCGTTTCGGGCGGGTGAACTGGCTGGGCCTTGCCGCGCTGGCCGATCGTGAAATCCGCCGCTTTCTGGTCGTCTGGACACAGACCCTGCTGGCCCCCCTGGTCACGGCAGGGCTGTTTCTGGCCGTTTTCTCGCTTGCTATCGGACCGACACGGGGCGAGGTCCTGGGCGTGCCGTTCCTGGCGTTTCTGGCACCGGGCATCCTGATGATGACCGTGATCCAGAACAGCTTTGCGAATACATCCTCCTCCATCGTGATCTCGAAGGTGCAGGGAAATATCGTTGATACGCTGATGCCGCCGCTTTCGGCGCTGGAACTGGTGCTGGGCTATCTGGCGGGGGGTCTCATACGCGGGCTGGTGGTGGGCACGGTGATCATCTCGGCCATGGTGCTGCTGCTGGGGCAGGGGGTGGCGCATCCGATCTGGCTGCTGGCATTCCTGACGCTCGGGGCCGCGCTGCTGGGCGCGCTGGGGATTGCTGCCGGCATCATCTCGAACAAGTTCGACCAGATTGCGGCGATCACCAATTTCATCGTGGTGCCGCTGTCATTCCTGTCGGGCACCTTCTACTCGATCTCGACCCTGCCACCCCTGCTCGAGACGCTGAGCCGGCTCAACCCGGTGTTCTACCTCATTGACGGGGCGCGCTACGGGATGATCGGGGCATCTGACTCGTCGCCGCTGACGGGGCTTGTCGTCGTGGCGAGCAGCTGCCTGCTGGTCTCGGGAGTGTGCTGGCACTGGTTCCGCTCCGGCTACCGCCTGAAACCCTGAGCACCGGCTCCGGAATGCCGTGCCGCAGATGTGAGCAGCCTCCTGCTTGTGCCCGTGCTATGCTCGCGCTACCAGAGCCGGACAACAAAAACATAGATAACAGCACCAGAGCACAGTTCCGATGAAACCCTTTCTCGCCCTGACCCTCGCGGGTCTGACTGCCGCAACCCCGCTTCTGGCCGAAGACCCGCGCTGGCGCGATTGCCGCACCTGTCATGCGGTCGAGGCTCCGGACGGCACCGTGCTGGCACGTGGCGGGCGCAGCGGGCCGAACCTCTATGGCATTTCGAACCGCGCGCTGGCGGCCGACAGCGGGTTTCGTTTCTACAGCGCCGACCTGCGTGCGGCTGGCGCAACCGGCGCGCGCTGGAGCGAGGAGAACTTCATCGCCTACCTGACCAGTCCCGACCGGTTCCTGCGCGCCGTCACGGGCAACCCGCAGGCAGAAAGCGGCATGCATGTCGAATTGCGCAGCGGCGCGCGCGAAATCTACGCATTTCTGCGCGATCTGTCGCAGTGACCCGGGCGGGAGAGCGGTGAGAGACTGGACAGCGACCCAGACGGAAAATGCTGCGGCTGCTTCCTTCCGGACCTGACCGGGTTGGCAAGGCGTCTGCCCGCGCCAGCCTCTCATGACGCGATCTAGGTCCTTTGCGCGCCTTTTGCAAGCCACCCTGCGCCAGAACCGCTTTCCCATGGCTGCGCTTTCGGACTAGGTAGGGCAGGAACCAAACGCACAGGACAGACGCCATACATGGGCAAGCGCGGCTATCACCACGGCAATTTGCGGCAGGCACTGGTCGAGGCAGCGCTCGACCTGATTGCCGAGAAGGGCCCGCATGGCTTTACCATGGCCGAGGCAGCAAAGGCCGCCGATGTCTCTGCGGCCGCACCATATCGTCATTTCACCGGGCGCGAGGAACTGATCGTGGAACTGGCCCGGCAGGGGTTCGAACTCTTTGCCGATCTGCTGGAATATGCCTATCGCGATGGCCAGCCCTCGCCGCTTACCGCGTTCGAGGCCGTGGGCCGGGCCTATCTGGCCTTTGCGCGCAAGCATCCGGGCCATTATGTGGCGATGTTCGAATCCGGCGTGGCACCCAATGCCTCGCGCGGGCTGTCGGCGGCATGTGCGCGGGCCAATCAGGTGCTGGTGCGGGCCGCGCATGACCTCTCGCAGCGCCTTCCCGCCGACCGTCGCCCGCCGACCGAGATGTTCGCCGCGCATGTGAGCGCCATGAGCCACGGAATCGTGGAACTCTATGCCCGCAGCGCCCCGGGCAGTCGCGGGCCCTATTCGCCCGAGGAACTGCTGGAAACCGGCATCGGGATCTACCTGCGCGGACTGGGTTTTCTGGAGCCGGACCGCTGAGGCGGGTCAGAGGTCGAGCGCGCCTTGGCCGCTGCTGCTCTCGCGCCTGGCTTTCTTGAAGGTGTCGTCGCGCCGGGCGGGCAGGCGCACGGCGCGGTCGCGCAACTGGAGAGCCTCCTCTATCGAGACGATCTGAATGCGTGGCACGGGTGAAAATCCGTCCATCTCGAACTGGCCCGCCGCCGCGGCTTCGGTAATCATGGGCTTGGTGGGGGGTGTGAGGGTCAGGAAGATGCCGATATCGGCGCGCTCGCGTTCAATCGAGCCGCGCAGGTTGCGGATCGAGGTAGATCAGGTCCACGATCTCGGACGCGATACTCTCGCGCAGCACGCGCGGGTTGTCGCCGTAATCGAGATGGTTGGTCATCGCCTCCGACCTCCTGATTCTGCCCTTGTCCGACCCTACAAGAAACCGCCGCACCTGCCACCCTGCATGGGGGCAGGGCGTCTCGGGAAGTGGTCTGGAAAAAATTCGTGAAAATCGTCTTGCCACCCCCTTGAAGGCTGGACCTCTCCTCCCATTTATGTAAATGTAAATAACATTAACACCGAGAGGAGCGAATGATGACGACAGCAACTTCAAGCGCCACCTGGCCGCAGCGGGCAGAAGCCTGGCTCGACGGGTTCGGCAAGGGCGGATGGATCGCGGCGATGGTCCTCGGCTTCATCCTGTTCTGGCCCGTCGGGCTGGCAGTTCTGGCATACATGATCTGGGGGAAGAAAATGTTCGGAAAATCCTGCCGCGGGGCAGCCTCGCACCGGGGGATCGCCACCCGCTCCTCCGGCAACAGTGCCTTCGACGCCTACAAGGCCGACATGCTGCGCCGCCTGGAAGACGAGCAGGCCGCCTTCGATGCCTTTCTGGAGCGGCTGCGCGAGGCCAAGGACAAGGCCGAGTTCGACCAGTTCATGGACGAGAACCGCCGCAAACGTGAAACGCAGACCCCCGTTGCGCCGCAACAGGGCTGACCCTTGCCCCCCAGAGCACCCGCTCCGGGGGGTCTGTCTTTGTGCATCGCCACGCAAGGCCCACAATATTTGGGCCGATCACGAAAATCCCGGTTGGCACAGGCCCGCGTCTGACCTAGTGTGTCCTTGAAAAAGAGGATCAGGACGCCCGCTATGGCAAGATCCCAGTTTGGGGCCCAGACGCAGTTTTCCCGGCCGGTGCGACAGATCGTCATGATGCTTGTCGTCATCGTTCTGGTCAGTGTCGGCACCTATTTCGCGTTGCCGCGCGTGGCGGGGATCTTCCTGGCGAATATCTGGCTCAATGGCGTGATCTTTCTCGTCTTCGTGGTGGGTGTGCTGGCAACCTTCTGGCAGGTGATCCAGCTCAACCGCTCGATCATCTGGATCGAGGGGTTTGCTGCCGACACGCCCGGCCACGAGGCGACCATTCCGCCCTCGCTGCTGATGCCGCTGGCCGCGCTGCTGCGCGGGCGCGGGCGCGGATCGAAGATTTCCTCCTCCTCGGCCTCGTCCATTCTCGACTCGGTCGCGACACGTCTGGACGAGTTGCGCGACATCACGCGCTACATCATCAGCCTGCTGATCTTTCTTGGCCTGCTGGGCACATTCTATGGGCTGGCGACCACGGTTCCTGCCGTTGTGGACACGATCCGCTCGCTCGCACCCGAGGACAACCAGACCGGGATCCAGGTTTTCGAGAACCTGATGACCGGGCTGGAAGCGCAGCTTGGCGGCATGGGGACGGCGTTTTCGTCGTCGCTGCTGGGGCTGGCAGGGTCGCTGGTGGTGGGGATGCTGGAGTTGTTTGCAGGCCACGGCCAGAACCGCTTTTACCGCCAGCTAGAGGAATGGATGAGTTCCATCACACGGCTCGGCGTCGCAGGCGATCTGGAACCCGGCACCGAGATGGGCGCGATGGTGCAGGTGCTTGATGCCATGGCCGAGCAGATGGAGGCGCTGCACCGCCAGCAGGTGCAAGCCGACCACGAGCGCGCGCAGCTTGACCAGGCGCTGGGCTATCTGGTCGAGGCGATCGACCGGCTGGCGGCGGGACATCAGGGTGCCGAGGCTCCGGCCGGGCTGACACCTGCGCTTGAGCGCATTGCCAGCGGGCAGGAGGAACTGCTGCATCATTACCGCGTCCATGCGGAAGAGGGTGGCCCCTTCGGTCAGGCAGAGATGCGTCTGCGCCTGCGCAACATGGATGCGCAGCTGTTGCGTATCGCCGAAGAGCTTTCTGCCGGGCGGATCGAGACCACCACCGATCTGCGCGCCGATCTGGAACGCCTTACACAAGCCGTGCGGCAATTGTCGCGCGCCGGGTTCAGCGCGCGCCGGGACGAGGGCTAGGCCATGGCGCTCGCGCGCAGATCCGGGCAACGGCGCGATGTCAGTCAGGCCATCTGGCCCGGTTTCGTCGACGCGATGACCGCGCTGCTGCTGGTGTTGATGTTCGTGCTGTCGATCTTCATGATCGTACAATTCGTGTTGCGCGACACGATCAGCGCGCAGGACACCCAGCTTGAGGGGCTGGCCGCCGAAGTGGCCTCGCTTGCCAGCGCACTTGGCCTGTCGCGTGCGCGCGTCAGCGCGCTGGAAGGGCAGGTTGGCGCACTGGAGGGCGATCTCGATCAGGCCCGCGCGCTGGCCGCCGCGCAACTGGCGCAGATCACATCGCTCACCCGCGAACTTGACGAGCGCGAGGGCGCACTGGCCGCCGCACAGTCACAGATCACCGATTTCGAGGCGCAGGTTGCGGCCCTGATCGGGGCACGCGATGCGGCCCTTGCAAGGGGCGAGGAACTCGGCGCCGATCTGGCCGATCTCGAGGCCGCGCAGGCGGTGCTGCTGTCGGAACAGGAAGCGCTGCAACTAGCGCTGGCCTCGTTGCGCGATGAACTGGATGCCGAGGCGGAGGCCGCGCGACTGGCCGCAGCGCGGGCCGAGGCCGTGGAAGCGGCGCTGGCGCAGGCCCGGGCCGATGCCGCGGCGCAGGAGGCCTCGCTCGCGCAACTTGCCGCCCAGCTGGAAAGCTCCGAGGCAGCACTTGCAAATGTCCAGCAAGAGCAGGCGGGGATGGAGGCGCAGCTTCTGGCGGCGCTTGCATCCTTGTCGCAGCTGGAAGATGAACGCGATGCTGCGCTTGCCGGCGCGCTTGATGCCGAGCAGGCCCAGTCCGCGGCGCTCGCCATTGCCGAGAGCCTGCGCGCCGATCTTCAGGCAGCGCAAGAACGTCTGTCACTGGAAGAGGCCGCACGGCTTGCCGCTATCGCGCGCGCCGAGAGCCTGCGCGCCGATCTCGAGGAGGCGCAGAGCCGTTTTGACGCCGAGGAGGCCGCGCGTCTGGAGGCGCTGGCAAGGCTGGAGGAGTTGCGCGCCCGCTTTGCCGGGCAGGACACCGCCCTTGATGCGGCCGAGGCGCAGGCGTTGGCCGAGCGCGCCGCCGCCGAAGCCTTGCGCGCCCGGCTCGCCGATGCCGAGGCCGCGCTGAGCGAAGAGGAACGCCGGCGTCTGGCCGATGCTGCCGCTGCCGAAGCGTTGCGCGCAAGGCTTGAAGGGGCCGATACCGAATTGACGGCGATGACGCTTGCGCTGGAGGAAGAGCGCCGCCGCGCCGAAGAGGCGCTGACGCTGCTTGCGGCGGCGCGCATGGAACAGGCCGGCATTCAGGAATTGCTCGAGCGCGAGATTTCGGAACGCGAGCGGCTTGCGGCCCTGCGCGCGGTGGCCGAGCAGAGCCTTGCCGAGGCTGATGCACAGGCGCTGGAAGACCAGCGCGCGCTGGAATTGCTGAACCAGCAGGTTGCGGCCCTGCGCGGCCAGGTCGGGGGCTTGCAGGAGCTTCTGGGCGAAATCCGTGCGCGTGAACAGGCGGCGCAGGTCCAGATCGAGAGCCTTGGCGCGGATCTGAACATCGCGCTGGCACAGCTGGCAGTCGAACAACGTGCCCGCGCCGATCTGGAAGCCGCCGAGCGCGAGCGGCTGGAGCAGTTCCGGTCCGAGTTCTTCGGGCAGTTGCGGCAGGTGCTGGAAGGGCGCCAGGGCGTCGAGATCGTGGGCGACCGTTTCGTGTTTTCCTCCGAGGTGCTTTTCGAGCTTGGCGCGGCCGATCTGGCCCCCGAGGGGCGCGCGCAGATCGGCAATGTGGTCGCGATCCTGAACGAGGTCGCCGACCGCATCCCGCCCGAGATCGACTGGATCCTGCAGGTCGAGGGGCATACCGACAATCTGCCCATCGCGCCGGGCGGGCGTTTCGAGGATAACTGGGCGCTCTCGCAGGCCCGCGCGCTCTCGGTGGTGCGCTACCTGACCGAGGAGCGGGGCTTTCCGGCTTTCCGGCTTTCCGCGGCAGGTTTCGGCGAGTACAGGCCGGTGGACCCGCGCAACACGGCCGAGGCCCGTTCGCGCAACCGACGGATCGAGCTGAAACTGACGGAAAGGTAAATGCCTGCACAAGCGGCCCGCGCGCATATCAGGCCGCACTGACCCGCGGCGCCGCAGCGTCCCGGCGACAGCGGCCCCGGGTCGTGCAGTGACAGTGCGCCTCAATACCCTTTCCTTGCCGACCTGTCTTCCGACAGCGAACCCTGCCGCCGTGCGACCAGAAGCTCGATGGCATCGGCCAGATGCTCGCGGTCGATATGGTGATCGCCCCGCGACACGCGTATCCGGTGCGCCTCGATCATCACATCGGCATGGCGGCAACCTTCGGGGGGCTCGAACCGGTAACTCGCCAGTTCGATCCGCAGCCCGAGCGGGTCGCGGAAATAGATCGAATCCATGAAGCCGCGATCTACCGGGCCGGAGTGCTTGACCCCGCGCGCATCGAGCCGCGCGGCTATCTGCCAGAAGGTTGCCTGACTGACATTCAGCGCAAGATGGTGCAGTGACCCCACTGCTTCGGGAACTGGCGTCGGATCGGGTTTGCGCTCTTCATTGGTGAAGATCGTGATCAGCCGCCCGTCGCCGGGATCGAAATACAGATGCCCTTCCTTGGGGTTGTCGAGATTGGGCTGGTCAAAGATGAAGGGCATCCCCAGCACGCCCTCCCAGAAATCGATCGAAGTCTTGCGGTCGGCACCGATGATGGTGATGTGATGCACACCCTGGGTCTGAATCTTCCGGATCGTGCTGGTCTGTGACATCTCTTCCTCCAGTTCAAGCGCAGCGGTGGTTGCGGGCAGGGCAGCGGCCTTCAAGGCAATGTAACATGCCATAGCGCTGCTGCCATGAGCGACTTGTGCACACGGGTTGTGCGCGCAGGGCGCTGCTGTCCTGCAGTGCGGGCCGGACCGCACCGGTCCCCTCAGACCCGATGTGCGCGCAATCATCCAAGGTGCCCCTCTCGCGAACCCGTGATACCCTTGCGCCAGCGTTGCGAAGGCACTACGCAGGGCGTGTCACACATAACGATCCGGAGATCACTGATGGCCAGACCCAGAATTGCACTGATCGGGGCAGGGCAGATTGGCGGCACGCTCGCCCATCTTGCTGCAATCAAGGAACTTGGCGATGTCATCCTGTTCGACATTGCCGAAGGCATACCGCAGGGCAAGGCGCTCGACATCGCGGAATCGGGCCCCTCGGAAGGGTTTGACGGACGCTTCAAGGGCACGAATGACTATGCGGGTATTGCCGGCGCCGATGTCTGCATCGTCACCGCCGGCGTGCCGCGCAAGCCGGGGATGAGCCGCGATGACCTGCTTGGCATCAACCTCAAGGTGATGAAGGCCGTGGGCGAGGGGATCAAGGCCCATGCCCCCGATGCCTTCGTCATCTGTATCACCAACCCGCTTGATGCGATGGTCTGGGCGCTGCGCGAGTTTTCGGGTCTGCCGCACAACAAGGTGGTCGGCATGGCCGGCGTGCTCGACTCGGCGCGCTTCCGGCATTTCCTGTCGCTCGAGTTCAATGTCTCGATGCGCGATGTCACGGCCTTCGTGCTCGGCGGGCATGGCGACACGATGGTACCGCTGGTGCGCTATTCGACAGTGGCCGGCATCCCGCTGCCTGATCTGGTCGACATGGGCTGGACCAGCCAGGACAAGCTCGATGCCATCGTGCAGCGCACTCGCGATGGCGGGGCCGAGATCGTCGGCCTGCTGAAGACCGGCTCGGCCTTTTATGCCCCTGCCACCAGCGCGATCGAGATGGCCGAATCCTATCTGAAGGACCAGCGCCGCCTGTTGCCCTGTGCTGCCTGGTGCGATGGCCAGTTCGGGCTGAAAGGCATGTATGTCGGCGTTCCCACGATCATCGGCGCAAACGGCATCGAGAAGATCGTCGATATCAGGATGAACAAGGACGAACAGGCCATGTTCGACAAGTCGGTCGAGGCCGTTCGGGGTCTGGTCGAGGCCTGCAAGGGAATCGACCCGTCGCTTGCCTGAAGCAGGCCGGATCGCTTTCCCGGAACCGGATGACAGCGGGTCGCGCCTCGGGCGCGGCCCGTTTTTTTGGTTGAAAACCCGATATGCAGTCTGTCTGCGGTATCAGCGCCGATTTGTGATCACTGCATCAAAAACTGTGATCACAAAATTCCGATTTTCTGCCGAATGCACCCACATGCGACAGATTGTCATTGTTTTCCGCGTCAAATCTGCCATTCACGAGACAGAGATGGCACAAGATGGGACAGGTTCATGAACATCCATGAGTATCAGGCAAAAGGACTTTTGCGCGCAGCAGGGGTGCCGGTTTCCGACGGACGGATTGTCCTGAGAGCGGAAGAGGCGAAGACGGCTGCGGGCGAACTCGATGGTCCGTTGTGGGTGGTCAAGGCGCAGATTCATGCAGGCGGTCGCGGCAAGGGTCATTTCAAGGAAGCCTCGGCCGGTGAAAAGGGCGGTGTCCGGCTGGCCCGATCGGTGACCGAAGCCGAAGAGATGACCAAGCAGATGCTGGGCCGCACGCTGGTGACGCACCAGACCGGCCCTGCCGGCAAGCAGGTCAACCGCATATATATCGAGGATGGATCGGATATCGAGCGCGAACTTTATCTCGCGCTGCTGGTGGACCGTGTGACAAGCCGCATCAGCTTTGTCGTCTCGACCGAGGGCGGCATGGATATCGAGGAGGTCGCGGCCCATACTCCCGAAAAGATCCTGTCCTTCAGTGTCGACCCGGCAACCGGCATCCAGGGTTTCCATGGCCGCCGCGTGGCCTTCGCGCTGGGGCTGGAAGGCAAACAGGTCAAGCAATGCGTCGATCTGGTGGGCAAGCTTTACCGCTTCTTCGTCGAGAAGGACGCCGAGATGGTCGAGATCAACCCCCTGATCGTAACCACTGACGGTGACATGAAATGCCTTGACGCGAAGATGGGTTTTGACTCCAACGCGCTCTACCGTCAGCCCGACATCCTCGCGCTGCGCGACGAGACCGAAGAAGACCCCAAGGAACTTGCAGCGTCCAAATATGACCTGAACTACATCGCGCTGGAAGGCGAGATCGGCTGCATGGTCAATGGCGCGGGGCTGGCGATGGCCACGATGGACATCATCAAGCTTTACGGCGCCGAGCCTGCCAACTTCCTTGATGTGGGCGGTGGCGCGACCAGGGAAAAGGTGACCGAAGCCTTCAAGATCATCACCTCGGATCCGAACGTGAAGGGAATTCTGGTCAATATCTTCGGTGGCATCATGCGCTGCGACATCATTGCAGAGGGCGTTATCGCCGCAGTCAGGGAAGTCGGCCTGCAAGTCCCGCTGGTGGTGCGCCTGGAAGGCACGAATGTCGATCTGGGCAAACAGATCATCAACGATTCCGGGCTAAACGTGATTGCAGCGGATAACCTGTCCGACGCGGCCGAAAAGATCGTCAAGGCGGTGAAAGGCTAGGAGCGCGGACGCAAGCACGAGAGGGCCTGCCGTGATCGCAGTATTTGAAACCTATGACATGGCCTTTGTCGGCGTGCCAAAATGCATGACGACATCGGTTCTGCGCAGTTTCTACCGGCTGGAACACGGGGCAGAGTTCGATCGTGAGGCGTTTGGCGGCAATATCCACCGCTTCTACCGGCAAATTGCCGAAACCTATGTTTCGGCCCATGAGCCGCCTGATCTGGGCGGGTTGGGTGCGTTCTGGTGCTTTGCCATCGTGCGCAACCCGATAAAGCGGCTGTTGTCGGTCTATACCAACCGGGTTCTGGGGCATCGCGATATTGAAAAGGCGCTTGCGCAGTGCGGGGCAGAGGGGCTGGACAGGATGCCCACGCCGGATGCGTTCTTTCGCGATCTTGACAGCTACCGCGCGCTCGTTCCCTCGATACGCCATCATACGGACCCGTTCGCGACCTTTCTTGGCCCTGACATGGGCCGCTATGACGAGGTCTTTCATGTCGAGGATGTGGCGAGGTTGCGCCTTGTCCTGTCTGAACATGTGAGTCAGCCCTTCGCGCTGGACGACAAGCAACGCTCTGCGCAGACGCTGAGGTTCAGCGACCTGTCACGCGCCGCGCAAGAGCAGATCATCACGCATACACAGAGCGATTTCGAGCTGTTGCATGCACATTACAGTCTCGAACACAGCTTGCGCGCCCTGCAGGGTGCCTG
>SKYA01000027.1 GCA_007128135.1 Paracoccaceae bacterium | reverse complement strand
TTCGCATCGATCATCGTGCGCAAGATCGGCGCGGAGGAGCGCAATGTGGTCCTGCTTCTCTATCCGATGATGGCGAACCTGCTGCTGATGGGAGCGCTGCTGCCCTTTGTCTATCAGCCGATGCCGCTGGCCGATTTCGCAGCACTTGCCCTGATGGCCGCGCTTGCGCTGATCGCCAGCCTGTCGGTGATCGCGGCCTACAAGCGGACCCCTGCCTTTCAGATCGCGCCGATGCAGTATTCGCAGATCCTCTGGGCAGTGATCTTTGGTGCGCTGTTCTTTGGCGAAGGGGTGGATCTGTTCACCATTGTCGGTGCGGCGGTTATCATCCTGAGCGGGATTTACATCGTGATGCGCGAGGACAAGGCCAATGTTTCGGACAACCGTCCGGTGCTTGCCACGCATACGCGCACCGAGACAGGCACCTATCCCCGCGCGGGGCAACTGGGCAGGCTGGACGAAGCCGGGCCCGATCCCCCGCAATAGGTCCGCGCGCGGCACAAAGGCAACTTGCAAGCCCGCACGGAAAAAAACTGGGCGGGAATGCTGGCCTCGCGGCGGCGCTGACGGTAAAGACTGCGCGAGCAGTGTTTTACAGGGACCCCGGCATGAGCACGCGCATTCGCCCGCAACCCGGCATCATGGAGATTGCGCTCTACAAGGGCGGATCGTCCGGCATTGCCGGGCGCGATGACGTGGTGAAACTCTCGTCGAACGAAAACCCCTTCGGGGCGGGCGATGTGGCGCGGACGGCCTATATGCGCGCCGGGCATGACCTGCATCGCTATCCCGCGACCGACCATGCCGGTCTGCGCTTGGCGCTTGGCACTCAGTTCGGACTGGATGCAGGCCGGATCATCTGCGGTGCAGGGTCGGACGAGATCATCAGCTTTCTGTGCCAGGCCTATGCCGGGCCGGGGGACGAGGTGCTCTACAGCCAGCACGGTTTCCTGATGTATCGTATCTCGGCGCTTGCGGCAGGAGCGACGCCAGTGGTCGCGCCCGAGCGCGAACGCACTACCGATGTCGATGCAATTCTGGCCTGCGCAACCCGGCGCACGCGGCTTGTCTTCATCGCCAACCCCAACAACCCCACGGGAACGATGATCCCGTTGTCCGAGATCACTCGCCTGGCCAAGGGTCTGCCCGCTCAGGCACTGCTGGTGCTGGACGGGGCCTATGCCGAATATGCAGAGGGCTATGATGGCGGGGCGGCGCTGGTCGATACCCGCGAAAACGTGGTCATGACGCGCACGTTCTCCAAGCTCTACGGTCTGGGGGGGCTGCGCATCGGCTGGGGTTATGGCCCGCAGCATGTGATTGATGTCCTGAACCGCGTGCGCGGGCCCTTCAACCTGTCGAATACCCAGCTTGCAGTGGCCGAGGCAGCCTTGTCCGACGCTGCCCATGTCAGCCGCAGCCTGACCGAGAATGCGCGCTGGCGCAGCTGGCTGAGCGGACGGCTGAATGAACTGGGCGTGGCCACGGATGACAGCCACGCGAATTTCGTGCTGGCCCGTTTCCGCGACACTGCCCAGGCCGAGGGCTGCAATTCTGCGCTGCTGGCCGATGGCCTGATCGTGCGGCAGGTGGGCAGCTATGGCCTGCCGGAATGCCTGCGAATCACCGTCGGCGACGAGGCTGCCTGCCGCCGGGTCGCACATGTCATTGCCGCCTTCATGGAGCGGCAGCGATGAGTGCGCTCTACGCCCGCGTGGCCTTCATCGGGCTGGGGTTGATCGCGTCCTCGATGACCCATGCCATCCGCCGCGCCGGGCTGGCCAGCGAGATGACCGGCACTGCCCGCTCGTCCGAGACCCGCGCCGTCGCCCGCGAACTGGGTCTGGTTGATACTGTCTGCGACACGGCCGCCGAAGCAGTGCAGGGGGCTGATCTGGTCGTGCTTTGCGTTCCGGTCGGCGCGATGGAGGATATCGCGCGCGAAATTGCCCCGCATCTGGCCGAAGGAGCGACGGTCACCGATGTCGGATCGGTCAAGCAGGCTGTGATCGCTGCCGTGGCGCCGCATCTGCCAGCGCATGTGCAGTTCATTCCCGGCCACCCGCTGGCCGGGACAGAGCATTCGGGGCCCCGGTCCGGCTTTGCCGAGTTGTTCCGCAACCGCTGGTGCATCCTGACTCCTCCCGAAGGGCATGACCCGCTGGCGCTCGACCGTCTGACGCGCCTATGGAAGGGCATGGGCGCGAATGTCGATCTGATGGACGCGCCGCATCACGATCTGGTTCTGGCCGTGACCAGCCACACTCCGCATCTGATTGCCTATACCATGGTCGGCGTGGCCGATGACCTGCGCCGCGTGACCGACAGCGAGGTGATCAAGTATTCCGCAGCGGGCTTTCGCGACTTTACCCGCATTGCGGCCTCGGACCCGACGATGTGGCGCGATGTGTTCCTGACCAACCGAGAAGCGACGCTCGAGATCCTGGGCCGCTTCACCGAGGAACTCTTTGCCCTCCAACGTGCCATCAGGCGTGGTGATGGCGCGCATCTGCACGCCTATTTCACCCGGACCCGCGCCATCAGACGCGGCATCATCGAGGCCGGGCAGGATACGGACGCCCCGGATTTCGGACGGATCAAGACATAGGAGACGCGCATGCGCGCCGCACTCGGTCTGACCCTGTTCTGTCTCGTCGCGGTTGCCGCCTGTTCCGGTGGCGACAGCCGCAAGGGCGGACAGGGGCGCGGCCTGCCCATCATCGACGGGGTACAGCATCAGGGAAGTCGTCTGATCGGGCGCATGACCTCCCTGGGCAGAGGCATGTCGGGCGCGCGCGGTACGGGCAGGCTGTGCGGTATCCGCGGCATAGAGGGGCAGCGCATCCCGCCCATCACCTCCGAGGTTGAGGGATGCGGGTTGGCGCAGCCTGTACGGGTGACGCATGTGGACGGGCTGCGCCTGTCGCAGCCTGCGATCATGGACTGCGAAACGGCTGCGGCGCTGCACAGATGGGTGCGCAAGGGCGTCAGACCGGCGGTCGGACGGGCCGGGGGCGGCGCAGCGGGCCTGCGCGTGGCCGCCCATTATGCCTGCCGTCCGCGCAACCACCAGTCAGGTGCCCGGGTTTCCGAGCACGGGCGCGGCCGGGCCATCGACATCAGCGCCATCGAACTGGCGAACGGGCAGGAGATGAATGTCCTGCAGGACTGGCACAATTCGACCCATTCAAGGGCGCTGCGCCAGATGCACCGCGCGGCCTGCGGAACGTTCGGCACCACTCTCGGCCCCGGATCGGACGGGTTGCACGAGGACCATTTCCATTATGACACGGCCCGCCACCGGGGCGGGCCCTATTGCCGCTGAGCGATACGGTCGCACAGCGCGACACCCCTGCGCGGGCGGTCAGCCGTTTGCGATGCCAAACGCGGTGTTGTAGCGGATATCGACCGGAATGGCGGGCGCATCAGGTTGGTTTGCCGCCATGCGCCATTCGATCTGACGGTGTAGTTCGACAAGCTGGCGCGACGTCATGCGCGCGGTCTCGGCGCCCGGATCATCAGTATTTGCAACGAGCTGCAGGTAATGCGCCATGAGTTTCAGCTCCTGCGAAACCTCCTGCAAGGCATCATGGGTATTCATTGCGCCACTCCCATCGGTTCCCGCCTGCCAGCGCCAGAATAAATTGCTAGTAGCAAATATATCGCAAGCTGCGGTGCAGCGCAAGGTTCGCGCTTCGGATCATATGTGTCGCTTCACCGCGTCGAGCAGGATTGCAGACGGGACGGGTTTGTAGAGAAACGCGCAAGCGCCCCGCATCTCGCCAAGTGCGGTCGAGGTCTCAAGCGCGACATCCTCGCTGCCACCGGACAGGAACAGAACCGGTGTCAAAGGCCGGAGCCGCTGAAGGTCGTTCATCACGTCCAGCCCGGTATCGCTTCCGATCCAGAAATCGAGAATGAACAGCGCGAAATCCTTATCCTGTTCCAGAAGCGCGCGCGCGTCTTGCCGGCTCGCGGCGGTGGCCACGAAATACCCGTTCGCCTCGAGTATCTGGGCAAGCACGCGCCGGATGGCGCTGTCATCGTCAACGATCAATATCTTTTTCAAATCACTACTCGATCGCAGCAGAGGTTCCGAAAAGCTGCTCCAACACGTGCCGGAACTCAACCCTTTTGTCCGGTTCGATGCGCGCCAGGCGCTTGCTGATTGTCAGGATCGGGTCCTTTTTCAACAGGGCCTGTCCAAAGCGGGTCAATCCCACGATGACCTGCCGCCCGTCAGACGCATCGCGCTGCAGGGTGACGGCATCATGGCGCTCCAGCGCCTTTAGCGCGCGGTTCACCGGGGCCGCGGTCACGCCGACGAAGCGCGCTATCCAGCCCTGCGTGCACCCCTCGCCAGAGGCACGGCTGATGGCCCGCAGGATCGCCCATTGCAACGGGGTGATCGCGCCGGGAGCCCGATCCGCATAGGCCTCGCGCACCAGACGTTCGATGAGCAGGGCTGTCGCGAGATTGATGCGGTCACTCTCGCACATGTCCCCTCGTTCCTGACCTGACCCGTCTGAACATTAGGGCAGGCAGGTCGCAAGTGGCAAGCCCTTGCTACCAGCAAATATCCCGCCCGGGCCAAGCGGTTGCAAGAACGGGGTTCGGGTCGGGCGCGGCCGGGCCGCGGGCAGCAATCGGACATTGCCGGGACGGGCGCCATTGGGCTAGACTCGGGTCAAACCCACGGCCTGATCTTACCATTCGTTCATCTCCGGTTTTTCCGAGGATCCGATGCAGAGCATGTCTCTGGACAGCACGACCATGGACCGAATCGCGAATATGGCGCAAGCGGTCATCCTCTGGCTGGATCGCACGAGTGGCGCGGCATGGTGCAGCGAAACGGCAGTTGCCCTCCTTGGGCATGCGCCGCAAAGGCTTGCGGACAGCTGGGCCGGCGATCTCGATCTTGTCGTGCCGCAGGACCGCGAGACCATAGCGCGCGCATTGGCACAGGCGGGTCCGGAGGAGGTGCTTGTGTCGTTGCGGCTTGTCCGTGGCGATGCGTGCCAGGCCGAACTCGAGGCCGCCATCAGTCTAGCGCAGGCCCAGGGCAGCGGCCCGGGCGCGGTAATGGTGCTGCTGCGCGATGTCAGCGCGCAATCCGCGCGAAGACATGAACAGGCGGTCTTTGCCGAGCTCAGCCGTGAGGCCCGTTTCACGAACTGCCGCCGCACCAATACGGTCCGGTTCGATGATGGCCTGCAGCGGGTCTTCGGGATCGGTCTGAGCGGCACCCATGTCGTGCCTACTCGCTATGTCGACCATATCCACCCCGAAGACCGCGACCTCGCCTATCATGGCTATTACAGGCTGATCGAGCAGACACATGGTCAAGGCGAGATGGAGTTCCGGCTGCGACGCGGTGATGGCACCTACGCCATGGTGCGCGAGCGTTTCCTGGTCGAGCGCGATCCTTCCGGGAGTATCCTTGCCGTTCATTCGACCGTGACCGATATTTCGGACTGGCACCAGGAACGCATGCGTCGTGACCTTTTGGCAAAGGCAAGCGGCCGGGTGGTGATCGACTACGACCCGCATAAGGACCAGTTGCGATTCAGCGGCGCGACCGAAGAACGCCTCGGCCATGCGCACGATGCCATGCCGGTGCGCGTCGAAGACTATCTCGCGATGGTTCACCCCGACGACCGCCCCAGGTTGCGAGACTCCATTGATGATCTGAGTTCTGGCCGGGAACGACAGACGCCGCAGGAACTCAGCTATCGCCTGCGCCGCGCGGATGGCACTTATGCACCGTTTCTGGACCGATCGCTGAGACTTCTGGACGCAGACGGGCAGACAGCGGGCGTTGTCGTCGTGCTGACGGATGTCTCAACCGTCCTGCAGAGTCAGGAAGAACTGCGCATCAGCCATGAACGGCTCCGGGCGCTGGCGGACTTGTCAGGGCAGGTGGTGGCAGAACTGGACATCGCGACCGGTCTCATTACCTGGAGCGGGGAAGTTCAGGCGCAATTCGGCCATGCGCCCGAGGAGATGCCGAAAGACCCCGGGACAGTCATGGACATGCTGCACCCGGATGACCGTGCCGCCCATGAGGCAGCCTTTCAGCGTCTGAACGCAGGCGATGCCTGGACCACACCGCTCGAGTTGTCGTTTCGGACGCGCCACAGGGACGGGCGCCTCGTGCATATCCTGAATCGCTCGATCTGCGTGCTGGACAAGAATGGCAAGGCCGAAAGCATCCTTGCCTTTCTGAGCGACGTGACGAGTCTGCTGCAAAAGCAGGACCAGTTGCTGGCAATGTCGGAAATCGCGTCGGATGCGAACTACGAGTATTTTCACGACGAGGGACGTATCGTCTATAATCAGGGCTTCCGGACCTGTTTTGGCCATGACTGGGTCGGCGAACACGGCTTTCCCTCGCCCTGGAAGGCTTTTGTACATCCCGATGACCTGGACCGTGTCAGGGACGACTTTCTGGAATTCGTTGACAGCACTCTTCCGCGTTTCGTCTGTGAATATCGTTTCCGCCGCGGTGATGGCAGCTGGGCCATCGTGACCGAAAAGGTAGCCGCGCTGCGCGATGCGGAGGGGCGCGCGACCGTAATCATCGGGTCGCTGGATGACGTGACCGAGGGGCGCCGGGCGACGGCGCGCCTGCGCGAAGCGGTTGAGGCGCTGGACAGCGGATTTGCCCTTTATGACGAGTCGCAGCGGCTGGTGTTACACAACCGCCGCTTCGTCGAGTTGAACACCGGCATAGCGGACCTGATCCGTCCGGGTGTTCAACGCGACTCGCTGCTGGCCGCAATGGCCTCGCGCAAGCTTCTGTTATCGCCCGAGAAGGCCACATATTCGCAAGGATCGCAAGGAAGGCGCCCGGTCAATACGGATATCACGCAGGCAGACGGGCGGCTTTACAACGTGCGTTTCAACCAGACGGAAAGCGGCGACTGGGTCTCGCTGATTACCGATGTCACCGCAGTTGTTCAGGACCAGAAGAAATTGCGAGCGATGTTCGAGGTCTCGGCGGATGCGATGTTCGAATTCGACATTGTGCGGGGCTTGGTGTCCTTCGACAGCGGTTTCAGGACGCATTTCGGATATGACTGGAGCGGCGAATATCCTGAGCCGTCGCCCTGGCAACAGACAGTGCATCCAGATGACCGGATCAGCCTGACGGAACGCTTCCGGGAATTCCTTGCAGGCCGCCAGAACCTTTTTGTCGCGGAATTCCGCATGCGTCGTGCGGATGGAAGCTGGGCGCATGTCGCCGAGCGCGCGGTCGCCTTGCGCGACGAAAAGGGCAAGGCAGTGCTCGTGATCGGTGCCATTGCAGACCAGACCGAACAGCGCATGCTGGAAGAAAAGCTTCATGCGGCCCAGAAGATGGAAGCCATAGGGCGCATATCTGGCGGCATTGCACATGACTTCAACAATCTCCTGGCTGTCATAATGGGCAATGCTGAACTGATGGCGGCCCTCTCGAAGGAGGCTTCCGTGCATGACCTGGCAGATGAGATTGTCGCTGCCGCGCAGCGCGGCGCGGAACTGACCCGGCGGCTGCTGAGCTTTGCACGACGTTCGCGGCTCGAGCCCGAAGCGGTGAATGCCAATGACCTCGTTACCGGCATGGGGCAGCTGATCGGGCGGGTCCTGCCCGCAACGATCAGCGTGCAGACCAGTCTTCAGGCAGGTCTGTGGATGACGCGGGTCGATCCGGCATTCCTGGAGAGCGCGCTGCTCAACCTTGTCATCAACGCCCGCGACGCGATGCCAAGCGGCGGCACCCTGACCATCGAGACCTGCAACCTGCGCGTCAACGAGGACTATGGGCTCGAGCGCGGCGAGGTCATCGCGCCCGGTCGCTACATCATGCTGGCCGTCACCGACACGGGGCATGGCATCCCGCGCGAGATAGTAGCCCGGGTGGTCGAGCCCTTCTTTTCCACAAAGGGGCCGCAGCTTGGCTCCGGGCTTGGCCTGTCGATGGTTGACGGCTTCGTTCGCCAGTCGGGCGGGGCGCTGCGCATCTACAGTGAGCCCGATATCGGCACCACGATAAAGATCCTGCTGCCTGCGGCACCCGCCGATGCCGGAACCACGACGCGCGCCGCCGCCCTGCCATGGCGTGACCCGTCGCCCGGGCAACTGCGCGTGCTGCTTGTAGAGGACGAGCCCAAGGTCCGGGCAGTCGTTGCACGGATGCTTGAGGAGTTCGGCCTGGAGGTAGTCCAGGCCGGGTCCGGCGACAGTGCGCTGGCGCTCTACCAGCAGATACAGCCGCCCCCTGAAATCCTGCTGACGGATGTGGTGATGCCCGGCACGCTTCAGGGGCCACTGCTTGCCCGTGCGCTCAGGGAACTAAAGCCCGATCTGGTGATCATCTTCATGTCGGGCTATGCGAACGAGGCCGCCATCAACGGAAATGGCCTGCGTCCTGATGATATCTTCCTGATGAAACCCATCCAGCGGACGGCACTTCTGGACGCGATCACGCGGTTCAGCCCCGGCGCAACGAAATCCTGACACGCGCCGGGTGCCGCTCAGTCAGCCGACTGCCAGATGACACCTGCTGCAGGGATTGTCTGGCCGTTCCAGTCCAGCGGTTCGGCACCATGATTGAACCAGAAGCGCAGGCCTGCGGCATCACGCTTGCGCAGCGCCGCAGGCAGGTGCAGTGTCTCGATCCCTTGCGCGGCGCAGAGCCCGCGCAGAAGTTCCCGCAGGGTGGAGTCATCGGGCCATCCGGCCAGATAGGTGATGCGGTCATCCCCTGCCATGCCGGGCAGGCCATCCCTGCGGCGCAGGATGACAGGGGCCCCGGTTTCGAGGTCTTCGGCCCAGTGCAGGAATCGACCGGTCCCTTCCAGTTCCACACTCGCCTCGGGCGGCAGGCTTTCCACCCGCAACACCCTTGCGTCAATCCCCGGCAGATCAGGAGGCAGGCATGGCGGGATGGCGAAATCGGTCGTCCTGGAATTCGCGCGCGGGCCGAACATGACCGTGCCAGGACAAGTCTCAAGTGCCTGGCGCAACCTCGGCGAGAGGGTGAACAACCCGGGCGCGAGGACCAGTTTCCAGTCCGAAAGATCTGACGCGTCCGGCGGCAGGATGTCGATGTTCAGCCCCAGATGCCGCAGTGCCCGATACCACGCGAAGACCAGCCGGAAATAGTCGAAATCGGCGCCTTGCGGCTGTGTATCCCAGGCCCATGCGCTCTCGTAGTCGAAGATCAGCGCGACATCGCCCTTGCTGGTTGCCACATCCGATGCCGCGGCCAGTTCGCGCGCCACCTCGGCCGCCTCGGCCAGACCGGGTGCGGGCACGCTGTCGGGGCGCAGCAACCCGGCATGCATCTGTTCCTGCCCGAAGGGTGCCTGACGCCAGCGGAAATAGCACACGGCCTCGGCCCCGTGGGCAAAGGCTTCCCATGTCCAGAGCCGCACCATTCCGGGCAGGGGCGCGGGGTTCCATGGGGCCCAGTTCACCGGTCCGGGCTGCTGTTCCATCACCCACCAGCGCCCGCGTCCGACCGTGCGATAGAGATCATGATGGAAGGCCTGGAAATCCGGATCTCCCTGGCGCAGGAAGGCAGCCTTGTGCGCGGCATCCGCTTCCAGCCGGTCCGACAGGAAGCCCAGCGGATAGCTGTCCCAGCTTGCGATATCCAGATCCGCCCCGACCTTGTAATGGTCGAACCCGGTGATCCGGCCCATGTAGTTATGCGCCACGGGCGCGCGGCTGTAGCGGCGGATGATCTCAACCTGCGCGCGATTGAATGCCACCACCTGATCGCTGGCAAAGCGGCGGAACGCCATCACATGCGCCGGGTTGGGTTCGGTGACGGTCATATTGGGCAGGTCGATCTCGTCGAAGCTGCCATAATCCATTGACCAGAACACATTGCCCCAGGCACGGTTGAGCGCATCAGGGCTCTGGTATTTCTGCGCCAGCCAGTCGCGAAACGCGCCGCGCGCCGCGTCCGAATAGCTCAGGATCGTGTCATGGCAGCCATATTCGTTGTCGGTCTGCCATGCCGCGACATGGGGGTTGCGGCCATAGCGTTCGGCCAGCAGGGTAACGATGCGCCTGCATTCGTCCAGATATCCGCGATGGCTGAAGCAGTAATGCCTGCGCGAGCCGAACTTGCGGGGGCGGCCTGCGGCATCCACAGCCAGCATGTCGGGATGGCGGTCGATCATCCAGCGCGGTGGTGTGGCCGTGGGCGTGCCCAGAACCACCTTCAGCCCCGCGCTGCCCAACACCTTGATGGCGCGGTCCAGCCAGTCGAATTCCAGCCGCCCCGGCACAGGCTCCAGCCGTGACCAGGCGAACTCGCCAATCCGCACCCAGGCAAGTCCGGTCTCCTGCATGCGGCGGGCATCCTCGGGCCAGATGTCTTCCGGCCAGTGTTCGGGGTAGTAGCAGACCCCCAGCGTACGTTGCATCATGCCTCCACAACAACCCGGTGCTCGGCACGCCCCTGGCCGACCCCGGCGACGCAGAAGGTTGCGCCATCCAGATCATGCGGGTTCTGGCGGCCCTCGCGCGCGGAGGTGCAGAAGAGATCCCGCAACCCCGCACCACCAAAGGCCGGGCATGAGACGTGCAGCGCAGGAAACCCGACCGCGCGCAGGAACCGCCCATCAGGGGCATGAGCCGCCACGCGCCCCGCCCCCCACTGCGCGACCCAGAGCACCCCTTCTGCGTCGAAGACCGCACCATCCGGGTTCAGCCCCTCAGCCGTCAGGTCCAGCCAGCATTCCGGGGGGCCTGCGGGCCAGCCATGGGCATCGAGCGCGACGCGCATCAGTCGGCGCGTCGGCGTGTCGGTGAAACAGGCAGAGCCTCCATCGGGTGCAAAGCAGATGGCATTCGGTATGGTGATGCCCGGATAAAGGCAGCGCAACTCGCCCCGGTACCAGCGCCAGATGGCGCCTGCACCCTTCTGCGCGCGCTTGCCCATGGTCCCGATCCAGAAACCGCCCTGCGGGTCGGCGCGCCCGTCATTCGAGCGGGTGGCCGCATTGTCGGCCTCGAGCGCGCAGAGCGTGCGCGCAGTGCCGCTTGCAAGGTCGAAAAGCGCAAGCCGCGTTTCGGTGGCGATCAGCACGAGGTCGCTTGTCACCCAGCCCATGGCCGAGGCCATTTCGTCAAGGGACCAACTCTGCGCCAGCGAATGCAGCTTGCACCCGGTGATGTCGAACCAGAAGAACTTCCCCCGCTCGGGGTGCCAGAAGCCGCCTTCGCCCAGTTCGCAGCGGATGTCGCTGATCGGTGTCATTGGCAGGCATCCCATGCTGCGACCGAGTCGCGGCCGCGGCCGCCGACTTCGGCGGCGGTCATGCCCGGAGCATAGAGCGCCGAGCCAAGGCCGAATCCGGTGGCCCCCGCCTTGCGCCATTCGGCGAAATCCGCAGCGCCCACACCGCCTACGGCATAGACCGCGCAATCCGGCGGCAACACCGCCCGCATCGCCTTCAACCCGTCCGCGCCGATCAGAGAGGCCGGAAAGAGCTTCAGGCCGCTGGCCCCTGCGCGCAACGCCGTGAAGGCCTCGGTCGGGGTGAAGATGCCGGGATAGCTGTCCAGCCCTGCCGCGCGTGTAGCCGCAATCACCTGCGGGTTACAGTCGGGCGAGACAATCAACCCTGCGCCTGTTGCCGCGACCTGCGCGACCTGCCCGACCTCCAGCACTGTGCCCGCGCCGATCTGCGCCCTTGCACCATGTGCCGACACCATCGCAGCGATACTGTCGAGCGGGTCGGGCGAGTTCAGCGGCACCTCGATCCTGGTGATCCCGGCGTCGATCAGCGCAGCCGCGACCGCGCAGGCCTCGGGCGGGGTAATCCCGCGCAGGATGGCAATCAGTTCACGCATGGCTGCTCCGTTTTTGGCAGCAAGGCTCGCGCAGCGCAGAGACCGGCGAGGGTCATCTCGGTGACATCATGCAAGGTGACCGGTACCGACAGCGCCTGCAAGGCCGTGGCATAGGCCTGCGCCACGGCTTCGGATCCGATCAGCGCCACGCGCTGGCCCAGCCAGTAGGGTTTTGCAGCTGCCAGCTCCGCCCCGATCATAAGCCCCGAGAGCCGCCCTCGGGCCACCCCCGCATCCAGCCCGTCCAGAAGGCTTTCAGCCCGGATGGTGAACAGCCGCGCCATCAGCCGTTCGGGACGCTCCATGCCTTGCGCCGCGCCATCGGCAAAGCCTGCCGCGTCCCAGCCGCCGAGGGAATGGCGCAGGACCGACTGTTCCGACAGAAGCGCGAACATCTCGCCGGTCAGGAAGGTCTGGAAACTGACCACCTCGCCGGCACTGACATGGACCCATTTGCTGTGGGTGCCGGGCAGGCAGATCACGCCGTCCCAGCCCGGGTGACGCTTGAGGAAACCTGCTACCTGCGTCTCCTCGCCACGCATCACATCAGCGGGTCGGGGCTGCTTCAACCCGGGGACGATATGCACATCCAGCCGCAGGTCGCGCGCGGGCGCGGGCGCCAGTGCATCGCCCAGCGGGGTGCAGGGTACAGCGCGGTATTGCGCCTCGGCCCAGCCCTGGCGGCTGCCGACCATGCCGCAGGCGAGCACAGGCGTGACCTGCCCTTCAGGCAACCAGTCCTGCACCAGCGCCAGCAGCGCGGGCTCGAACCCGGCGCGCGCCAGCACGCCCATGCCCTGGTCCGACTGCGCCTGCCGGAAGACCTGATCCCCCGACAACTGCCAGACCCGCAGGTGCGAGGTGCCCCAGTCAACCGCGATCCAGTCCGCCCTGCTCATCCCGTCACCACCACGTCGCCATTGATCGCCCGCGCCAGCCCGGTGACCGGGCGGCTGGTGCCGCAGGTAGGCAAATTGCAGAGCGGCGGGTCACACGCATCGACTGTCATGGACCTGCATGAGGGGCTCGGGACCGTAGCGCCTTGCAGGTCGGGAGGGTTCGGGATCATGCGGCAGCTCCGGGACGGGAAGGACGATTTGGGTCGTGCAGGCAGGATGCGGGTCAGGCGGCCTTTCTGTTATGGCACCAGTCGGGCAGCCAGTTGCCATGTGCCACCAGCAGATCATCCACAAGCGCGCGGATCTGGCGCAGGTCAAGCTCGGCGCCCGTATGAGGGTCGAGCATGGCAGCGTGGTAGATCTGGTCCCGACTTTCCGTGAGCAGGGCCTGAACTGTCAACTCCTGCACATTGAGATTGGTTCGCATAAGCGCCACAAGATGCGGCGGCAGGTCATCGACAACGGTGGGTTGCAGGCCATTCGCATCAACCAGTATCGGGACCTCTACCGCAGCCCCGGCGGGCAGTTGCGGAATCAGGCCGCAATTGGCGACATTGCCATAGATGACCGAAGGTGTTCCGGTGACAATGGAGTCCATGATCGTCGCGGCATATTCGTTCGAGGGGGAGTGCTCGATGCGCTCGGCGGCTCCGAGTGCCTGTGCTTGCGCGCTCCAGACGGAAATCTGTTCCTCGCAGCGCTTGGGGTATTCATCCAGCGGGATGCGGAAACGCTCGATCAGGTCGGGGCGGTGGGACTTGATGAACCAGGGCACATACTCGGCGAAATGCTCGGAGGATTCGGTGACGAAAAAGCCGAAATGCTCCATCACCTCGTAGCGCACCAGGTTGGGGCAGCGCGGATTCCAGTGGCTCTCGAGCGGGATGCGGCCTGTGCGGTAGCCTTCGCGCAGGGCGGGATAGAGGTCGCGCCAGCCGCTGCCGTCGCGCGCTTCCAGCGAGAGGTAGAAGGCCATGTGGTTGATGCCCGCCGCGCGGTAACGCAGATCGGCCACGTCAAGACCAAGGTCACGGGCCAGTTCGAAGGCCGTTCCCTGGACGGAATGGCACAGGCCCACCTGCCTTATGTCGGGAAAGCGCGCCGTCAGCGCCCATGTGTTGATCGCCATCGGGTTGACGTAGTTCATCAACAGCGCATCGGGGCAGAGCGTGCGCATGTCTTCGGCCAGGGCCCACAGATGCGGCACCGTGCGCAGACCGCGCATGATGCCGCCTACGCCCAGTGTGTCTGCAATCGTCTGGCGCAACCCGTAGGCTTTGGGGACTTCGAAATCCGTGACCGTGCAGGGCCTGTAGCCGCCGATCTGGAAGGCGACGATGACGAAATCAGCGCCATTGAGGGCCGCGCGCCGGTCGGTGGTGGCAGAGACTTTCGCCCCCGCGCCGAGCGAGGACACCAGTTTGCGCGCCACCAGCGCGGACTCTTCAAGCCGCGCGCTGTCAATATCCATCAGCGCGATATGTGCGCCTGACAGCGCTGGGCGCAGCAACGCGTCCCCGATCAGGTTTTTCATGAATACGGTCGATCCTGCCCCGATGAAGGCAATCTTTTTCATGTGACGCCCCTTTGGGTCGATGTCATTTGACGGCTCCGAGGGTCAGTCCCGCGATGAAATGCTTCTGCATCAGGAAGAACATCATCACGGGGGGCAGGGCGGCGATGATGCTGCCCGCGCTCATCATGTGGTAGGCGGCGCGGAACTGGCTGTTGAAGGCAGTGATGCCTGCGGTCACGGGTTGGGTGTCCACCCCCTGGGTCAGCACGATCGCCCAGAAATAGTCGTTCCAGATGAAGGTGAAGATCAGTACCGAGAGTGCTGCGATCGCAGGGCGCATCAGCGGCAGAACGACATACCAGAAAATGCGGATTTCCGACACGCCCTCGACGCGCGCAGCCTCGATCAGTTCGCGCGGAAGCGCGCGGATGAAATTGCGCATGAAGAGCGTGCAGAACCCCGTCTGAAAGGCGATATGGAACAGCACCAGCCCAAGGCGCGTGTCATACAGCCCGAGGTTCAGCGTCAGGTCGCGCACCGGCACCATCAGGATCTGGAAGGGCACGAAATTGCCCGCCACGAACATGAAGAAGATCCATATATTGCCCCGGAACCGATAGACACCCAGCGCAAAGCCCGTCATGCAGGACAGCGCCACCGCCCCGATGACTGTGGGTATCGTGATGAAGACCGAGTTCAGCAGATAGCGCGGCATGGCGCTGTCGGTGAAGACCCGGGTGTAATTCTCAAAGCCCGCAAAGGACGAGGGCAGGCCCCAGAGATTGCCTTGCGTAAAGTCGCTGTCGGGCTTGATGGAAAAAAGCGCGACCATCAGAAGCGGCAGCAGCCACAGGATCAGCGCCACCGGCAGAAGGGCCTTGTAAGTGTTCTGGACAGCGGCAGAGCGGCGCTCGACAGGAGTGGGAAACATCTCAGCGTCCCTCCCATTCCGGCAGGCTGGCTTGCAGCTTTTTCGTCAGGCCGGAGCGGATCAGCCCGTAAGAGACGCGGATACGGTGTTCTGTCTCGTCCAGCGCGGTCCCCTCGGGCAGCATTACCCAGGATCGGTGCATATAGGGCGCGCGCGTGGCACCCGTCGTCTCGCGCAGCATCCCGGCGGTTTCGATATCGAGGCATTTGACGGACAGACCGGAGTCCATGCCCAGTATGGCGAACATCTTCCCGCCCACTTTCCAGCACTGATGCCCGCCGCCCCACGGGTCCGAGCACTCGGCCCCGGGCAGGGTTGCGCAGATTGCGTTCACATCCTCGCGCCAGCCCATCATGCGCCTCGTTCCTCGCGCCACATGCGCCACAGGAAGAATGCGATGTAGACCATCATGATCAGGAACAGCACCACGGCAATCGCCGCGCCATAGCCCATGCGGAAGCCGTATTCGGACAGCGAGACCTCGAACATGTAATAGGCCAGCACGCGGCTGGAGCCGAATGGCCCGCCATTGGTCATGACCGAGATCATGTCGAAACTGCGCAAGGCCCCGATGACGGTGACAACCACTGCGATGAACGTGGCGGGACGCAACTGCGGAAGGATCACATACCATAGCATCCGCCATCCTTTCGCGCCATCCAGACGTGCGGCCTCGACCTGTTCGGGATCGACGGCATTCAGCCCTGTCAGATAGAGGATCATGCAATAGGCCACCTGCGGCCAGAGTCCTGCGGCAATGATACCGTAGGTCACGGTATTGGGATTGCCCAGCACGTTCATCGGGCTGAGGCCGAACAGCCCGATCAGAGGATTGAACAGACCGATGGCCGGGTTGTAGAACCACGCGAAGACCAGGCCGACCACGACCTGGCTGATGACAAAGGGAAAGAAGAACAGCGACTTGTAGAGCCGGATGCCGCGCACCTGCTGGTTGAGGAACAGCGCGATGAACAAGCCGCCCGGAATGGCCAGAAGATACAGCAGCAGCCATTTCACATTGTTGCGCAGCGAGGTGTAGAAGGCCGGATCGTCAAGCAATTCGCGGTAATTGACCAACCCGATATAGCGCGCCTCTCCCAGGCCGTCCCAGCGGTAGAAGCTGATCTGGAAGCTCTGGAAGATCGGCAGGATCACATAGACCGCGAAAAAGGCAATGCCGGGGGCCAGGAAAAGCCAGGGCGCGGCGCGCATCTGGTTGCGGCGCCACCAGCTTCTTTGATCAGCGTCGGGGATTGCGGACATCGCCTTTGCCTGTTGGTCTGAGGATCATGGGGCGGCCCCGAAAGACCACCCCACGACCGGGAGGAACCCCTTGCTTACTGGGCGATGATGCGCTGGCGCACACGCTCGAGCCGGGTCAGGATGGCATCCAGATTGTCAGGCATCACCATGAATTCCTGAAAGCCTTCCATGCCCGCCGAGGCCATCTCGGCATCGGTGTCGCGATCGAAGAACTGCGCGATCCCGCCGGTAGCGTTCGACAGCATCTCGAAGCCGGCCTGAATGAACTTGTCATCGGCCACCGAAGCGTTGCGGTTGATCGGAAGCTGCCCCAGAACCTCGTTCACGATGGTCTGGTTTTCCGCACTGGCGACATACTGCAGGAAGGCGCGGGCGGCTTCCTTGTTCCGGGCCTGAGCCGGAATGTGCAGCGTGTCGGTGGGCGCGTCCTCTGCCATCGGGATACCCGGCGTGATCTCGGGGAACTGGTAGAAGCCAAGCTGGTCATCGGTCAGACCGGCCTCGCGCAGCGGCGCCACAAGGAAGTTGCCCATCAGATAGGCCGCTGCCTCGCCATTGACCAGAAAGGGCTGGGCTTCCTGCCATGTATAGGCGGTGTGGTCGTCGATGAAGGCGCCCATGTCCAGCAACTCGCGCCAATTGGCGAAGGTTTCGCGCACGCGGTCATCGGTCCATTCCACCTCGCCTGCAGTTAGCGCCATGTGGAAATCATAGCCATGCGTGCGCAGGTTCAGATAGTCGAACCAGCCGCCTGCGGTCCACAGAAAGCGCGTGCCGATCGTGTAACATTTGCGTCCCGAATCGAGGATGACCTGACAATTGGCCTTTTCCTCTTCCCATGTCGCGGGCACGGACAGGCCCAGTTCCTCGAAGATGTCCTGCCGGTAATAGATGCCCCACTGGTAATAGCTGTAGGGCACCCCCCACTGCTTGCCGTCAAGCGTCAATGCCGGGCGGGTTGAGGCGAGTTCTGCGCCCATCGGGCCGTCCCACAGGTCGGACACATCCTCGAACAGGCCCGCATTCACATAGGGCCGCATCCGGTTGCCCGCATACCAGCCGTTCACGTCGGGCGCGTTGGCGGTCAGATAGTTGCGGATCTGGGTCTTGTTTGCTTCGCGGTCGATCAGCGTCAGCTCGATGTTCAGATCGGGGTGCATCGCCTGGAATCGCTCGACCATGCCTTCCATCGCTTCTTTCGGCGCAGGGTTCTGGTCGTTGAAGAAGATGCGCAGCGTGCCGGTCAGTTCGGCGCTGGCAGGCACGGCAAGCGCCGTGGTCAAGGCCAGCGCGGCAGCCGCGCTCTTGAGTGTGAACCGCATGATTTCCTCCCTTGCAGGTTTCACTATTTGAGAATAATTTTTACATATTGAAAAAGATGGCGCGACTCGTTACGCTTTGTCAAGGATTTGTTTGCGATCACAGTCGGGGGGGAGGATGGCCGCAGGTTCTGCCGCAGATGGCACTGTCGCCAAGGCGCTGGAAGTGCTGGATCTTGTCGCTGCGCATGCGCGGCCGGTCCGGTTTTCCGATCTGCTGGCAGACAGCCCCTACCCCAAGGCCACACTCTATCGGCTTCTGCAGACTCTGGTCAGCCAGCGGATGCTGGCCTTTGACCCGGATCGCGGGCTCTACACGCTCGGGATCAGGCTGGTACGTCTTGCACACGTCGCCTGGCAGCAAAGCTCTCTTGCGCCTATAGCCCGGCCGCATCTGGACCGACTGTCCGCCGAAGTGGGCGAGACTGTGCATCTCGCGCAGCTTGACAACGGGCAGGTGCTTTATGTCGACAAGCGCAATGCCCGCGACCCGGTGCGGATGTATTCACAGGCTGGCAAGGTCGGCCCCGCCTATTGCACCGGGGTGGGCAAGGCCATGCTGGCCTATTCGTCCGAGGGGCTGCTGCCGGCCATACTCGCGCAGCAAAGCTGGCACCGCTTTACCGACAAGACCCTGACCACGCGCGACGCCCTGGAACGCGAGTTGGCGCATATCCGCGCCCGCGGATATGCCTTTGATGACGAGGAACACGAACCCGGCATCATCTGCGTGGCGCTGCCGATCCTGTCATCGAATGGCGGCGTGCTGGGCGCGCTGTCCGTGACCTCGACCACGGCACGCACGGATCTGTCCACCCTCGCGACCCTTGTCCCGACCATCCGCGAGATTGCGCAGACCATCGCGCAGGAAACCGAAACCTGGCGCTTTCCCGAGGAAAGCGCGCCATCTTTGCGCAAGAGGGCCTGAGGCATGTCCGGCGTTACCCTGAAGAACGTGATCAAGAAATACGGTGCGACGCAGGTGATCCATGGGGTGGATCTGGAGATCGAGCCTGGCGAGTTCTGCGTCTTTGTCGGCCCTTCAGGCTGCGGCAAATCCACCTTGCTGCGCATGATTGCGGGCCTGGAAGAGACCACGAGCGGAGAAATCCGCATTGGCACGCGCGATGTCACGCGGCTTGATCCCGCCCAGCGCGGTGTTGCGATGGTGTTTCAGACCTATGCGCTTTATCCGCATATGTCAGTGGCCGAGAACATGGGCTTCGGGCTGAAGATGAACGGCCATCCCAGGGCCGAAATTCGCGAAAAAGTGGCGAAGGCCGCCGACATCCTGCGACTGGAAGAGTATCTGAACCGCAAGCCCAAGGCACTTTCCGGCGGCCAGCGCCAACGCGTGGCCATCGGTCGTGCCATCGTGCGCGGGCCAGAGGTATTCCTGTTCGACGAACCGCTCTCGAATCTCGATGCCGAGTTGCGGGTCGAGATGCGGGTCGAGATTGCGCGCCTGCACCGCGAGATCGGGGCGACCATGATCTATGTGACCCACGACCAGGTCGAGGCAATGACGCTCGCGGACAAGATCGTCGTCCTGCGTGGTGGCAAGGTCGAACAGGTTGGCGCACCGCTCGACCTCTATCGCGACCCCGACAACCTCTTCGTGGCAGGGTTCATCGGCTCGCCCGCCATGAACCTTGTATCTGCCCGCCCCGCCGAGGGCGGCATCATCGCCCCTGCACTGTTCGCGGATGTCATCCCCTGCTCCGTGCCTGGCCATGTGCAGGATCTGGTTCTGGGCGTGCGCCCGCAGGACCTGCACATCACGTCCGGCGACAGCCACCGCGTCGAGATGACCGAGGCGCTGGGCGGGGTGTCCTTCATCCACTGCGCGCGGGCCAACCAACCGAAACTGGTGATCGAAACCAAGGGCAGCCATGTCGAACCCTCCGGGGCCGGGATCGCGCTCCGACTCGACCCTGGGGCGATGTTCCTGTTCGACAAGGCAACCGGTCACAGATTGCGCTGAGGGGCTGCATCGAAATGGCGGCGGCGCAAACTCATCGGCAACTCTCTGCCTTGTGTTGCCCGCGTGAGCGGATGGGGTCTTTCGCGGCCCGGAAAATGCGGTATTTACAGCGCATGAGCATGACCCGTCGTTCCCTACTGTTGTCGCTTCCCGCCATTGTCCTGGCGCGTCCCGGTATTGCGCAGGCCATCCCGCTGTCCGAGGTCTCGCGCTACTTCAACAGCTTTTCCACCGCAGAGGGCGAGTTCACCCAGATCAACCCGGATGGCACACTTTCGACCGGGCGCATCTTCATTCGCCGCCCCGGCAGGGTGCGGTTCGAATATGACCCGCCCGAACAGTCGCTTGTCATGGCGGGGGGCGGGCAGGTGGCCATCTTTGACGGCCGCTCGAACATGGGGCCGAACCAGTATCCGCTGCGCCAGACCCCCCTGAACCTGATTCTCGAGCAGAATGTCGATTTCGCCAACCGGCGCATGGTGGTGGGTCACACCCATGACGAAACCACCACGACCGTGATCGCGCAGGACCCGGAGAACCCGCAATACGGCTCGATCCGGCTGGTCTTTTCCGCCAATCCGACCGAATTGCGCCAATGGGTGATCCGCGACGACACCGGCGCCGAGACCACGGTGATTCTGGGCAACATGCGTTTCGGTGGCGATCTGTCGGCGCGCCTGTTCAACATTACCGCCGAAACGGACGCGCGCCGTCGCTGACGCCTGCCGTGCTTGATGTACGGGCAATGCGCGCCACATCCTGCGCCATGTTCATCCTCAGCCCAGACACTGTCCTCAATCCCGAGGCGCTGAAAATCCGGTGGGTGCCGCGCAAGTTCCTGCGGCTGGTCACGCTCTGGCCCCGGGGCGGGGGCTGGCGGCTCTGGCTGCGCGTGATCTTCGAGCGCGAAGTGCTGCGCTATACGCTGACACTTCTGCCCTTTGTCGTGGCCGCGCTGGTCTGGCGTGACTATGCCGTGGCAATCGCGCAAGCCCCGATCCCGATGCTGATCGTGATCTATCTGGTCGAGTCGCGCTTGCTGCGTGCCAACCCCGAACGGTGCCGGGCGCTGGCCTCGGATGTCGAGGCCGAGGCCGGGCTCGACACGCTGCGCGCCCGCGCGCGCAGCCTGCTGGGCCGGATCGCGGCTCGGCGTGGGCTGACTTCGGGAAAGCTGCACCTTGTGATCGAGCAGTCCGACCTGTTGCGCGTGCCGCCGCTGAGCCTGGTCTCGGTCCAGTCGGATGACGGGCCTCAACTGCTGGCACTCGATCCGACCGAGCGCGCGATGCTGCGCGCCGAATTGTTTGCCGCGCCCCTTACCGAACGCGCCTTGCAGCATATCGGGCTGGCGCGGCGGATAGAGGTGCATGACCTGACGCTTGAACCCGCAAGGGTTTCGGCCCATGCACGCATGGCCGCATTGCTGGCCGAGCGTTCAGCGCGCCAGTGACAGGACGTGACCGAAAGGCGGGCGCGCAGGGTCATGTGCAGGGCTGGCCCAGATGGTCCGGAACCCACGCGGCGCCGGGCCAAAAGGGCCATCCAGGTCACTGAGCACGATCAGCGCCGACGGGGCCAGGTCTGCCGCGCGCGCCAGCACGGGGCGAAAATCCGTCCCGCCGCCCTCTGGCAGTGCGAGCGTGGACAGCACCGCGCGGGCACGCTCGGGGGCAAGCGTCATCTCGCTGCGGATGGACTCGTCAAAGACCAGAAGACGCACCTCCGCACGCATCCGTCGCGCCAGCCCGGCAATCTCGGCCAGGAACAGACGCGACATGACAGGCGTTACGGAGCCGGAACAATCCAGCCCCACCACAAGACGCGGCTGCGCGAGGGGCGCAGTATGGCGCGGCTGCCATGGCGGCAGGGGAACACGGGCCTCGAGCGCTGCGCCGGCCTGCGCCAGCCAGCGCGCCGAAGGGCGCGCGGGGCTGGCCGTGGGGCGGGGCAGCGTAGCCTGCAACAGCAGGCGGCGCAGGATGATCTCCCATGGCACGCGCGGCCTGGGCAGGTCGCCCAATGCCGCGCCCAGAGCGCCCAGTCCCAGACCGGCGGCCCGGCCCGCGGCCATGGCACGCGCCATATGCGCCTGCCAGTCACCCGTGTCGAAACCTTCGGGGTTGCCTGCCTGCGCCTCGTCACCACTTTCGGGTACAAGGTCCGGGACGAGGCCCTGTTCCTGCGCATACTGGCGCGCGACACCTGCCCTGCCCGACCGCCCGCCACTGCCTTCGCTGCGCTGCAACTGGTGATAGAGCCGCTCGACATCCCAGGCCGAGAGCGCGGCTTCGGGCGCCGCCTCCTGCCCCAGTGCCAGAAGCAGTCGCGAAAGCGTCAGCGCGGGCCGTGGCAGGGCGTGGCCTGCACACAGGATCACCTCGTTGACAATCGCATCGCTGCCCATCTGCCAAAGATCCGGCGCGAAATCGGCCCCCAGCCTTTCGGACATGGCCTGCATCCGGCTGGAATGCTGCAACGCCACATGCAGGATGTGATGCCCCGCCACCCCTATCTTCTGGTGCAGGGGCAGCACGGCGAAACCCGGACCATAGCGGATTTCACTGCCCCGGGTCTCTGCAGGCGCGGTGGTCTCGGCGTCGCGGTGCCGGCACCAGAGTGCCAGCGTTGCCAGCGCCGGGTCGCATTCGGTCAGCGCCTGCAGCGCGGGACTCGCGCGGGTGGAGTGCCGCGGCTCAGCCAAGCCCGGCGGCCTCTCGTTCGGCCGCATAGGCGGCATAGGCGGGGGAGGTCAGGAATGCCTCCTGCCAGCCCCGCTCCAGCGCCCTGGCAAGCAGCAGCTCGAAGCCGTGCGTGCCCAGTTCCGCCAGCGGCATGGAGGCAAAAGGCGCGCCGCGGCGCGCGCCCAGGTCACGCAGTTCGGCCATGATGTCAATGATCGCTGGCAGGGTCTCGGGCCCGGCGCGCGTGACCAGGGCAAAGACCAGGGCCGTCATCCCGTGCAGCGATGCCGGGTAGAGGCTAAGCCGATGCGCTGCGCGGGCCTCCAGAAGCGCCTCGATCTGGACTGTTGCCGCAATCTCTTCGGCAATCAGGCGAAACTCGGCGGCCACGGCCTCGCCCAGCACGCCTGCGATGGCAAGGTTGCGCAGGCGCCGATCGGACAGGGCCGACATGATTTGCGACACCCGCGCCCACGAACGCGGCGTGCAGGCGATCATCTCGCCGCGGCGCACGGCCTCTTCGGTAGTGTCCAGGCACTCCGGCCGCGTGCGAATGAAGGCGATCACGGCAGGATCCAGCCCTTGCGGCAGGGCATAATTCCTGAGCCAGTCGTCGGCGCTTGCGGCAAGTCGCAGATGGATCAGCCGGTCCGAGAGCGCAGTGCCCATCTCATAGGCGATGGCACCATCCTCGACCATGTTGCCCGCGGCGACCACGAAACAGCTGGGCGGCAGCCGGTGCAGGCCCACCCGGCGTTCCTGCAACAGGCCGTAGACCGTGGGTTGCAGCTGCGGCGGGGCGGCGGTCAATTCGTCCAGAAACAGCACCGAGGGCGTGGCGGGGTCGTCCGGCAGGTCCTCGGGGCGGAACCAGATCGTGCGCCGGGTCTCCATGTCGAAGAAGGGCAGCCCACGCAGGTCCTGAGGCTCGATTGTCGTCAGGCGCAGGTCATGAAGGCGCGCACCGATCCGCTCGGCCAGCGCCTGGACGATCTCTGTCTTGCCAATACCGGGGCGGCCATGCAGCATCCAGCTTGCGCAGAGCCCGCCCTCTGCCTGTGCCTGCCAACCTGCCAGGAGCAGATCGAATGCCTGACCTGTCGGAATTATCGGTGCGTTGACCATGCTTTCCCCGCCTGAACGCCTGAACGCCTGAGAACTGAGAGCCCGACCGACAAGATGGCGCGCGCAGGCTGGCTGGCAAGCGGGCAGCGCGGACGCCGCACGCCTATCCTTTCACGACCCGTGCGCGCCAGAGCGTGAACAGCCCCGCTCCGACAACGACCGCCGCACCCAGAATGACATTGGCGCGGATCGCCTCGGAAAACACAAGGACACCCAGCGCTGTGGCGAAGGGCAGTTGCAGATAGGCAAAGGGCTGGACCGCGCTCGCCTCGGCCACCTCATAGGCGCGGATCAGCAGGAAGTGGCTGAAGGCAGAGGTCGCGCAGAGCAGTGACATCCAGAGCCAGTCGCCCTGTGCCATCGGCTCCCAGAACCAGATGCCGATCAGTGTCATCGCCACGGCCCCAGAAACACCGGTCCAGAAGAAGCTGACCGCGGCGCTGTCTGCGCGCGCCACATATCGCGTGAGCAACCCGTAGAGCGCGAACATGAAGGCCGACAGGAGCGGAATGAGCGCTGCGGGCTGGAACACGCCGAAACCGGGTTGCAGGATGATCAGAACCCCGACAAAGCCGATCCCGATCGCCATCCAGCGCCGCCAGCCGACCTTCTCTCCCAGAACCGGGCCGGAAAGGGCCGCGATAAGGAGGGGATAGACCGCAAAGACGGCGTGGCTCTCGACCAGGCCCAGGATGACAAACCCCGTGACCATGACACAGACCTCGACCGCCAGCAGCACGCCGCGGAAGATCTGGAGTCGCGGTTGCCTTGTGGCCACCGCGGCGCGCAGGCCGCCTGCCTTGCGTGCGGCCACGACGACAACGAAACTGGCAAAGAACCAGTAGCGGATCATGATGATCATGAAGACATTGTATTCGCCGGCCAGATGCCGCGAGAGCCCGTCCTGCATGGCAAAGACAAAGGCCGTTGCCGTCATTAGCCAGATGCCCAGCATGTTGTTCTGCGGGCTCATCCCAGAGACCCGAGGCTCATATGGCGCTTGCGTCCGAAACCGGGGGCGCGCATGACCTCGAACCCCGCACGCGCGAGCGCGCGCCGGACGTGCCCGGCGGCGGTATAGGTTGCAAAACTGCCACCGGGGGCAGTGTGCCGCGCAACCTCTGCCATCAGGGCATCGGTCCAGAGTTCCGGATTCTTCGCCGGGGCGAACCCGTCCAGATACCACGCGTCGGCACGACCGGGCCATTTTGGCAGCGTCTCGCGCGCATCGCCCTGGATGATCTCGACCTGCAGCGGGCCGAGCGCAAAGCGTCCGGCCCCCCACATGTCGAGCATCGGTGTCGCATCCAGTGACGGAAAGGCCCGCAAGGCGCGCGCCACGTCATCGCGCGCCATGGGAAATGCCTCGAAACTGGTGTAGCGGACCGGGCCGCGCTGCTCGCGCAGGGCCCCATGTGTGACCAGCAGGTTCAGCCCGGTGCCAAAGCCCAGTTCGGCAATGTGAAAACCCGGACGCGCCCGGGCAGGCAGGCCATTACCCTGCAGGAAGACATGGCGCGCCTCGTCGAGCCCGTTCTCCAGCGAGAAATACGGATCGTCGAAGCGTGTCGAGACAGGCGTCTGCCCGTCCCTCCAGTCCAGAATCGCGTGCTGGTCGTGCATGCCGGTCTGCCTTATGTGTCTGGCAGACCACTCATGCAGAGGCGCGCGGAAAATGACAATGCCGGATGTCACGATCATGGGCGCGGGTGTTTTCGGCCTGACGCTGGCGGTGGCCTGCCGCGAGCGCGGCGCGCAAGTCCAGGTGATCGAGAAACGCAGACCAGGTGCAGGGTCGAGTGGTGGGCTTGTCGGCGCACTGGCGCCTCATGTGCCCGGGAACTGGAACGCCAAGAAGGCGTTCCAGTTCGAGGCCCTGCGCATGTCCGGGGAATACTGGGCGCGGATCGCCGCACTTTCGGGGATCGACCCGGGCCATGCGCGGCTGGGCCGGGTGCAGCCGGTGACCGGGGGCGGGCTGGATCTTGCGCGCGCACGGGCCGAGCAGGCCCGAACGCTCTGGCAGGGTCATGCAGAATGGCGGGTGGTTCCCGTCACCGACGCGCCGGGGCTGCGGATAAGGGCTCCCTCAGGTTGGGTAATCCATGACACGCTCAGCGCGCGACTCCACCCGAGGCAGGCGGGACAGGCGCTGGCCGGGGCATTGGCGGTTCTTGGCGGTCGTCTGGTGCTGGGCGCGGGCGAGCCCTCGGGCCGCATTGTCTGGGCGACGGGGTATGAAGGGCTCGAGGCGCTGTCCGATGCGCTGGGCCGCAAGATCGGCAGCGGTGTCAAGGGCCAGTCGCTGCTGTTGCGCCACAGCGCGCCGCAGGCACCGCAGCTTTTTGCGGACGGGCTGCATATCGTGCCGCATGGTGATGGCACTGTCGCCATCGGCTCGACCAGTGAGCGCGCCTTCGACAGCCCCGACAAGGTTGACGCGCAATGCGATGCACTGCTTTCGCGCGCCATCGAGATATGCCCGGCGCTGGCAGGGGCACCTGTCATCGAGCGATGGGCCGGGGTGCGCCCGCGCGCATCAAGCCGCGCCCCGCTCATGGGGGCGTGGCCGGGGCGACCACGCCATTATGTGTTCAATGGCGGATTCAAGATCGGCTTTGCAATGGCCCCGGCATTGGCCCAGATCATGGCCGATCTCGTCCTCGAGGGGCGTGACCGCATCCCGGCGGATTTCGGTTTCGAGGCGCTCTGAGACCGGCACAGGGCCTGCACGGTGGGGCACAGGGACAGAGGCACCGAACGGGCCGGGTCGTAGAGCGTCTCGCGCGCCTCGGCCCGCAGTCCGAGATAAGCGCGATATTCCTCGGCATTGTTGAAATGCTGGCCGCGCGCGACCTCGTCCTCGGCCTTGGCGAGAAATGCCGCATGATACTTGAAATGCCCGAACGCAAGTTCGCGCGTCGCGACCCGCGCACCGGTGATGTAATGCAAACCCGCCGACAGCCGCATGAGGGGATGGTATTTCAGCAGCGCATATTTCTGCGCGACGAACAGGTTGGCTCGCGCCGGTGTGCCGCGATCATTCATCAGCCGATGCCGCAGGGCACTGGTCACCGTATCGGCATTGGACCATGGGCCACGCCCCTGCCAGTCCCGGCAGAGCGGGGTGTGATCGACATGATCGGCTTCAAGGAAAGGTGCGCGAACGAACTGTGCCTCGGACAGACGCCCCTTGGGGTAGAGGTCGAGCATCAGCATCCGCACGGCCTGCACTCCGGCGAAATCGCTCCCGGCCAGCAGTTGCGGCAGATTCCCCGGCACACGCCCATTGCCATCAGGCAAGCACCAGAACGCCAGTTCATCCGCGTCAGCCAGCAGGGACCAGCGTCCGGTGCGGAACTGTGCGACGAGTGCCTCCTGCCATTGCACCCCGTAGGTTGACTGGCTGTAGGGCGTGTCGGTCGAGAATACCGAGACATCCTTCTGCGCAACAAGATGCTCGAGCGTGCCGTCATCCGAGCCATTATCCACGATCAGGAATGCCCCCACACCAAGGCCGCGATAATGCTCGAGGAAGTGATCGAGCATGAAACATTCGTTGCGCATGACAGCCACGACAGCGACTTCGGCCGCGCGCGCCTGCTCCAGGCGGTCGGGGGGGCTGACCAGATCAAGCGCGTTCTTGGCCCAGCCAGTCTGTGCGGGCACCATGCCGGGCCATATTTTCATCTGGGTCGGCCAGGGACTGCCAAGCGCCTCGCGTGCCCTGTCCATCACCCCGCCGCCGGTGTCCAGATGCGCCAGCTTGACCGGAGCGCCGGCGAAGGGCTGAAAACTGTTTTCGTATAGCGATAGCGGATCAAGCCCTCCTGCCGGTTTGCGAAGCACGGCCACATCGTAATTCTGACCCGAGACCGCGATCCCCTCAAGGCTGAGAAGATCCCCGACAAGCTTGTCTTCCATGAAGGAGACCTGCTCCAGTGCCCTCCCACGCGGGCTCGTTCGCGCCCGCGCCAGCGAAGCAAGCGCGGGTCGCGAGAGCATATAGGCGGTGCTGCCATCTGCATAAATCGAAGGTTCGGGAGATTTGTCGAGTTCCAGCCGCCCACGCTGCGATTGCGCGCGCGCCATGTGCCAGGCGCGATCCATCGTGCCCGGAGCGCGATGCAGCGGGCGGCCGTAATACGGCCGGGTCAGGCAGGTCGGGTCACTGAAATAGGCAGCAGCATCGAGCAGGCAGTCATCGTCTATCTTGAGCACGCGCGAGAAGCCTGTCCGCTCCAGCACCCATCGGGCCAGTGCCAGCGATTTCTGCGGCAATCCTTCATAACTGTCGGGCGCATCGAGTTGCAGAAGCGTGCCGTCAAAGCTCTCGCGGCCTGCCGTCGGCAGATCGGCCCGACGCCCGACAACCGTGATCAGCGGTATGCCCAGCCGTGCCAGCGCGTCCCCCCAGGCGGCACGACAGTCGCGCGCGCGCGTGTCGAGATTGCCATGGCAGGAAATCAGCGCAACCAGCGTATCGGCAAATGGATTCGCCGCCGCGCGAATCTGTGCGGCGATCGGGTCTTCGTTGATCGGCCTGTCACGCGCAGGCCGCAGCCAGGGAGCAAGTTTCGACCTCAGTTCGCTGTCCCGGCAGAGCGCGGCGAACCGCTCCAGCGCCAGCGCCGGGGCCTGCGCGAGGACAAGCCTGTCACTGCCGATTCGCTCCATCTGCTCGCGCAGTGCCGCGCACCAGCCCTGTGCCAGCGCTGTCGCGTCATGGCGCGATGCAGCCTCGGCGAGGGCAAGCAGGGCCGCGATTCCGACGAATCCTGCGTCTTCCGTGCTCAGGGCGCGCGCCATACGCGTCAGACCGCGAACATCTTGCTCGGGCAGGGATGCAATGCATTGGCGCAGAGCGAGACAATGATGGACCCGCTCTCCGAGGCTGGCCATGGCCCGGGAAAATGCCGTGCGCGCGATGTCTGCCGCCGCGTTGCGCAATCCGTTGCAGGCAGCGATGTGAACCGGTTCACCCGGTCGCAGTTCGATAACATCGCGCGCTTCCTGGCTGCGCGGAAAGGCGAGCCAGCGCAGTGCGGTCTCCTCGATCTCCTGCCGCGTCAGGACCGGGGACAGGCTGGCCAGGTCGGGGCGCCGGGCAAAGGCTCTGGAGGTCGCATGCGGCGACAGGACCATGCGGCGCAGCATCTCGTGCCCGGCACATCTGCGCTGCAGGAAGGGACGGGCGGCCTCCCACAGGACTGCCCCCTTCCCGGATGCGAGCGCGGTCTGCAAGGCATCGAAGGCATGCCCGGTCTGGGCCAGCAGGGGGTGTTCCGCAAGTGCCGGACGCGTGCAGATCTGCTCCCAGAATTCCGGGCGCAGCCCATAGGCACGCAGGCTGAGTTCCAGATACCAGTCCGCGCACCAGTCCGGCAGCAGAAGCAGGCCGTCCAGAATATCCAGAACGCCCGACATCAGCCGCGTGCACGGAGTCTGGGCCCAATAGGAAGAGGACAGTTCGGCGATGAGTTCCAGCAGGGCCGTCATCAGGCTGATCTGCCGGGCCTCGGGCAGGTAGCGCCCGTCGAGATCAGGTCGCTTCTCTGCCAGGGCAGTTCCGACCCAGCCCAGCGCCGGAGTCACCAGCCAGTGGGTGGCCTGACGGGGGTAGTTGCGCAATACGGCCTCGATGGCGGACCAGTTGCCCTGCCCCCACAGCATCGGCAGCCCGGCGACGGAGCCCCAGGGGGTCGCGTCTTCCTGCCATGTGCCAACCCCGTGTCGTGCTGCAAGTTGCGCCAGGTCAAGCGGATCGCCATGCAGGCAGAACCATTCGCTGAGCATCAGCGCGAGATGCCTCACCTCTCCGGGTTTGAGGGCATTCTGCCGAATCAGAGTGTCGAGCAGCCATATCGGGTCGGCATGACGATCACGGGCAATTCCTGCATGGAACGCATCGCAGGTATCTGCGGGGGACTTCCGGGCTGGGGCTGGGGCTGGGTCTGGGGTTTCGGCGCCGGGGCGGACAGGGTGTTTGGGCAGCGACAGGACCTTGCTGCCGAGCCGCCTGGCGGTTGCCCCGAGAAGATCGCGCACCGGGTCGGACACCTGCTCCCAGAGGTCGGCGTGATGCACATGCTCCAGCATGTGCAGCCGGATGATCGGGTCGTTGCGAATCTGCCAGAAGGCCTCCGGGCTTGAAATCCGGTCCAGAAGCATGGGGATATCAACCGAGATTTCCACGGCACGACCACCTGAGCGCGCCGTGAGGCGCGCCTGTCCCGCCATGGCATCGCGCCAGATTCGACCTGGCAACAACGCCGTGCGAAGGGAACGCGCGGCCTCGGGTCCGGCACCGGGCAGCGGCAGGAAATCAAGCGGTGCCTCATTCAGGTGCAGGTCCAGCTCAGCCTCCTGATCTGCCGTGTTCCAGACAAGTTCCAGCCGGTTGGTCAGGACCGGAGTTGCAGCGGTTCCCGGCCAGAGAATCCGCATGCTGCGCAATCCTTCCGGCCATGTGACACCTGCAATCCGCCCAAGGGCGGGAAATCCGCGGCGCAGCCCACGCGGACCCGCAGGGTCCGCGCGCGGATAGGCGTCGATCCGTCCGAGCCTGTCACTGTCCAGCCAGAGGGTCACTGCCAGCCGGCCCAGAAGATCGCGCGAGAATTCAAGCTGCAGATCATGCAGGGCGCATCTCAGTCCGGCCTTGAGCACGATCTCGCGACACCACTTCTTCGGGCCCAGCTGATTGAGAACCAGCAATCCGGCATCCCGCCGCAGAGACAGATGCAGGGGAATGCCTGTCTGATCCGCCATCACGAAATCGATATTGACGAATGCCTGCGTCCGAAGGTCGATCTCGTGACACAGGATCATTTCTGCTCCCGGCACCAGGGGGCCTGTGTTGTGAACTGGTCGGCTGGCTGCGTTCTGCATTTGTCGGGACCTCGGGCCGGTGTTTCGGGCACTCATGCGGGGCGGGGTGGCTCAGGTCGCATGCGTGAGCCGGGTGCTGAGCACGGCATGCATCCGTTCGGGCGGCGGGCGGTGGCCCAGAAGCTCGAAGAGCGGCTCGAACTGCCTGTGATTCCTCACATAATCATCGTAATGCAACCGGATGCTGCGGTCGGGATGCGCGGCTGCGAACGTATCGAAGACAGCTTCGGCCGAGCGCATCATCTGGCGGACCTCTGCCGGTTCATGCTGGCGCCACCAGGAAGATTTCACCACATCGTCATGGTTGCGGGTGTTGAAGATGAATCGTGGCCGGGGGAAATATGCGTTCAGAAAAGCGAGATACTCCATGAAATCGGCCTCGGGCGAGATTGTCCGGATTTCCTTGAATCCGCACAGCCGCACCTGCGGCGGCGGGCGCAGCACCTGGCTGGCAAAGCCCGCGCAGAGGCTGCGCGCATAGCTGTCGGTATCGATCGCTTCGGCACCGAACCAGGGATGCGAAGGGTCAGACACCTCGCGCGCCTGCCGCATCCGGCAGATGTCAGGGCTGCGAACCAGGGCGCGCCAACTCTTGTAGAGGGGGAACAGGGCATTGTTGTTCTCGCCCCGGATCAGGCACCCGGGCAAGGCGTTCAGAAGGTTCTGAACCAGTGTCGAGCCCGACCTCCCATAGGTCACCACGAAGACATATCCCTCTGACGGGTGCCGGAAACCGGTCATGCTGCCCTCCTTTCAGGTTGCGCCGCAGATCAGGGCCGGAATCACCTTGCAGGACAGATGCCCGAGACCCGACTCACCTGCATCATTCCGCCAGAAAGCTTAACAATGGCTTTCGATGATCAGGGCGAGCGGCGTTAGCCATTGGGTAAGGTCTGGCCGCTATCGTCATCCGATGTGGAAGCGCCCCCGAGAGCGAGGAGAGGGATGACTTCGCCTTTCCTGACCCCCGCACCCCTGCGTGATCTGAACTGGCACAGGCAACATGCCGCAGGGCTGGCCCCCGCGCAGTTGCGCAGGGCTGCGCGCAAACGCCAGCAGCGCGGGGATGTGCGTGCGGCGCGCGTCTATCTTGAAGCGCTGCATCACGCAGCGCCGGACCTGGACACGGCGCTGGATCTCGCGGCACTGCATCGCCAGTGTCACGAACATGCGCGGGGGATTGCCCTCCTGTCGCAGGCGTGTTCCCTCTGGCCCGATCGGGTGGATATCCTGCACGCAATGGCAGAGCTTGCCATGCTGGCAAAGGAGTATGCGCTGGCCGCAGGGCTTTGGGCCCGTCTGGTCCGTCTGCAAGGTGCAGCCGGGGTCTATCCGGTGTTGCGCGCCATCGCCTGCCATCGCCAGACAGGTGATGATCCTGCCGTGACCGACCTGATGGACCGGTGCGCCGCATCGCTGCGCCTGGGCTTTCCACCCCCGGCGCTGGAACTTCTGCGGGCCGGGGTCGGCGTGCCCAGGCCAGCACCCGGGCTCTACATGGTCACCGGCAATAACGGAACCGGCAAGACAACGCTCGGGCATTTCCTGCAAGCGATGGGCGTCCAGATCATTGATGCGGATACCGAGATCGCGGCCTTCAGCATGGGAGAACACTGGTCCGTGCTGCGCCATGACCTGACCCGCGGCCGCCCCGAGGCAGAGGCCCGGACTGCCTGGGTCTGGCCCGTGGCCCGGTTCGAGGCAGCCTGCGCGGCGGCGGGCGCATCCCATCGGGCCGTTTTCGTGATCGGAGGGTTCGGGCAGACAGTTGCACCCTTTGCAGGCCGCGCAAGGCATGTCTTCCACCTGACGGCCCCGACCGAAGTGATCGCCCGGCGCCTTGCCCGACGCGGATCACCGGCGCATCGGCCGGGCACGGCGGGTCATGCGGCCGCCCTTCGACGCAACGCGCGAGTGGCGCGTCCGGACTACCCCGCGAAGGTTCTGCGCGCCGATCGTTCCGTCTGGGAGATCTGTGCAGAGATACTTGATGTCTTGCGCGGGTCGGGCCCGTGTGCCGGGAACGTCAGCCGTTTCGCCTTCGACAGCGTCCATGCGCCCCGGATTCTGCCTTAAGCTCCCCTGCAAGGAAGCCGGTGCCCTGACGGGTGGTTCGGGGCTGCGGCAGATGGCCATTCCAAACGCAAATCATGTGGCGCGGGCCGAGTGCGGCAGGGAGGCGCGAGGGGGGCAATGGCGCCGTGACCCGATCCTGGCGCCTGCCCCCGAGAGGGCACCCTTGCCGCTCATGATGTCCTTTTCCGCGCGGCTGGATCCTGCCGCATGGTCGTGCCACGGCAAATCGCTGCCGATCGGGGTTGCACCCGGGCCGCCGAGGCAGGATTGATCGCGCAGAACACCCGGCACGGATCCCGGTCAGAAGATGTCTTGTCCGCCGGTCCCGGGACGACGGCAAGAATACGTGTTTCGTCCGCGCCGAATGTGGCGACAGCGTCGGATCAGGCGCGGATGGTATCGACGAAGACGAGTTGCGCTGCGCTTATTCCCCGGCACCTTAGGTCCTGATGGGGTTTCGGCCGATCACTGCCGGAAAAGGTGGGCTCAAGTCTCAGCGCGCTCTGGTCACCGGCCATGAAGATACACCTGTCCGCACCGCTCATCACCCTTCCCGCCCAACGACACGTCATGGCCCGCAGCTTCGAGAATACTGTCATGCCCTGCTACCCGATCAGGCGCCTTCTGGCCTGCGATGGACCGAATCGCGCCCCGGCCAGCCCGGTATCTGGTTGTTCCCCTCACCCGAGAGTCGGAATTTTGGGGAAGGGAACCGCTGACCCAGGGAGGCGCCCACCATAACGCCCTCGGCATCAAGGCCAGTATCGATCAACTGTAGGAGGATGCGGAAGGCGATGCGGCTCCTGTCCGGCGGGGCAGGCGCAGGCCCGGAGTGCTCGGGCTCTGGCCGCAGCTTTTTCCGCCGTGTCGGTTCACCGGTTCATGGCGAGGGCGCTGCGGGTCGGATCCGGCATCGTGGGCGAATTCCTGCGCGCCACCCCGGAAAGAGGATAATGCGAAGGCATTAACGCCACATAAAGACAGCGCGGGCATGATGCTGGGAAATGACCGCGCCTGCGGTGGCTCTTGCCGCTGCCTGGCACGCTGATCCGAGGCACAGGCATGACAAAGCGCTATCAGGCAACAGCAACAGGGGCCGCCTGGCCGGTGGGCCTGTCCGGTCATCAGGCAGCGCCCGGCCTGCTGACTCCCCCCATGCGCGGGATGCTGTGGAGCGTGGCGGCAATCAGCGTGTTCACCAATCTTCTTATGCTTACCGGCCCGGTCTTCATGTTGCAGGTCTATGACCGCGTGCTCTCCAGCCGGTCCGAGGCCACGCTGCTGGCGCTTTTCGCGATTGTGGCCTTTCTCTACCTCATCTTCGGTCTGCTGGATCATGCCCGCGCCCGGATCGCAGCCCGGCTGGGGGCGCAGGTTCAGGACCGGCTGGACCGGCCTGTTTTCAAAGCCGCGCTGCGCGCGTCCCCGCAGTGCTGCGCGGCGACCGCACGCACGTCGCAGGATCTGTCACTGCTGCAGGGGCTGGCCGGGTCACCCGTCGCACTCGCCGTATTCGATTTTCCATGGGTGCCGCTGTTCATCGGCGTGATCGCCCTGCTGCATCCCTGGCTTGGTCTGCTGGCGCTGCTCTCGGCACTGGCTCTGGCAGGGCTGGGCATGGCAAACAATATGGGCAATCGCGCGAGGATCACGACAGGACAGATGCGGGTGCAATGCGCCGAGCAGACGGGACAGCAGATCGCGCAGGACGCCCTGCAGTTGCGCGCGCTGGGCATGGAGGATGCTGCACTCGCGCGCTGGCGCGACCAGCGCCGCGCTGCGCTGGCTGCCGCGCTTGACGCAAGCGACGGAATCGGCCGCTTCGGCGCGACTGCGCGCGCGCTGCGTCTGTTTCTGCAATCGGCGATGCTGGCAGCGGGGGCCTTGCTGGTCCTGCGCGACGCCTTGTCCCCCGGCGCCATGATCGCGGCCTCGATCATACTCGGCCGCGCACTCGGGCCGCTGGACCAGATCATCGGCGGTTGGACGCAGGTTCAGGCCGCGCGCGCCGCATGGCAGCGCATCCGCCAGGTGCTGGCCGCGGCCCCGCCCCGGCCCCAGCGCATGGCCCTTCCCGGGCCCCAAGGGCGGCTGAGTGTGAAAGGACTGGGCCTGCGCCTGCCTGTCAGTTCACCCGGCGATGGTCTGGTCCTGAGCGATGTCGGCTTCACTCTCGAGCCGGGGCAGGCGCTGGGCGTGATCGGCCCCTCTGGTGCGGGAAAATCCTCGCTGGCAAAGGCGCTGGTCGGGGTCTGGTCGGCCACGCGGGGCGAGATCAGGCTGGACGGCGCACGGCTCGACCAGTACCCGCCAGAGCAACTGGGTCGCGCCATCGGCTATCTGCCGCAGCGGGTCGGCCTGTTCTGCGGCTCGTTGCGCGACAATATCGCGCGTTTCGATCCGGACGCGCAGGACAGCGCGGTACTCGCGGCCACGATGGCCGCGGGTGCGCATGAACTGATCCTGACACTTCCGGATGCATATGACACCCTGATCGGTCCCGAGGGCGGCGGGCTCTCGGGTGGGCAGGTTCAACGCATAGGACTTGCGCGCGCATTCTACGGGTCCCCTGCATTGCTTATCCTGGACGAGCCCAACGCAAGTCTCGACGATGAGGGTTCGCGCGCGCTGAATGCAGCGATACGCGCGGCAAAGGCGCGCGGGGCAAGCGTCCTGATCATGGCGCATCGGCCCTCTGCCATTGCCGAATGCGACCTGCTGATGAAGCTTGACGTCGGGCGCATCACGGCTCTTGGCCCTGTCGAGCAGGTGCTGCGCAAGGTCGCGCGCAACAGTGGCGACATCCTGCGCGTCCATCACCCTCCGCCCTCCGACGGCGAGCAGATCACCCACCCGGCGCTGATCCGCTTCCCTTGGGATAATCGCCAGCCCGAGATGCGCCGATGAGGGACGCTGCGTTCAGCGCACGCAACCATCTGCTGCTGGCGGTTGTGGCGATTGGGCTGCTGGTGCTGGGCTTCGGGTCCTGGGTAGCGCTGGCGCGAATTGCGGGTGCCGTGATCGCCACCGGCGCGCTGGAAGTCGCGCAGCAGCACCAGGTCGTTCAGCATCCGGATGGCGGCGTTGTCGAGGCAATCCTCGTGGCCGAGGGGGATGCGGTCAGCGCAGGCAGTGTACTGATGCGCCTGGACGGGACGCAGCTTCGGTCGGAACTTGCAATCGTCGAAACACGGCTTTTCGAACTCCTCGCCCGCCGGGCGAGGCTGGAAGCCGAGCGCGATGGCGCGGCACAACCCGTTTTCGAGGACATGCTGATGGCCGCCGCAACCCGGCACGATCCGGGCGCGCAGATCCGCGCGCAGATGGCCGCACAGGTCCGGCTGCTTGCGGCGCGGCGCGAAACCACGGCCAGACTGATCGCACAGTTGGAACAGCGCCAGGTCCAGATCGATGCGCAGAAGAACGGCATATCCGCACAGCTTGCGGCACTGGAACGCCAGCTTTCTCTGTTGGCCGAAGAGCGCGCGGCCCAGCGCAGCCTGCTGGAGCGCGGACTGACACAAGCCGCGCTGGTACTGGCGCTGGATCGCGAGGCCGCCCGGCTGGAGGGCAATCATGGTGCGCTTCTGGCCGAGAGGGCGGTTGCGGCCGAGCGCCATGCCGAGATCGGCCAGCAGATCCTCTCGCTTTCGGCGCAGCGGCAGGAAGAGGCCCAGCTTGAACTGCGCGAGACTACCGCGCAGGAACTGGAACTGGCCGAACGCCACCGCGCCCTGAGCACGCGGATCGCACGGCTTGAGCTTCGCGCGCCCGTTGCCGGGATCGTACATGGATTGCAGTTCACGACCCCGCTTGCAGTCCTGCGCGCGGCAGAACCAGCGCTGCATATCGTGCCACGGGACCGGCCGCCGATCATTGCCGCAAGGATCGCGCCCGCCGATATCGACCAGGTCGCCCCGGGCCAGTCGGCCACGCTCTATCTGCCCGCACTCGACATGCGCGATATGCCGCAACTCATGGCCGAGGTCATCCATGTCTCGGCAGATACCTTCACCGACACCAGGGATGGCACGCGGTTCTACCGTGTGGAACTGGCCTTTCTGGATGAAAGCCTTGCGCACCTGCCCGCGCAGGTACTGCTGCCCGGCATGCCGGTCGAGGTCTTTCTGCAGACCGTCACACAGAGCCCCTGGCGCTACCTGACCCGCCCGCTGACAAGCTATTTCAGCCGCGCCCTGCGCGAGAGCTGAGTCCTTGGGCAGGGCGCGCAACAGCGGCAACCCGACTTGCGCCTCCCGCGCACTTGAAAGCACAAGAGCACGCCTTTTGTCTGGCTGCGCATGAAGGACAGGGCCTAATGTGCCATCACTTCGCTCAGGATGCGGGTGAACAGGGCTTGGGCGGGCGCGATCAGCGCATCCGGAAAGTCGTATTCCGGGTCATGCAGCGCAGGATGCCCCTCGCCCGCGCCAATGAAGAACAGGGCTGTTCGGGTGACGGCGCTGAAGGCACCAAAATCCTCGGACGCCCGCATTGGCAGGGCAAAACAACCCTTCACAAGGCCGAGCGCATCAGCGGCACGTGCCACGATCCGGCTGGCATGAGGATCGTTTATGGATGCGTTGAAATGGTCGTGACGGCTGATCTGCAACGCAAGCGCGCCTGCCTGATGCTCTGCGAGCGTGGCGATATCGCGCTCGAATCGCTCCAGTCCGGCATCGCTGATCGCGCGCAGCGTCACCATTGCCTCGGCGCTTGCAGGCGCGATGCCGAAGGCGCGCGCACCCATCGACAGATGGCAGAGCGTGGCAAGGCGGAAGCCGTCGGTCACGGGACCGGGGGTGGAAAAAGGCGCAAGTGCGGCCATGAGTGACGCGACCGCGTGCGCAGGCGAGAGGCCGGTCTCGGGGCTGGACGCATGGGCCTCGCGCCCCTGCCAGCGCAGGTGCAACCCGACAGAGGCGCAACTTGCCGGCCCTGCCGCGACGGCGATCTGCCCCAGCCCAAGCCCGGGCATGTTGTGCAGAGCAAAGGCCCAGTCAGGGCGCAGCGAGTCAAACCGAGGGTCGGCCAGAACCGCGCGCGCGCCCGCGCCTGTCTCCTCGGCGGGCTGGAACAGCAGGATCACCCGGCCCCGTGCAGGGCGATCACGCCCCAGATGTCGCGCCAGGCCGGCAAGGATGGCCATATGCCCGTCATGCCCGCACAGATGCGCGATGCCAGGAAGGGTAGAGGCATGCGGAACGTGGCCCCGCTCGGCGATGGGCAGCGCATCCAGTTCGGCGCGGAACATCACGCCCGGACCGGACATGTCGCTGTCATAGACCAGCGCCAGCCCGTGCCCGCCAAGCCCTTCGATGATCTGGTCCGGGTCCGTGGCTTGCAGCATCTCCCGCAGCAGGCGCGCGGTCCCCGCCTCGGCACCGGAGAGTTCGGGAGCGGCGTGCAGGCGGTGGCGCAGGGCAACCAGGCTGGGGTCGGTGTCAAGGTTCATGGGTGCCATGTGCCTTTCGGCAGGAGGTGGGGGCGCTGCCCCCACACCCCCGGGATATTTGGGCAAGGATGAAAGGGCAGGGGTCAGCGTCCGCGAATGCGTGGATCGAGTGCATCGCGCAGCCCGTCGCCGATATAGTTCACGCTGAGCACCGTAAGCGAGATCATCACGCCGGGCCAGATCACCCGCGCCGGGTATTGCTCGATCCAGTCGCGCCCGTCATAGAGGATGCGCCCCCATGTCGGGAAATCGGGCGGGAAACCCAGGCCGAGGAAGGAAAGCGCGGATTCGGTAATGATGGCGCTCGCGATTCCGAGCGTGGCCGAAACCATGATCGGTGACAGCACATTGGGCAGGATATGGCGGGTGTTGATCCGTGTCGATGGCGTGCCGATGGAGCGCGCCGCCAGCACGAATTCGCGTTCTTTCAGCGCCAGAACGTCGCCGCGCACGATGCGTGCGGTCTGCATCCAGCTTGTGATGGCGATGGCAAAGCAGATCAGCAGGAACACGCCGATCGACTCGCCGAAGGTCTTGGCGAGCGTGTCACGAAACAGTGTGACGAGAATAAGCAGGAGCGGCAGCAGCGGCAGGGCAAGAAAGAGGTCGGTCAGTCGCATCAGCGGGCTGTCGAGCAACCTGAAATAGCCAGCCAGCACCCCGAGCAATGTACCGATGACCAGCCCGAGCAACATGGCGGTCAGCCCTACGGCGACGGAGACGCGGCCACCATACATCAGCCGCGCAAGCAGGTCGCGGCCCAGCTGGTCGGTGCCCAGCGGGTAGGTCCAGCTGGCCCCCTGGTTGCGTTCGCGGATATTGATCTGGCCAGGGTCCACCTGCCAGATCAGCGGGCCGACGAGCACGAAAAGCACGATTGCGACGAACACGGCCAGCCCGGCCAGCGCGCCGCGATGGGTCTTGAACTGGTCCCAGACATCCCACCACTGGTTGCGCGGGGGACGAAATGCCTCGTCGGGCGAAAAGGGCTTGGCGGCATCAGTCATAGCGGATCCTCGGATCAAGGATGCCGTAGAGCACATCGGCAATGAGGTTGAACAGCACGATCAGGATGGCGAAGATGAAGGTGATGGTCTGGACCATTGGCCAGTCGCTGACATAGATCGCGCGGATCAGCGCATCGCCCAGCCCGTTCACACGGAAGATCTGTTCGGTGATGATTGCGCCGGTGAACACGGTCGGGATGCCGATGGCGATGACCGTGACAACCGGGATCATGGAGTTGCGCAGCACATGCACGAGCACAACAGTCTTTTCGCCAAGACCCTTGGCCCGGGCGGTGCGCACATAGTCCTGATTGAGATTGTCGAGCATCGAGGCGCGCATGAAGCGGCTGATCTGGCTGGCATTGTAGAGGGCCAGAACCGCGACGGGCATGGCGATCTGCTTGACCTGAAAGAGGAAGCTATCCCAGTTTGTCACCACATGTGTGGTATCGTACATGGAGGGAAACCAGCCCAGCCAGACCGCGAAGATCAGGATGAACACGATCCCGGTGAAGAAGGTCGGCACGGAAAAGCCTACCATCGACACGAATGTGCCGACCTGATCGAACCAGCTGTACTGGCGGTAGGCCGAGATCACACCGATGGGCAGGGCGATCAGGATGCCGAAAAGATAGCCCATGCCCACGACCCACAGCGTTTGCGGAACGCGCTGGATCAGGATGTCGCCCACCGGCGAACGGGTCTGCCAGGACAGGATGCGCGGGCCTTCTGGGGCGATGTTCCAGCCGGTCATGCCCTGCAGGATGTGCAGCGGTTCGGTGATGCACATCATGTAGAGCCACTTGAAATAGCGCACCATCACCGGCTCTCCCAGCCCGAGCGAGATACGGATCTGTTCGCGCACCTCCAGCGGGATGGTCAGGGGCAGGCTGGCGGTCGGGTCACCGGGGGCCATGTCCAGCATCAGGAACACGATCAGGCTGATGACGAGCACGGTCGGAACGGCAAAAGCCAGGCGACGCAACGTGTAGGAGAGCATACGGATAACCTCGGAACCAAGATACGGCCTGCCCCGCATCAACGGGACAGGCCAGGATCAGCCGCAGATCACTCCTCGATGCGATACCATTCCGCCTGGTTCCAGTGTTCGGAATCCCAGACGTTCAGGACGATGCCGCCAACCGTATTCGCGGCGGCCGAGACACGGCCACGGGCAACCAGCGGCAGATGCGCGTAATCCTGCACGAACATGTCGTTAAGCGCGATGACCAGCTCGTTGCGGCGCTCGGGATCGGGTTCCCGGTTCAGTTCGGCCCAGAGCGCGTCATACTCGGGGTTGCAGTAGCGGTTGATGTTCTGGCCCTGCCACTGGGTCGAAGGCTGCGGCTCGCGGCCGCAGCGGCGCTGCTCGAGGTGCGGGGTCGGGTCGGTGCCTTCGAACAGCGAGGCATACATCTGAACATCGGCGTAGAATTTCAGATAGGTGTCAGGGCTGCCCGGATCCGATCCGAAGAACACGCCCGCGTCGATATTGCGCAGACGGGTTTCGACACCGATTTCGCGCCACCACTGTTGCACCAGTGCCTGGAAGTCCTGACGCACGGCATTGGTCGAGGTCTGGTAGAGCAACTCAAGACGACGACCATCCTTCACGCGGATGCCATCAGACCCACGCTCCCAGCCGGCCTCGTCCAGCAATTCATTTGCGCGCGCGATGTCCTGCACGAGGCAGTCGTCATTGTTGGTCGAGGCGACAGCAGGAGGCGCGACGATAAAGTTGCAGGTCGCGCGACCCATCGGACCAAAGCCGATCTCGGTCAGCAACTCGCGGTCGATCGCGCGGCTGAGCGCCTCGCGCACGCGAATATCCGACAGGATCGGGTGCGGATGCGCGCGGGTCGCGCGCTCACCCTCGGGCAGATCAGACGACGGGTCGGTGAAGTTCAATTCGATCCGCTCCATCAGCGGGCCGAAATCCACCAGCAGCGTGCCCCGACCACCTGCTTCCATCTGCGCGATCACTTCGGGCGCAAGCTGGAGGTTCCAGGCATAGTCCATCTCGCCAGTCTGGAACACGGCGCGCGCTGCGCCGGTCGCGTCACCGCCGCCCGCCCAGGTGATGGTCGCGAAATAGGGCTGGGTCGGTACGCGGTAATTCTCGTTCGCCGCGAATTCGACCACGTCATTGGGCCGGAAATTCGTCACCACATAAGGGCCAGTACCGATAGGCGCGAAATTCTGATTGGTGCATTCAGGCGCGCGCGCGCCCATGCAATCCTGAAACTGCGCTTGCTGGATGATCACCGAGCCTGCACCGACGAAAGGCAGATAGGGGTTCGGGGTCACATCCTCGAAATGTACGGTCACTGTCAGGTCATCGACAGCTTCCACCCTTTCGATCCCGGCAAAACGGTCACGATAGGCGCATCCGCCCTCTGGATGCGTACAGTACTCGTAGCTGAAGACAACATCTGCCGAAGTGACTGGTGTGCCGTCCGACCAGAGCAAGCCTTCGGTCAGACGCCAGGTTATGGACTTGAGGTCTTCTGCAACACCGCCATTATCCAAAGTCGGAATCTCGTCCACCAGCCAGGGTGTCAATTCGCCATTGTTGTCAAAGCGCGCCAGCGGCTCCAGCACGATCGAGGCCGCGTTCATTTCCTTGGTACCACCCGACAGATAGACATTCATCGTCGAGACGGCCTGCCAGTAGATCATGTTGAGGTGGCCGGACGAGCCGCGCTCACGTTCGGCGAGCGCCGCAGCAGGCGCCAGCACGATGGCTGCGGCAGTGCCCAGCAGGGCAATTCTTGTAGTCATGCGTCTTCTCCTTGTTGGGTAAGCTCTGGCCTCGGGGCGCCGGTTGGTCCGGCATCGTTATGCAGGTGGCAGGCCACGAAATGGCCCGGTTCCAGTTCGCGAAACTCCGGGTCGATCTCGCGGCAGATATCCATCACTTTCGGGCAGCGGGTGCTGAAATTGCAGCCCCTGGGCGGGTTCGACGGCGAGGGCACATCCCCTTTCAGGATGATCCGCTCGACCTGTTCCTCGATCGAGGGGTCAGGATCCGGCACGGCCGAGAGAAGGGCTTCGGTGTACGGGTGGAGCGGCGCACTGTAGAGCGCATCGCGCGGGGCGAGTTCGATGATCTTGCCCAGATACATGACGGCAACACGGTCCGCGATATGGCGCACCATCGACAGGTCATGGCTGATGAACATGTAGGTCAGGCCTAACTCGTCCTGCAATTCCTCCAGCAGGTTGACGACCTGCGCCTGAATGGACACATCGAGCGCCGCTATGGGCTCGTCGCAGATGATGAATTTCGGGTTGAGCGCCAGTGCGCGCGCAATTCCGATGCGCTGGCGCTGGCCGCCGGAAAAGGCGTGCGGGTAGCGATTGGCGAAAGAGCGGTTCAACCCCACCGCATCCATCAGCTCATAGATTCGCTCGAGTTTCCTCGCCTTGGACCAGTTGGTGTGCTCGTCAAGCGGTTCGCCGATGATGCCTGCGACGGTCATGCGCGGGTTGAGGCAGGCTTGCGGGTCCTGGAACACCATCTGCATGGTGGGGCGCATCTTGCGCAGGGCATGCTGGCTCTTGTTGCCGATCTCGACCCCGTCGATCCTGATGCTCCCGCTGGTGATGTCATACAGCCGCAGAACAGCGCGCCCGCAGGTGGATTTGCCGCAACCCGACTCGCCCACGATACCCAGAGTCTCGCCCTCGAAAATGTCGAAACTCACACCATCGACGGCCTTCACATCGCCAGTGTGGCGCCGCAGAATCCCTGTGTTGATCGGGAAATACATCTTGAGGTCACGCACCTCGACCAGTTTTCGCGGCTCAGTCATGACGGGGTGCTCCGGTCCTGTGGTCCCAGAAACAGGCCGCATCATGGCCCTCGGCCACCGGGTAGCGCTGCGGGTTCTCGCGCGCGCAGCGGTCGAAGGCATGCGAGCAGCGCGCCCGGAAAGGGCAGGCCGTCGGGTGTTGCGACAGCATCGGCGGCTGGCCCTCGATCACGTTCAGCTTCGCGGCCCTTTCACCGCGCACCGATGGAACTGTCGTCATGAGCGCGCGCGTATAGGGGTGCGCCGGGTTGGCAAACACCTCGCGTACCGGGCCGTATTCGACCACCTGTCCGCCATACATGACCATCACGCGGTCAGCGATGCCTGCAATCACGCCCAGATCATGGGTGATCCAGATGATGGCCATGCCAAGCTTCTGGCGCAGATCCTTGACCAGTTCGAGGATCTGCGCCTGAATGGTAACGTCAAGCGCCGTGGTCGGCTCGTCCGCGATGAGCACCTTCGGGTCGCAGGCCAGGGCAATCGCGATCATCACCCTCTGGCGCATACCCCCGGAAAACTGGTGCGGAAAGTCGCGCAGACGCCGCTCGGCATCGGGGATGCCGACAAGCTGCAACAGTTCCATCGCGCGTCTTCTCGCCTTGGCCCTGTCCATGCCCATATGCTTCCGCAAGGGCTCCATGATCTGGAACCCCACCGAAAAGACCGGATTCAGCGAGGTCATCGGGTCCTGAAAGACAAACCCGATGTCGCGCCCGCGCAATGCCTGCAACGCCTTCTTGTCCAGTTTCAGCAGGTCATTCCCGCCGAATTGCACGGTTCCGGCCCGCACCTCTGCCGGAGGCGAAGGCAGAAGGCCGATCAGCGACATCATGGTGACGGATTTGCCGGAACCGGACTCGCCAACAACGCCAAGGAGTTCACCGGGCTGCAAGGCGAAGCTCACGGAATTGACCGCGTGAATGTCCCCGGCCCGAGTCGCGAATACTGTCTTGAGGTCCTGCACCTGCAAGACCGCCTGGCCGCTTCCCGGCATGCACCCTCCCTGGGCATATGTTATTGACCCGCGTGGAAGGCGGATGCTGAGAGTGTCAGGGATTTTCTGCAATCGGGCAAGAGAAATGTATGTTGCCCCAACAGGCTGCATCCTGCGTAAGCAGAAATGGCAGACCCTGCCAGACCGGGCGTGTATTCCACACCTCGCATGGCTCAGGCGTCGAGGTTTTCCACGCTCAGAGCGTTGCGCTGGATGAATTCGCGTCGTGGCTCCACAACGTCACCCATGAGCTTGGTGAAGATGTCATCCGCTTCGGCCAGATCATCGATCTTGACCTGCAGGAGCGTTCGCGCTTCCGGGTCGAGCGTGGTCTCCCAGAGCTGGTCGGGATTCATCTCGCCCAGACCCTTGTAGCGCTGCAGCGACAGCCCCTTCTCGCCCTCGGCCAGGATGGCGTTCAGCATGTCCACGGGACCATAGATCTTCTGCTTGCGCTCGCGACGGACCAGTTCGGCTGGCTGGCTGTAGATCTCCTGCAGGCTTTGCGTGTGCGATGCCAGCCTGCGCGCCTCGCCCGAGCGCAATACGCCTCCGTCCAGACGCCGCACTTCCTCGACGCCACGCAGGACCCGGCTCAGGCGCAACCCTCCGTCCTGGGTCGGCCGTCCCTGCCAGCCACGCTCGTATTCGACGGCAATGAGGTCAAGTCGCCGGGCCACCGAATCGGCCAGTTCCTGCGGATGGGCGGCCAGCGCCTCGGGCATCAGCGCGCCGGCTATCGCCGCCTGTTCCAGAATGTGCTGCGGGTAATGCATCGGGAAGGTTTGCAGCGACCGGCGCACGGCGCGTGCTTCGGACACGACGCGGGCCAGATCGGCGCCGACAATCTCCTCGCCCGTGGCAAGGCGCAGTATGGCCCCCTCGACCCCCTGTTCGATCAGATAGTCTTCCAGCGCGGGCTTGTCTTTCAGATAGACCTCGGACTTGCCGCGCGCGACCTTGTAGAGGGGCGGCTCGGCGATATAGAGATGCCCGGCCTCGATCAGTTGCGGCATCTGGCGGAAGAAAAAGGTCAGAAGCAGCGTTCGGATATGCGCTCCGTCCACATCGGCATCCGTCATGATGATGACCTTGTGGTAACGCAGCTTCGCCAGGTCGAACTCGTCGCGCCCGATGCCCGTGCCCAACGCGGTGATCAGCGTGCCGATCTCCTGACTGGACAGCATCCGGTCGAACCGTGCGCGCTCGACGTTCAGAATCTTGCCGCGCAGGGGCAACACGGCCTGGTTCTGACGCGACCGGCCCTGCTTGGCCGAACCGCCGGCCGAGTCGCCCTCGACGAGGAACAGTTCCGACTTGGCCGGGTCGCGCTCCTGGCAATCGGCGAGTTTGCCCGGCAGCGACGCCACATCGAGCGCTGTCTTGCGCCGGGTCAGTTCGCGCGCCTTGCGCGCCGCCTCGCGCGCCAGTGCCGCCTCGATGATCTTGCCGACGATTCCCCTGGCGTGGGCCGGGTTTTCCTCGAACCACTCGGCCAGCTTCTCGTTCACCAGGGACTCGACTGCCGGGCGCACCTCGGATGAGACCAGCTTGTCCTTGGTCTGGCTCGAGAACTTGGGGTCCGGCACCTTCACCGAGAGCACGCATGTCAGCCCCTCGCGGGCATCGTCGCCGGTGAAGTTGACCTTCTCCTTCTTCGCGATCCCGCTCGACTGAGCATAGGCGTTTATAGTGCGGGTCAGCGCCCCCCGGAAGCCCGCCAGATGCGTGCCGCCGTCGCGCTGGGGGATATTGTTGGTAAAGGGCAGAACTGTCTCGTGATAGCTGTCATTCCACCACATCGCCACCTCGACCCCGATCCCGTCGCGCTCGCCATTCATGTAGATGGGTTCCGGCATGACCGGGGCTTTCGAGCGGTCCAGATGGCGGACAAATTCGCGCACGCCACCCTCGTAATACAGTTCCGAGCGCAGCATCTCGGCCGGGCGGTGGTCCTCAAGGAGAATCCGCACCCCGGAATTGAGGAAGGCCAGTTCACGCAGCCGGTTTTCCAGCGTCTTGAAATTGTAGTTCAGATTGGAAAAGGTCGTGGTCGAGGCCAGAAACCTCACCTGCGTGCCGGTCCGGTCGCCGGCATCGCCAACCACCTCCAGATGCCGCACCGTATCACCGCGCTCGAACCGCGCAACATGCTCCTTGCCCGCGCGCCAGATACGCAGTTCCAGCCAGTCCGACAATGCGTTCACGACCGATACCCCCACCCCGTGCAACCCGCCCGAGACCTTGTAGCTGTTCTGGTCGAACTTGCCGCCCGCATGCAACTGGGTCATGATGACCTCGGCGGCAGAGACCCCTTCGCCGAGATGAATATCCGTGGGGATCCCGCGCCCGTTATCCGTCACCGAAACCGAATTGTCGGCATGGATGGTCACACTCACAAAATCTGCGTGCCCGGCCAGCGCCTCGTCAATGCCGTTATCCACCACTTCATAGACCATGTGGTGCAGGCCCGAGCCGTCATCGGTATCGCCGATATACATGCCGGGACGCTTGCGAACAGCATCCAAACCCTTGAGAACCTTGATGGAATCAGCGCCATATTCCTCGCGCTTCACGGCTTCGGCAGACATGCAGGAGATACCCTTGTTAGACTGCCGCCCTTATAGGCATTTCTCGCGGGGTTGTCACGTCCGTGCCACAAGATTTAGGGGCGCGTGATTATCCGCGGGTCTGCCTCGTGTTCTTCATCCTTGCCCCAAATATCCTC
>SKYA01000185.1 GCA_007128135.1 Paracoccaceae bacterium | reverse complement strand
CGTGGGCTTTTCATCAATCGCCCAGAACCCGGTCAGCGTGTCGATCTTGTCGGCCAGCGCCACGGCCACCGAGACTGGCGCGGACGGCACGGAATCCGATGGCCCGAGCGGCTGGTAATGCTCCACACAAGCGCGTGCGACGTCCTCGGGCAGGCCCGCTGCCCGCGCGTAATAGCTGCCCATCAGCCCCTGCAATTCGGGAAACTCGCCCACCATCTCAGATCGCAGATCGGCCTTCACCACGCGCGCCGCTTGCGCCGCCACATCCGCATCCGCCCCCACCAACGGCGCGATCTCGCGCGCAAGGGCGGCGATGCGCTCCACCCGGTCGGCCTGCGAGCCCAGCTTGTTGTGGAAGGTGACATCGGCAAGACCTGCCCCCATCCCTTCCAGACCCGTCTGAGAAACGACGCGCACGTCATTGTCCCAGAAGAACTTTGCATCGGAAAGTCGCGCGGCCAGAACCTTGCGGTTCCCGGCAAGGATGGTCGCGCCGCCATCCACGGTCTCGCGGTTGGCGACTGTCACGAACCCGGTGATCTGTCCGGATTTCGGGTCGCGGATCGAGAAGAATTTCTGATGCGCGCGCATGCTTGTCTGCAACACCTCGGGCGGCAGGTCCAGAAACGCCTCGTCGATCCGTCCCATCAGCACCACGGGCCATTCCACCAGACCCGCCACTTCCACCAGCAGTCCCTGGTCCTCGACCAGTTCCAGCCCCTGCGCAAAGGCCATCTGGCGCGCGTCGTTCCAGATATGATCGGCGCGTTCGGCAGGATCGAGAATGACCTTCGCGCGCTTCAACTTCGTGGCGTAATCCTCGAAACCATTTACAGAAAACGTCTCTGGCGCCATGAATCTGTGACCGCGAGTCAGGTTCCCTGACACGATTCCGTCCAGTTCCAGCGCGACGGTCTCGGACCCGGCCTCGTTGCTCAGAACGCACAGGATCGCGTGCAGCGGCCGTACCCAGCGCAGGCTGCCTGACCCCCAGCGCATCGATTTGGGCCATGGGAAATGGCGGATCACATGCTCCAGCACTTCGGCCACGATCTGCGCGGCGGGCCGTCCCTCGCGAGTGAGCACGGCCATATAGACCTGCCCCTTCTTGTCGTCGCGGACCTCCAGATCGGACTTGCCCAGCCCGGTCGAACGCAGGAACCCTTCCAGCGCCTGCTCTGGCGCGCCGACCTTGGGGCCGCGCCGTTCTTCGCGTGTGGTGGGCGAATGCTCCGAAAGGTCCTGCACGGCCAGCGTCAGCCTGCGCGGCGTGGCGAAGGCCCGGGCATCGGCATAGGTCAGCCCGGCCTCGACCAGACCATCGGTCATCATCCGCCTGAGTGCGTCGCAGGCTCCTGCCTGCATGCGTGCGGGGATTTCCTCGGAAAACAGCTCGATCAGAAGGTCAGGCATGGGGGCCTCAGCGTTCGGGGGGTGAAGGGCAGCCATCGGGGACCGGGTCGCCATCGAAATAGGCCGTGCCGCAAGGGTTGATCTGCTGCCATGAATACCCGCGCCCGTCCATAAGAACCACAACACGGTCAATACCATAGCGGATGTTGCTCACGCCCGTGACCGCCTGCGCGCGACCCTCGGCAAGCGCCGCGGTCAGCGCGCCCGCATCGAAGCAGTCGAACCAGCGCGGGGCAATCAGCGGCGTGGCGGAAGCATAGAGGGTCAGTTGCGACGGGTCGGCATCGATGTCGAAACAGGCCCGGTAGCGGATCGGCGAACTGTCCGAGTCGATGCCCCGAAAGTCGCGCACCACAAAGGGCTGCGCGCTGGCCGCGTCGAGCGGGGTCAGCAGGACACTGTCCTGCGCGGGCAGTCGGTCGTAAAGGGCATGGACCTGCAGATACCATACGCCAACCCCGGCGAGCAGCGTCGAGCCCAGCAACAGGATGACCAGAATACGCCCCATCAGGCGACAGCCCCGCCTGCTTCGGTCTGCACGAAGGCATCGGCGCAGAGCTTCGCGAGCGCCCGGACGCGACCGATATAGGCCTGCCGCTCGGTCACCGAAATCACCCCGCGCGCATCAAGCAGGTTGAAGATATGGCTGGCCTTGATGCACTGGTCATAGGCGGGGTGGACCATGATGTTGGGCCGGTTGTCCAGCACAGGGTCCACCGGGTCGAAACCCAGCAGGCGGGAACATTCCGCCTCGGCCTTGCGGAAATCATCGAACAGCTTTTCGGTATCGGCACCGTGGAAATTGTGGCGCGAATACTCCTGTTCGGTCTGGCGGAACACATCGCCATATGTCAGCGGAATACGCGCGTCAGGAGTGTTGAACGGCATGTCCATGACATGGCTCACACCCAGCACATACATCGCCAGCCGCTCCAGACCATAGGTCAGCTCGCCCGAGACGGGGTGGCAATCATGCCCGCCCACCTGCTGGAAATAGGTGAATTGCGATACTTCCATGCCGTCGCACCAGACCTCCCATCCCAGGCCCCACGCGCCCAGTGTCGGGCTTTCCCAGTCATCCTCGACAAAGCGGATGTCATGCAGCGCGTCGTCGATGCCAATGGCACGCAATGAGCCGAGATACAGATCCTGCAGATCGGGGGGCGAGGGCTTGATGATGACCTGAAACTGGTAGTAATGCTGCAGCCGGTTGGGGTTCTCGCCATAGCGTCCGTCAGTGGGACGTCGCGAAGGCTGGACATAGGCCGCCGCCCATGCCTTCGTTCCCAGCGCACGCAGGGTGGTTGCGGGGTGGAATGTGCCTGCGCCCACCTCCATGTCATAGGGCTGGAGCACCGCGCAGCCCTGTGCTGCCCAATAATCCTGCAACCGCAACAGGATATCCTGAAAGCACTGGGGCTTTTGTGATCGGTTTTCGGGGTTTCCGGGCATTGCGGCCTCTTGTCATGCGCGCAGAATTTCTTAATGCTTGGCTTCAATAGGCAAGCGCCCGCCAAGGGTCAACGGGCAAACCCGCCCATGCACCTGCCAGGGACGGATGCGCGAAAGACATTCAGGAAAGGGCTTCAGGGAATGACACGCATCTTCAGCCGCGCAGCGCTGCTTGCGGCATCGGTTTCGGTGACTGCCACGCTTGCCGTCCAGACCGCAGGCGCACAGGAACAGCGCTGGGTGCAGATCGAGGCGCATCGCGAACTGGAGACCGCCCTGGACCGGGCCACAGCGATTGACAGCCAGCTGGGCGGCGTGGTCGGATTCCGCCTGCCGAGCGACTGGTATGCGCTCAGCATCGGCCCCTATGAAAGCGAAATCGATGCCTTTACCGTGCGCCGGCAACTGCGCGCCGAAGGGGCCATTCCGGCCGATGCCTTCGTCAGCACCGGGTCGGATTATGTCGAGCAGATCTACCCGGCAGGCAGCGCAATTCTGCCCATTACACCGGATGAGCCTTCACCCCCGACCGAGGCGCCGGCGGCACCGGAGATGACCGCGCTGCCCGAGCCCGAGCCCGAGCCCGAGCCCGAGCCGGCGCCGGAACCCGAGCCGGAGCCCATCCCCGACGAGACGCTGCGCGAGGCGCAGGCCTCCGAGCGGCTGCTCGACCGCGACGAGCGCGCCGAGATACAGACAGCGCTGCAATGGTTCGGCTTCTACACGCTGGGGATCGATGCAGCCTTCGGCCCCGGTACGCGCAGGTCGATGAGCGCGTGGCAGGAGGAACAGGGTTACGAGCCCACCGGCGTTCTGACCACGCGCCAGCGCACCGAACTGCTCAAGGGCTACAAGGCCGAACTGGCCGAACTGGGAATGGAGACCGTGCGCGACGACGTGGCGGGCATCAGCATCGATCTGCCATTGGCCATGGTGCGGTTTGACCGCCATGAAACGCCATTCGCGCATTATGCCGCGCGCGGGGACAGTGGCGTGCAGGTGCTGCTGATCAGCCAGGCCGGCACGCAGGCCACGCTGTTCGGGCTTTACGAGATCATGCAGACGCTCGAGATTGTTCCGCTGGAGGGCGCGCGCGAGCGGCGGCAGAACTCCTTCCTGCTGACCGGGCAGAACGAGACGATGCGCTCGCATACCATTGCGCAGTTCCGCAACGGCGAAGTCAAGGGCTTCACCCTGATCTGGACGCCCGAGCGCGACGATCAGATGGCCCGCGTGCTGCCGATGATGGAGGCGAGTTTCGCGACCCTTCCCGGCACTCTTCCCGAGAGTGCGGGACAGGTCAGCACGGTCGCCGCGCGCGACCTGCTGTCCGGACTGACCATCCGTCGACCGGAATTCTCGCGCTCGGGCTTCTATGTGGATGCCACCGGAACAGTGCTGACCTCGGCGGCAGCGGTGGCCCAATGCGGCCGCGTCACCATCGACGAGGCCTATAATGCCCGCGTGGTGGCGCGCGACGACGCACTGGGGCTGGCCATCCTGAAACCCGAGACACCACTGGTGCCGCTGGCCTTTGCCCAGTTCAGCGAAGGCGCCGCGCCACTCGGGGCCGAAATCACGATTTCGGGGTTTTCCTTCGAGGACATGATGACACGCCCGGTGCTGACCTTTGGACGGGTGGAGGATGCGCAGGGCCTGCATGGCGAAACCGGCGTGCTGCGGCTTACGGCGGATGTGCGTCAAGGGGACCTTGGGGGGCCGGTGTTCGGCCCCAACGGTGCCGTGATCGGGCTGTTGGCAGGGCAGCCGCAGGATGGCACGCGCCAGTTGCCGGCGGATGTGAATTACGCGGTCGATGCGCGCGCGATCCTGGAGTTCCTGCGCGGCGCGCAGGTGTCGGGCGGGACGTTGCGCGGGGATGTGGTTGTGCCCGCCGAAACCCTCACCCGGATCGCGCCGGACCTGACCGTGCTGGTCTCCTGCTGGAACTGAGGCTTTCAGTCGCGCCGGAAGTGGCGCGCGAAACTGGCCAGTATCCGACCTGAGGTATCGGTGCGCACATCGGCGCAACGCGCGATCAGGCTTTCGGCCTCGTCGGGGTGGAAATAGCCCTTGTCGCGATAGACCCGGATGCGCAGCGCAAAGCTCGCGCCATCGGCTTCGGGATGGAACTGCGTGGCATAGACACGATCGCCAAAGCGCAGCATCTGGATCGGGCAGCGGGTGCCCTCCAGCAGGTGCGTGGCGCCGCGCGGCAGGGCATCCAGCGCCTCCTTGTGGCCGACAAGGGCGGTGAACTGCTCGGGCAGGCCCTCCAGTAGCGGATCGCCGGCGCTTTCGGGGCGGCGGGTGCAGGTGATGGGGCCGATGGGTTCGCCGTGACGGTCTTTCGAGACCGGCGCGCCAAGATGTGCGCCCAGAATCCCGATCCCGTAGCAGCAGCCCATAAAGGGCGTGCCGGTGGCGATGATGCGTGGCATGAGACCAAGGACCTGCGCCTCGATCCGTGCTTCCAGCGGGTCCTTGCGCGCAGGCGGGTCGCTCACGCAGCCCGGCCCGCCGCCCACGATCACGCCGGAGTAATCCTCGAGCTTCAGGTCTTCAGGCAGATCCTCCTGGTCCAGCCGCAACCGCTTCACCTGTCCGGGCAAAAGACCGGCACGGTGCAGGAGCGCGGAAAATTCCTCGTCGGCGGCTTCATCCTCGGGGCGCAGTTGCAGGATGAGGAACGGTTTCATGCCGACTCCCGGCATACCGGCCCCAGCAGACCAAGGCAATCGCCCGGCCATGCGCCAGCATGGGCAGCGCCCGCGCGGCCTGCAGGGGCGGGCGGGT
>SKYA01000025.1 GCA_007128135.1 Paracoccaceae bacterium | reverse complement strand
GCGGGGGCGGGCCGGGGCGCGGGCGGGTCGTGGGGCAGGCCCGTGCGGTCGGCCTCGAAGGCGCGCGCCAGATCGAGCCAGTGCCGGCCCCGGCTGCGCATGGCGTCCAGCGCGGCCTGTCCGCCCGTGGCGGGCAGGCCACCCAGAAGATTGGTCAGCCGGTTGAGCCAGCGCGATGGCACGGTCTGCGCCTCGGCATCGCGCACCGCGCGGCTGAGCACGACTTCAGGCGCGGCGATCGCCTGCTGGAAATCATGCGCCGAGAGCCCGATCTGACGCTCGGGCGCCAGCAGCCCTGCATCCAGCCGCATCCGCCGGTTCAGCCAGGGGTCGGGCTCGGGGGCCTTGGGCCAGACCCCGTCGTTCAGCCCTGCCAGAATCACCAGATCCGCACCCTGCACCCGCGCCTCAAGCGTGCCCCAGATCATCAGACCGGGATGCGCGGCGAGCGGCTGGCGCACCTCGAATCCCTGCAGATAGGCCGTGACGAAGGCCTCGTAGTCGCGCGGGGTGAAGGCCCCGCCATGCCCGGCCTCGCGCGCGAGATCGGCCATGGCGCGCTGCGCCTCTGCCCCGGCAGCAGCCCCCCAGAGCTCCCCCGCACCGCCTGCATGCCCGCCCTCACCGCCCGCTGGCCCGCCCGCCAGACGCTCGGCCCGCGCCAGGTGATCGGCCACCAGATCGGGCAGCGGATGGCGGGCCTCTGCAAGCGGCGCGCCCAGCGCGCAGATCAGCCATTCGGCCCAGTCGGCGCAGCCCTGCGCCGCGCCGAATGCCCGCAGGAACGGCGCATCCGGATAGGCCACCCCGCCCCGGCGCAGGCGCAGTTCCAGATCGCGCGTATGGCGCAGATGCTCCCCCCGATCGGCGCCGCCATGGGCCAGCGGGTGCTTGAGCAGCGCAAGCAGCGCGACCGTGTCCAGCCGCGCCACCATCAACCCGGCGACATGGCGAAGGAACCGCCCCGGCGCCGAGAGTGCCAGCGGTCGGCCGGCGCTGTCATCGGGCATGATCTGCCAGCGATCGAGCGCGGCGCTGACGCGCCGCGTCAGCGCGCGGTCGGGGGTGATCAGCGCGGCCACCTGCCCGGACTCGACCGCCGCGCGCAGGCGCAGCGCGATGGCGAGCGCCTCCATCCGCGGCGAGGGCGCCTCGATCAGGCTCATGCGCGCGCTTGCATCCGACAGTCCTGCCAGTTGCGCCCCCTCGACCATCCACTGGTCGGTGACCGGTGCCGGCCGCAAGGCGAGCGAGACCAGACGGTTGCGCGCCTCCGAGGGGGCGGGCGTGTCGCTCCAGCGCTGCACTGCCCCGGGCGCAAGCCCGAGCGCCTGCATGAGCTGGCGGAACCGGTATTGCGGGTGGTCCTCGTCCTCGATCTGGTCCCAGAGCGCGGACGGCAGGGTGGTATCGAACCCCGGCAGGATCACGGCCCCCTGCGGCAGCCGCGCCACCGCCTGCATCAAGAGCGCCGTTGTCCCGCGCGAGCCGGTCGAGCCTGCAATCAGCACCGGGTCGGGCGGGGGCGCGTGCTGCCAGGCGGCGGTCAGCGCCTCGGCCTGCGCGCGCAGGCGGCCCTCCGGGTCGGGAGCATCGGCGTGCAGCGCCTCGGCGGCCAGCGTGATGAAGGCCAGCGCGCGCGCCCAGTGGGCGGAATGGCGGCTGACATCGAGCGCCCTGAGCCGCTCGAGCGGCACGCCCTCGGCCTGCATCTCGGCAAGCAGGCTCGCAAGGCTCTCGGCCAGATCGTGCAGCGCGCTGCGCGGGGCAAGATCGGGCGCGACATCCAGCAGCCGGTCGATCAGGCGCGCCAGTTCCAGCCTGCGGCGCAATGGCGCGACGGGCGGCGGCTGGGCCGCGGCCTGCGCAAACAGCAGCGGGTCCGTGATGAGCCGGATGCGCGGCAGGAACCCCGGCCCGGCCCCGATCAGCGCGGCCCGCAGCCGCCGGCGCATCCGCGTGGAATTGACCAGCAGCGTGACCCTGGCGCGGGCCTCGGGCGGCAGCGGCGCAAGCCGCGCCGCCAGCCCCTCGGCCAGGGCCGCAGGAAAATCGACACCGCAAGGCAGCGCGAAGACGCGCGCGCCACCGGGCGCAGGCGGGAAGAGGGCGCTCACGCGCTCAGCCCCTCGCCACAGGCGAGTGGGCGAGCGCCGCGAGCCGTTGCGTCCAGACCGGGGCCGCAGAGGCAAAGCGCAACTGGCGCGTCTCGGGCGTGCTGCCCATGGCAAGATGGAGGTGCAGCGCATCCGCCGGGGCCAGATCACCCAGCCGCTCGGGCCATTCGACAAGGCAGATCGCCTCGTCAAAGGCCAGGTCAAGCCCGAGTTCACATGTCTCGGTCGGGTCGCCCAGACGGTAGAGATCGGCATGCCAGAGCGTCACATTGTCCAGATCATAGGTCTGCACCAGCGTGAAACTGGGCGAGGGCACATCCTCGACGCGCCCGAGTCCGGCAAGGCGGGACTGGATCAGGGCGCGGGAAAAATGGCTCTTGCCGGCGCCCAGCGGGCCATGCAGCAGCACCACATCCCCGGCACCGAGCCCAGCCCCCAGACGCGCGGCAATGCGGGCAGTCGCATCGGGCGAGGGTGAGGTCAGCGTCAGCAGGGTGTCGGTCGTCATGGCCGGAGAGTGCCACGTCTTCTGCCTGCTCGCCAGCCCTCTTGCGCAAGGATGCGGGGCATGGCGGCAGGCCGTCGGCACTTCCCTTCCGGGAGCGCCACCCACCAGCCCTGCGGTGCAGCCCGCGGGGCCGGGCCACAAGGCGACGTGCCAGGGATGGGCACCGGGCAGCGCCAAGCCCCGTGGCGCGGCGCGCGGGTCCGGGCAACGGACAGGCAGAGGCCGGGCAACTGGCCGGGCGTCGTGGCAGTTCAGGAAAGCTCGCCCGCGCTGTCTGCTTCATGCCGCCCGGAAACGCCCGGCGCTGCGCAGGCGCAGGAGGCCTTGAACCGCGCCAACACCTGCCCGCAAACCGGAGGATACCCGCGAAGGCAGGTCAACTCGGGCCGCGCTGTGAGTTGCCCGCCGCCCGGTGGAGCGCCGCGCGCCTCGTCAGCCCCGTGGCGCGGCGCGCAAGCGGTCGTCTGGCACCCGGCCGCCCGCCGGGGCGCGCAATGTCAGACCCGCACGCGGCTGCCCGCATGGCGCGCCGAGCGGGTCTTGCGGCTGCGCTCTTCGCTGCTCGCGGGTGCCAGCAGCGCCAGCGCCGGTGCGCCGCCTGTCGCCCGCGACAGGTCGGGGCTCTGCACCAGTTCGGACTGCAGCGCGAGCTCGGCGGCCGGGACGCGGCCAGGCTGGGCGGCGCGCAGGCCGACCTGCTGGAACACGATCATCAGCGTCCCGCCGGTCAGCCTTCGTGCCGTAATGCCAAGCATGGCACCATCCCTGAGCACGATCGTGGCGCTCAGCCGTGCCGTCGCGCCACCGCCGGACGGGGCGGATGCGAACTCGGCCAGCCGCGCCCAGAAAGTCGTGGGCTCTGCCTGCCCGGACCACAGCCGGATCGCCTGCGCCAGCCCCTCATCGGCCAGATCGGTGCAGGGATCGGCCTGCCAGAGTCGGGTATAGGCATCATTGGCGAGCAGGGTCTGGCCGGCAAGGCTGAAGGCGATGATCCCGTCCGACAGGCCGTCAAGAACCTTGTGCACCGTCTCGATCTCGGAGCGGAAGCTGCGACTGAGCGCAGCCTCGGTCGTCACATCCTCGATGAAGAGCGCAATCGCACCGTTGGGCTGGGGCCGCCCGGTGACATGGAAGGTGCGCCCGCCCTCGAGGCACCATTCCTGTGAATAGGCGCCAGACTCGGCGGCCTTCTCCATCTCGATGATCTCGCGGCGCCAGTTGTTAAAATCCTTGGGTTCGGGCAGCATCCGCGCCTCGCGCAGGGCGTAGAGCACCTGTTCGAAACTGGGGCGGGCGGCCAGGAACAGAGGCTCGAGACCGGTCATGTCCACCAGTGCTGGGTTGAACACCTGCAGGCGGCGTTCGGCATCGAACAGCGCCAGTCCGATCTGGAGCGAGGCAAAGGTGCGGGTGAGGGTCTGGAGGGTTTCCTGCCGCGCGGCCTCGGACTGCACGGCCGAATCGATCGGGGTCGCGATATGCATGTCGCGCGCGCCCAGCGCGATGCGCGCATAGGAAAACCACGAGGTCTGCCCCCCGACCTCCAGCGCCAGCCGGTCCGGGCCCTGCATCCTGCTGCGCTCGAACAGCGCCGGCAGCGGCCATGTCAGCACCACACCCGGATCAGCCGACTGGAGCCGCGCGATATAGCCCGCATTGGCCCAGACGACCTTGCTTGCGCGGTCGGTCTGCCAGACCAGCGCAGGCACATGGCGTGCGACCTTGCGCAGGGTCTCGACCTCGGATTTCAGCGCCTCGAAGCTGAGCCGGTCGAGCGCCACAAGCGCGCCCTCGGCCCGTGTATCGGACAGATGGATGCGGGTGAGGCCCTTGTGGAACCGCGCCGAGAGGGTCATGCCGCTGTCCCCCTCGGCCACCAGTGTCAGCGCGCCCTTGCCGGCCAGTTGCGCCAGGTCGGTCGAGATGTCGGGGAAATGCGCTGCCAGATAACGCAGCAGCCGGTCGAGCGCGTCATCGGGACGGGCCGCGTCCGGGTCCGCGGGCAGCGTGTCGAGCAGGTGGCGGGCCTTGTCGGAACAGTCGATCAGCACCTCGTCGCGAAAGATGAACACGGCCTCGGACTCGGGCAGGGACAGGGGGGTATCGCCGCGCGGGCGCGGGCGCAGGGCACCGGCGAGGATGGCCAGAACGCCCAGCACGACAAGAGTGGCGCTGGTCACGATGGTGACGGCAAGCAGCACAGCATATGGCATCCCTCGGCCCTCCGTTCCTTCACTGACAGAAGCCATGTTTGCCGCAGATTGGTTAAACTTGGGTTAAGGCCCCAGGGCGCAGACGGGGCACGGACGGGAGAAGCGGACGGGGGACGGATTGCGTCTGTCAGGGTCGGCAAAACGGCGTGACCTTGCAGCCATGAGCGCCCGCCCCCCATCATACGGTATTGATCCCGACGAAGCCGCACAGGAGGCCGATCTGTGGTTCCTGCCCGGCCCGTTGCAGGACGCGCCTGCGATGCACGCACACCTGCCGCGTCCGGCCCGCGCGAGGCAGATATCGTGCAGGCCCGGGCGCAGACCGAGGCCGCCCTTTCCCGACCCCTCGCCGAGACTGCCATTCACTTCGGTGCGCTGGACGACCGGCTGCGGCGCGGCCGCGAGGGCTGGCGGCACCGGCTGGCGCTGGTCGAGGCCAGCGACATGGCCTGGAGCCATGGCGCACACGGGTGGCGCCGGACCTGCTGGCGCTCTGGACGGCCTTGCGGCTGAGCAGCATGCAGCAGGATATGGAGGCGCCGCAGCGCGCGTCCTGGGCCTTTCTCAGACTCGCGGTAGGGGCTGGTCCGGAGGGCGGGCTGGCTGAATTCCTTGGCCACCACGAAAGCGGCGAGACCCACGCACTGACCGAACGCCCTGAGGGCTGGCACGCGCTGATGGACGACGCGGGGGGCCTGCACCCGCTGAGCCGCGCTGCGCTGGGGCTGGCGCATTGGCCGACCGAGCCGGGCATCCCCTTCGCGGCGCTGGAAGGGGCCGTGGTGGCGGCGCGGACCGGCATGGGCGGGGGCGCAGCCGGGGGC
>SKYA01000192.1 GCA_007128135.1 Paracoccaceae bacterium | reverse complement strand
TCCCAGACCGTTCTGTGCGCGCATGGTATTGAGGCCGTCCTGCATGCGCTGGCGCACGCGAGGTGCATCGGACGGATTGATTCGCACCACCACCGGCAACGGGCGACCGTCCGAGCCAAGCGGGATCTGTGCGGGTGCAGTTGTTTCACAGGCCGCGAGGGTCAGGCCAGCGACGACGACGAATGCGAGAGAACGCAGCATGTAGGGGTTCCTTTGAGATCGGTGCTGCTTATCGGGTCGCAAAAGGGTTTTCAAACACAACTCGCCGTGAACACGCCGGCGCGTGGCATTCGTGCACCCAAAGCGTCGGTTTTTCCGCCCTCCGGTACGAATGAGCCCGTATCCCCGAGAGGAAGGTGGAAAAGTGTTGCGAATTTGACGACGTGCCGAAAATCAGCCGCGTTGCATGGCAACTACCCATTGCACTCACGGTAGGAAAGTGGTTCAGACGAGATACGACATTTCGTCTTGGGAGTCGGCGCATGGCAAACCGCGTCGGCGCGTTCTGGAGGTTACTATGAAGAAAATCGCACTCGCAGCTGCTCTGTCCGTCGCTGCTACCTCGGCCTTCGCTGGCAAGCATGGCAAGTACTCGGAGCCTGTCATCGAACCCGCAGTGGTCGTGGCAGAAACCAAATCTTCGTCGGCCGGCATCATCGTCCCGATCATGCTGCTGCTGATCGTGGCTGCTGCTGTCGCCGCGAGATAAGTCTTTCAGCTCACGCTGAAACACGAAAGGTGGTTGGAGAAATCCAACCGCCTTTTTTCTGTTACGCGACAAGCTATGCAGTCAGATTTCGACCCAACCCTTGAGATTCGCCTCGATCACCGACGCAAGCGCGGCAATATGTGCGTCATCATCGTTCAGGCAGGGAATATAGGTGAACTGCTCTCCACCAGCCTCCTCGAAGCTTTCCCGAATCTCCTCGTTTATTTCTTCCAGCGTCTCGATACAGTCGGCGGAAAAGGCGGGCGCAACCACAGCCAGCCGCTTGACCCCGCCTCGTGCCAGATCCGCCACATGGTCAACTGTGTAGGGCCGAAGCCATTCCTCGCGTCCGAAAACCGACTGGAATGTGGTCTGCACCTCGTCGGGTGCCCAGCCAAGCTCTTCGCGCAACAGTCGTGTGGTTTTCTGGCACTGGCAATGGTAGGGGTCGCCTTCCAGCAGATAGCGCTTGGGCATTCCGTGATATGAAGTGACCAGGACTTCCGGCTTATCCTTCATCGCGCCATAGGCGAGACGCACCGAATCAGCAAGCGCCCGGATATACGCGGGATGGTCGAAATAGGGCGCGACCGTGCGCACCGCGGGCTGCCATTTCTGGATCATCAGCGCGCGGAAGAACTGATCGCAGGCCGTGGCCGAGGTCGCACCCGCATAATGCGGATAGAGCGGGAAAAAGAGAATCTTCTCGCAGCCCGCTCTGACCATCTCATCAACCCTGGACTGGGTCGAAGGGTTGCCGTAGCGCATGCAGAAATCGACCATCACGCCATCGCCGAACTGTTCGCCAATCCTTTCCGCCAGTTTCGCGGTCTGGTCCTTGGTGATGGTCATCAGGGGGCTCTCACCCTTGTCATGATTCCAGATGGACTTGTAATTCGCGCCCGAGGTGAAGGGCCTTTTGGTCAGGATGATGAGTTGCAGCAGCGGCTGCCATTTCCACGCCGGATAATCGATCACCCGCTGGTCCGACAGAAACTCGTTCAGATAGCGTCGCATCGACCAGTAGTCGTAATTGTCAGGCGTCCCGAGATTGGCCAGCAGCACGCCGATCTTCGCCTGCGGCACCGGCGGGTGGTCGGGCTGCGCATGCTCAAGCCGCCCTTCACCGGGCTGGTCCATGTGCACAGGGCAACGCTGTACCTGAGAGACGGGCTTTGCATCAAGCATGGCAGTGTCCTTCATAGCATTTTCCCCGGCTTATCCGCTATAGCAACGCGAGATAAGGGGTTTTCGTCCGGAATCAATCTTGCCGGGGGATTTTGATCGAATCAGGCAGGGGCGTCTCCTCTGCGCCGAGCACATCAGCCAGCCGTGCTCTGGCGGAACCGGGGCGCAGGGGGCTGGGCTGGCTGGAATCGGGGGCCCAGCCGGTCAGGAAGATCAGTTCGAAGCGTGCAAGCACGCGCCCGGAATTGTCCGAATGATGGGCGGTATAGAGGGCTGACGCGCGCTCGAAGACGGCGCGGCGGGTCGGGTGGCGGGGGCGCGCGGACAGGGAATTGCTCTCGCCCATCGCGCGCAGATCGCGGCACAAGGCCCAGAAATCGCGATAGGCAACATCCTGCCCCAGCGCATCCGCCACAGGCAGCGCGAAGCCTGCACGCTGCAGCAGCGCGCCAAGATCGCGGATTTCAGCCATGGGCAGCACGCGCGGACTGAGCCCTCCGGTCAGGTCGCTCTCAGCCTGCGCAAGTGCAGCGCGCAGGGCAGCAAGGGTCTGTCCGCCCAGCAGCACGCCCAGAAACAGCCCGTCCGGGACCAGCGCGCGCCGGGCCTGCACCAGTTGGCCGACCGGGTCGCTGGCCCAGTGAAGCGCCATGGCATGGATCACCAGATCATGCGCGCCGGGTTCCAGATCCAGAACCGGCGTATCCTCGACCAGACGCGCGCCAGGCATCAGGTCGGCCCATGGCTGCGCGTGGCCTGTCACGACAGCAGGTGTCGTAAACCTTCTGTTAACCTCCGCCAGCCTTACTGAGATCTCCTCGCGCGCAATCGCGTGCAGGAACAGGTCGCCGCGACCACGGGCGCGGTTGCGGACAAGTGCTGTGCGGTCGGTCAGGTCGGGAGGCGACTGGGGCATGGCTGCGCAAGTATCTAGCGGAGGCAGATGCCAAATGCAAAAACTCGGCGCAACACTCTTGCAGGCCGGCCGGCGCGCCACGACGGGCGTTCTGCGCGCGATCTACCCGCCACAATGCATGACCTGCGATTCGCTGGTGGAAGCAGAGGGCGGGCTGTGCGCTTCCTGCTGGCCGCAGGTGCCGTTCATCCACGGCATGTGCTGCGACGCCTGCGGTCTGCCATTACCCGGCGACGAGGCGAATGGTGCTGCTATCTGTGACGAATGCCTGATTCTCGCCCGGCCCTGGGAACAGGGACGTGCGGTCATGCTCTATGACGCAAGAGCACGGCAGATTCTGCTGGGGCTGAAATATTCCGACAGGATAGACCATGCCCGACCGGCCGGAAGGTGGCTTGCCCGCGCGGCTGAGCCCATGTTGCAGCCTGACATGTTGTTGGCGCCCATTCCCATGCACTGGATGCGCCTTGTCCAGCGCCGCTATAATCAGGCTGCGGTTCTAAGCCATGCCATGGCCGATGTGCTCGGACTTGACCATTGCCCGGACCTGCTGATCCGGCTGCGCCATACAGGCACACAGGACGGGCGCGGACGCGAAGGGCGCTTCGCCAATCTCGCGGATGCCATTGCGCCCCATCCGCGCCGCAGGCATCTGCTGACAGGGCGCCACATCCTACTGGTTGATGATGTAATGACCGCAGGCGCGACATTTGCCGCAGCAAGCGAGGCGTGTCTTGCCGCAGGTGCCAGGTCTGTCCGCGTCATCGCGCTCGCGCGCGTTGCAAGGCGGGAGTGATCCTTTATAGTGCGCGCCTGTCCCCCGACTGCGAGGCGCACCCATGCAAGCGATTGAAATCTATACCTCGCCGCTTTGCGGCTTTTGCCATGCGGCCAAACGCCTGCTCAAGGCCAAAGGCGCGAGCTTCACAGAGATCGACCTGTCGCGCGAGCCTCACCGCCGTGGCGAGATGCTGAGCCGTTCCAGTGGCGGGCGCACGGTTCCGCAGATCTTCATCGGCGAGACCCATGTCGGCGGGTGCGATGACCTGTATGCGCTTGAACGCGCGGGCAAGCTCGACGCGCTTCTGAAAGGCTGAATCCGTGGCCTTCCGCACCGCGCTGATCCAGATGTGCTCGAGCGACGACCCGGCGCAAAACACGGCTGCGCTACGCGCAGCACTGCAGGAGGCGGCGCGGGCTGGCGCGGTGCTCACGCTGACGCCTGAAGTCTCGAATTGCGTCTCGACCAGTTCCGCGCATCAGCGTCAGGTACTGCACCTGGAGGACGACGACCCGACCCTCAAGGCCGTTCAGGAGGAGGCGCGGTCGCTGGGGATGTGGGTCCTTATCGGCTCACTGGCGCTGCACTCGGGCGAGGCAGACGGCAGACTGGCGAATCGCTCGCTCCTGATCGACCCGGAGGGCCGGATTCGCGCGCGCTACGACAAGATCCACATGTTCGATGTTCATGTGTCGGAAACCGAGACCTATCGCGAATCCTCGGGCTTCCGCCCTGGTAAACAGGCCGTGCTTGCCAGGACCCCTTTTGGAATTCTGGGCCTGAGCATCTGCTACGATCTGCGCTTCCCAACTCTCTACCGTGCCTTGGCACAGGCCGGGGCCGAGGTGCTGACGGTGCCCGCGGCCTTCAGCCCGGTAACCGGTGCCGCGCATTGGGAAACCCTGTTGCGGGCCCGCGCCATCGAGACAGGCTGTTTCGTGCTTGCGCCCGCCCAGACTGGCCGCCACGCCGCAAGCGAGGGCAGGACACGCACGACATTTGGCCATTCGATGGCTGTTGCACCATGGGGCGAGGTGTTGCTGGACATGGGCACCGAACCCGGCGTCGGTCTGGTCGAGATCGATCTTGCCCAGGTGAGCGCGGCGCGCGCGCGCGTCCCTTCGCTGAGCCATGACCGCAGCTTCCACCCGCCCGAGTCTGCGCCATGAGTCAACCACGCACGGACCTCGCCAACGCGCTCTTCAGCGAATTGCTGATGGCCGACCAGCTGGCACGCAACCGGCTGTCGAAGACCCTGCCCAAGGGAATGGAGCTTTCGCATTTCGGTGTTCTGAACCTTCTGGCGAAACAGCAGACCGAGATGAGCCCCGCCGAACTCGCCCGTGCCTTTCACGTCACCCGGGGAGCGATGACCAACACTCTCGCGAAACTGGAATGGGCTGGCTATGTCCATATCCGGCCGGACTGGGAAGATGCGCGGCGCAAGATGGTTGCCATAAGCCCCGCGGGGCGCACGGCGCGCGACGCCGCCCTTGCCGCCATCACTCCCCTTATCGACGAGGCCGTGCGCACCCTCGGCGAAGATCGCGTGCGCCAGACCATCCCCGTGCTGCGCAGCCTGCGCCAGCAATTCGGGACCGAGGATGGCGCTTGAACCTGAGCACCTCTGATGTAAGCTCCAACTCCGCGTCGATCTGTAAAGGTGGTTTTGGCAAGGTAGTGAAAACTACTCCGGGTGCAGGCTGCAAGTGATGCAGGATGACATTTCTGACCTGCTGCTCCGCCTGCCCTTGCAGGACAGAGCTACCCTGAGGTCACTATACCAGCTTGCGGCACCGAAACTCACAGGACTCCTCGTGCGTATGCTTGGTGAGCAGTCAAAGGCCGAAGATGCACTGCAGGAGGTGTTCCTGCGCATCTGGCAGAGAGCTGCCACATTCGACCCGGACAAAGGCAATGGCATGAACTGAATCTACGCCATAGCGCGCAACCATGCGCTCGACCGTCTGCCCGCCCGCCCCGCCCGGCGCGGTGTAACGCTGCAGCCAGCTGATGATGGTCTGCAAATCCCCGACCTAGGCATGAGCGCAGAAGCGCAGGTAATCCTGCGCGCCAGGATGCAGGAGGTGCTGCACTGCTTTGACGAATTGCCGCAAGACCGCGCAAGTGCGGTCCGCGGAGCCTATCTTGAAGGTCTGAGC
>SKYA01000145.1 GCA_007128135.1 Paracoccaceae bacterium | reverse complement strand
CGGCGAGATGTTCCAGCGCTGTGCGGGTGGGTTCATCCGCGATCTGGCGCGAGATATTCAGCCCCGGGGCATCTGGCGTGACAATCGCGTAGCGGCTTTTCAGCATCAGCCGCGTGCCGACTGGAACGGCCTTGCCCGGCTCTGCCAGCCCGGTAACCTGAACCAGAACCGGCTCGCCCGGGCGCAGCCCTTTGGTCTGACGCAGAAAGCCGCTCATTCCGTTCGGCAGATCCACAAAGGCCCCGCCAAGCCCTTTCACCGGGCGGCCCAGCTTGCCACGCAGGATGGTTTCGGGCGGCAGCAGACCGTCAGGAAGCGCGATCAGCAGGTCTTCCAGCTGTCCATCGACAGACATGGCCGCAGCTTCGCGTCCTCGAAACGAATCGAGTGTGATGACCGAGCCCTTCATGCCTGTGCCCTCCAGCCTGCCGCCCGCAGCAACTGCGCCGTCTCGGCCGCAGGCAGGCCCATGATGCCGCTGAAAGAGCCCGAGATCCATGGTATGAAGGCCGCCGCGCGACCCTGAATTGCATAGCCACCGGCCTTGCCCCGCCATTCGCCCGATGCAAGATAGCCGTTCACCTCATCATCCGACAGGCGCTTCATCTTGACCTGGCTGACCTGCGTGCGCGTCCAGTGCCGAGCACCACAGCGTACGGCCACGGCGGTAATCACGCTGTGCCGGCGCCCCGAGAGCCTGTGCAGGAACGCGGCCGCCTCGCCCGCATCGTCAGGCTTGCCCAGAATGCGCCGCCCCAGCGCGACAGTGGTATCGGCGCAAAGCACGATATCGGCAGGGTCCGAGGCAATCGCGTCGATCTTCGCCCGCGTCACCCGCTCGCAATAGGGGCGGGGCAGTTCGTCCTTGCGGGGGCTCTCGTCGATATCGGCAGCGACAATGGCATCCGGAACAATGCCCAGAGACGCCAGAATCTCTTTCCGGCGTGGGCTGCCTGAGCCGAGAATCAGCCGCATGGGCCTACTTGAATCGGTAATTGATGCGCCCCTTGGTCAGGTCATAGGGGGTCATCTCCACCTGAACCTTGTCGCCGACAAGAACCCTGATGCGGTTCTTTCGCATTTTTCCTGCCATATGCGCATTGATCTCATGGCCGTTTTCCAGCTCGACCCGAAATGTCGCATTTGGCAGGAGTTCCTTCACGACACCGGGGAATTCGAGCAGTTCTTCCTTGGCCATGGTGACTCCATCTTTGTTGGGTGCATCCGTAATGCGCCGCCCTAAATGCGCTCAAACAGGGGGGGTTTCAAGTATTTTGTGGCGTTTCGAGCACCTGCACAGGGGGCAAGAGTCGGATTTTCTGTTCTTCCCAATGCGCATGGTTCAGCACATTTCCTTCCCGACGCACGCGTGCGATGGCGGCGCGGTCGATTTCGGCCATGGCCCAGCCGGGCGCGTTCGGGGCGGTCTGTGCGAGGATGCCGGTTTCGGGAAAGCCCAGATCTGGCGGGCCGTAGATGGCGGCGGCGCCCGTGTTCATGTCGACGGCCGGGCACCAGGGCGCAGGGCCCACAGTCGGCGCATGGGCCACGACGCATTGGTTCTCCAGAGCGCGGGCCATGGCGCCGATCCTGACGCGGCTATAGCCTGCGAGCGCTTCGGTCGCGGATGGAGCGAGCAGGATCTCGGCGCCCGCCTCGATCAGCGCGCGCGCCAGCAGCGGAAACTCGGCATCATAGCAGATGATGACGCCCAGTCGCCCCAGCGGCGTGTCGAAGACCTTCAGCCCCGACCCCGGTGCAATATCCCATTCCTCGCGCTCGAAGCGGGTCATGATCTGCTTGTCCTGATGGCCGATCATGCCTGAGGGGCCATAGAGAATGGCGCGGTTGACCGGGCGCGCAGCTTCGGCCATGGCCGGACCGCTTGCCCCCAGGATATGCACCCCATGCCGAGCGGCGAGGTCCTCGTGCAGGGCCATGACCCGGGGGGCGTGGCGCATGACCTCGTGAAGCGTGGCTTCCAGATCGGCCGCCACCCCAGCCCCGCCGAGGGCTGCCAGTTCCATCGAGGCGTATTCGGGAAAGACCAGCAATTCCGCACCATCGTCTGCGGCGCGCGCGACCCAGTCCGTTAGCTTGGCGCGATAGGCGGCAAAATCGGGCAGGAAATCGAGCGGATAGGCAGCGGCGGCAAGTTTCATAGATCCCTCATCCAGAATTGCATCGCTTTCGCGGTCTCTTCCTGCGCTCCAAGGTCGCGCCAGCCGAAATGTGCCACCACTCCGGGCAGGGGCGCATAGCCGCGCTTGCGCCAGAAGGCATCGAGCGGGCTGTAATCAGGAGGACGGGCAGGGTGGTCGGCAGGGCGGATCACACCACAGAAGCAGGCGCGGCGAAAGCCAAGCCCCCGCGCGTGATCCTCGCGCAGATCAAAGAAGCGATGGCCCGCGCCTTGACCGCGATACGCGGGCAAGAGGACGGATTCGGCGCAATAGAAGATGTCCGAGATATCCTGCCCCTCGAAGGCGCCCTGAAACCCGGGATCGGCATCGGCCAGCGGCAATCCGGTCGCGGCCCCTGCCAGCCTGTCGCCATCGAAGGCGGCCGCGATGACCGCACGCGCATTGTTGCGATAGACCTGCAGATAGTCACGCTCATAGGCGGTATCGCCCTCATACAGATAGGGCCAGTCGCGAAAGACGGCGATGCGCAACGCGGCCAGCCCGTCGATGACCTCCCCAATGGCCGCGCCCGACAGGGACGCAAAACGCAGGCTCATGCCGAAACCTGCCGAATCCAGTCCTGCAGGTTGTAACAGGTGGTGATCCGGGTGATCCTGCCGCCCGAGAGTGCGAAGAATGACCCCGCAGGCAGAACATAGCGCTGCCCGCGCGCCTCGGGCAGGCCGGGATCGGTCCTGAGGTACTCACCATGCACAGTGAACTCGGCTGCGGCGCGCGTGCCATCCTCGTTGACGAAGATCACAATGTCGCGCAACTCCTCGCGATAGCTGACGCCCATATGGCTGCAGAACTCGGCAAAGGCGGCGCGGCCCTGCCGCAACGCGCCCTGATTGACGAAATGCTGCACATCCTCGCTGACAAGTACCAGCATACCCGCTGGATCGCCGGCATTGAAGGCAGCGAAATAGGCGTCGATGATCTCTCTGCTCATGGCTTACTCCTTGCCTGGGGAGCCGAAGCGGTCCAGCAGGCGCTCCTTGATCTGGTCGCGCGTCTGGCGATAGGCGTCGAGCTTGGCCTCGCGCGTCTCGCCCAGCCCGCTGGGGTCCATGATCGGCCAGTATTCGACATCGATATGGGCAAATCTGGTCAGTTCCAGCGCCTGTCGCTGGCTGGCCGGCGACAGGGCAACGATCAGATCGAAGCCTGTCAGATCGTCGCCCCATTCGATCATTTCCTCGAACGAGCGCGACCGGTGGCGGTCGAGTTCGACACCATCTTCCGCGCTGACCGCAATGGAAAACCCGTCGATCTCGCGGTCATTGCGCACGCCTGCGGATTGCACATAGGCGCGCTGGCCGTAGAGCTTTTTCATATAGCCTTCGGCGATGGGCGAACGCACCGAGTTGTGGTCGCAGCAGAACAGCACCGAGGAAGGAAACCGCTCGGCCATTCAGCCCCCGAAATGCAGCACGCAGACCAGGGTAAACAGGCGCCGCGCCGTGTCTATATCCGTCACGGCCTTGCCTTCAAGCCGCTCCTGCAGGATGCGCGCACCCTCGTTGTGGATGCCGCGCCGCGCCATGTCGATGGCCTCGATCTGACTTGGAGGCAGGCGCTTGACCGCATCGAAATAGCTGCCGCAGATCTGGTAGTAATCCTTGACCACCTGTCGGAACGGCCCCAGTGACAGGATGATCTCGCCCATGGGCGCGCCCGCCGCGTCGCTGAGCGCGACCACAAGGCGCCGCTCGCGGATGGCGAGATTCATGACAAAGGGACCAGGGGGTGCGTCCTGCCCGTCACGGGCACAGAGCGTGAAACTGTTGTCTTCCAGCAGGTCGAAGATCGCGACCTTGCGTTCCTGTTCGATTTCCGGCGTGGGTGTGGGCAACCCGCTGTCGTCAATCTCGATCTGGCAAATCCGGCTCATCTGGGGTCTTCGTGCAGGGGGCTATGCCCCGGTCATGCCCTGTCTGCGCGACCAGCGCAAGGGCACGCGGATCCGGTCAGCCCCGGATCGGCAGACACACGGGAGCAATAACCACAGGCAGCGAGCCGTCCATGGGGATCAGGGTCTTGGCAACGGGAGGAAATCAGGTTTTCGCCTGGGCGCAGAACATGTCATAGACCACGCCCACCAGCCGCGCGGCCTTGGGGTCGTGCAGGGCGTAATAGATCGTCTTGCCATCGCGCCGGGCAGAGACGATCCCCTCGAGCCGCAACCGCGCCAGTTGCTGGCTGACAGCGGCCTGCCGCGAGCCGAGCAGGGATTCCAGTTCGGAGACCGACTTCTCACCCGCCGACAGGTGACACAGGATCATCAGCCGCCCCTCATGCGCCAGCGCCTTGAGGAAATTCGACGCCGCCTGTGCCTGTTCGATCATGTCGGTCGGTGCAAGGCTGTTGCAGCCTTCAGAAGACCCGGAAGGAGGCGTCTCCGGTCTCTTGTGGTCGGTCAGCGCGTGATCAAACGACATGGGGCCTGTCCTGAATGGCGGTGTTCTGCGGTAGGCGAAACGGATGTTTCGCAGCATATGCGCAAAACAAATTTCATGTTCGATTTAGTGAATATGATCCGCCCGAGGTCAAAACACAAGCGCGCAGGGCAAAATAAACCAGCATTTCCGCGATTCTGGTGCCCAAAGGTAACAGATGGCCCGAAATACACACAAAAACCGGGAAGGTTTCCTGATTCGGGCGCTGATGAAAGGCCCGCCCCGTCCGGGGCGGGCCTGTATCGGGTCGGCAGGGACGTGCCTGCCTTATCCGTCGCGAGGGTCTTCGCTCGCACCAAAGCTGCGCGGGTCGTCATCATCCTGACCGGCCGCGCCGATATCGTCGAAGAGTTCCGCGATCTCGAATTCGGCTGCGGCTTCCTCTTCGGCAGCCAGTTCCTGGATGGTCTTGCCGCTGGCCTGCAACTCGGCTTCTTCTGAAGAACGTGCCACGTTCAGGCCGATCTCGACCTCGACTTCGGGGTGCAGGATGATCTGCACGCCATGAAGGCCCAGAGACTTGATCGGAGCGCCGATCACGATCTGGCGCTTCTCGACGCTCACCCCGGCTTCGGCCAGCAGGTCCACCGCATCGCGCGGGCTGACAGACCCGTAGAGCGCGCCTGCATCGGACGCCTGACGGATCACGACGTAACGCGCGCCCTCCAGCTTGGCGGCGATGGCCTCGGCTTCCTTGCGGGTTTCGAGATTCTGCGCTTCGAGTTCGGCCTTGCGATGCTCGAAGGACTTGATGTTGTCCTCGGAGGCGCGCAGCGCCTTGCCCTGGGGCAGAAGGAAATTGCGCGCGTAACCGGGCTTGACGTTGACCACGTCGCCCATCAGGCCCAGCTTGGCCACGCGTTCCAGAAGGATCACTTGCATGTCACGCTCTCCTTATTTCACGGCGTAGGGTAGAAGCGCGAGGAAGCGCGCGCGCTTGATGGCGCGGGCAAGTTCCCGTTGCTTGCTTGCCGAGACAGCCGTTATGCGCGAGGGCACGATCTTGCCGCGCTCGGAGATGTAGCGCTGCAGCGTGCGCACATCCTTGTAGTCGATCTTCGGCGCGTTGTCGCCCGAGAAGGGGCAGACCTTGCGGCGGCGGAAAAACGGTTTGGTAGCCATGGATCAACTCTCCCTTACGAAGCCCGGCGGCGATCGCCACGATCACCGCGGTCGCCACGATCACCACGATCACCGCGATCACCGCGGTCGCCACGATCACGCTCG
>SKYA01000148.1 GCA_007128135.1 Paracoccaceae bacterium | reverse complement strand
GTAATCTCCTGCTCGTATTGCCGGGGCGCGGATTCGATATTGCCCACGCCGATTGGTTTTGGTCTGTATGAGCCAGAATTGGCGCATACGGGCCGACAATATCGCGTTTACAGAATCCTGACCACGAAAATCTGCGCTTCGCAGCGCGTTGTGGCGGAGTTGCATCATATGCGAAAGGGTGGGTCGGGTCAGTCATGGTATTCATCCAGATCAATTTCGCAGCCATCCATGGTGAAACTGAACCACTCGAAAAACTGCAGCGCGGCGCTGTCCACCACGCCGAATTCCACCTCGCGGTCCATCAGCGTGATCACGGCACCCACCCAGCCCTGATCCTGTGGCACGGCATCCGGGCCAAAGACAGTCCGGACCTGGGTTTCGCAGAGCCAGAGCATGTCCTCGAAGACCAGTTCGGCATTGGCGGCATAGAGGCTTGCAGGTTCGCGCAGACGTTCGACGACAAAGCGCAGCCGGATGACCGACAGATCCTCGTCCCAGACCGGCTCCAGCGGCTCGGCCCCGGCCCCGGAGGGCAGCACGATCGGTGCAGCGTCCAGGTTCGAGGCGGGAACCATGCCCAGCGCGAACACCCCGGCGAGGCAAGGACCATGCCAGGGCCCGGTCATGACCAGACAACCGCAAGCGCCGCGCCCAGACCACTCACCCCGCCGACCCAATACGCCAGGGAATAGTGCCAGCGCGACAGGCGGATCAGGCGGATCAGACCCTCTTCGGTATGGGCCTCGCGCAGCCGGAAGGCGCTGATCAGCCCTCGCCCGACGAGTGCGGGGCCACCTGCCTCCATTCGCGCCGCCGCCAGCCAGTAGGTCGCATAATTCACGATATGGACCTGCCAGATGCAGCAATAGGCAAAGCACAGCACCGCCACCGTGGCCATGCCACGCACCATGTCGCCACTCCCTGCGAGGGTGCCGATCTGCGTCAGCAGAAGCGCCAGCGGCGCCCCGGCCGCCGCCAGCGCCAGCCGCTCGCTTTCCAGCAGGCGGTCAGCGGCAAAGCCGCGCGCATCCGGGTGCCCCGAAGACGTCACAGCGGGATATTGTCGTGTTTCTTCCACGGGTTGCTCAGTTTCTTGTTGCGCAGCGAGGCAAAGGCGCGCGCCACGCGCTTGCGGGTCGATTGCGGCATGATCACTTCATCGATGAAGCCCTTTTCAGCCGCTACGAACGGATTGGCGAAGCGCTCTTCATATTCGTTGATCCGCGCGCCAGTCTTTTCCGCATCGCCCAGTTCCGAACGATAGAGGATCTCGACCGCACCTTTCGACCCCATCACCGCAATCTCGGCCGTGGGCCAGGCATAGTTGAAGTCTGCCCCCATATGCTTGGACGCCATCACCACATAGGCCCCGCCATAGGCCTTGCGGGTGATGACCGTGACCTTGGGCACGGTCGCCTCGCCATAGGCATAAAGCAGCTTCGCGCCATGCTTGATGACACCCCCGTATTCCTGCCCGGTGCCCGGCAGGAAGCCGGGCACATCGACCAGGGTCAGGAGCGGGATCTCGAAAGCGTCGCAGAAGCGAACGAAACGCGCCGCCTTACGGCTGGAATCGATGTCCAGGCAGCCGGCCAGAACCATGGGCTGGTTGGCCACGACACCGACGGTGCGCCCTTCGAGCCGGATGAATCCGGTGATGATGTTCTTGGCGAATTCGGTCTGGATTTCGTAGAAATCGCCCTCGTCCGCAAGCTTGAGGATGAGTTCCTTCATGTCATAGGGCGTGTTGGGATTGTCGGGCACGAGCGTGTCAAGGCTGGGCTCCAGCCGCGCGGGATCATCGAAGAACGGCCGCACCGGCGGGGTCTCGCGATTCGACAGCGGCAGGAAATCGACCAGGCGGCGGACTTCGATCAGCGCCTCGACATCGTTCTCGAAAGCAGCATCCGCGACCGAGGACTTGCGCGTATGGGTCAGCGCGCCCCCCAGTTCCTCGGCGGTCACGACCTCGTTGGTCACGGTCTTGACCACATCGGGGCCAGTGACGAACATGTAGCTCGAATCCTTCACCATGAAGATGAAGTCCGTCATCGCCGGGCTGTAGACCGCGCCCCCCGCACAGGGTCCCATGATGACGCTGATCTGCGGCACGACGCCGGATGCGGTGATGTTGCGCTGGAACACATCGCCATAGGCCGCGAGACTGGCGACGCCTTCCTGGATCCGCGCACCGCCCGAGTCATTCAGGCCGATGACCGGCGCACCATTCTGGATCGCCATGTCCATGATCTTGCAGATCTTGGCGCCATGAGTCTCGGAGACCGAGCCCCCCATGACCGTAAAATCCTGGCTGAAGACATAGACCAGACGGCCATTGATCGTGCCCCAGCCTGTCACCACCCCGTCGCCTGCCGGGCGATCGGCCTGCATCCCGAAATCGATGCAGCGATGCGCAACGAACATGTCGAATTCCTCGAAACTGCCCTCGTCGAGCAGAAGTTCGATACGTTCGCGCGCGCTCAGCTTGCCCTTGGCGTGCTGGGCTTCTATCCGACGCGGGCCACCGCCCAGACGCGCGGTCTGACGCCGATCCTCGAGTTGTTGCAGGATATCCTTCATGCGCCCTCCCCAGGCAAAGCAACCGATCTGCGCGTGACAATACTTGCAGCTTCGGTCGCGCGAAAGTGGAAACAAGAAAATTTGCAAATACTATCGAGATGATGAATGCTAATATGCAAAACCCTACAGGGCTTGTCTTCCGACGCAAAACCCTATCCTCTACACATGTTCAGCATTCAAGTCCGTGAGTCGTCAATGCCCGCCCTGCCCTTTCGCGTTGCAGCCCCCCTTCCGCCCAGGTTTGCGCCCGCGACTCGACCTGCATCTGCAGCGCCGGACAGCACGACAAGCAGACGTCCCCGCGCATGAACCCGCCCTCCAACACCACGCAAGTGCGCTTTCTGGATGCGAGCACGCCTCCGCATGTCGCCACGCTGGTCGCGCTCTCGTCCATAGCTGCGCTGGCGATGAATGTGTTTCTGCCCTCGCTGCCTTCGATGACCGTCTATTTCGACACCGAATATGCCGTGATGCAGCTTTCGGTCTCGCTGTATCTGGCGGTCAATGCCGTGTTGCAGTTGTTCGTCGGGGCCATTTCGGACCGCCTGGGGCGCAGGCCGGTGATGATCGGCGCGCTGGTGATCTTCATTCTGGCCACGATCGGGACGCTGTTCGCGACCTCGGCGACTGTCTTCCTGATGTTTCGCATGATGCAGGCCACGGTCGTATCCGGCATCGTGCTGAGCCGTGCCTCGATCCGCGACGTGATGGGCGAGGCCGAGGCCGCCTCGCGCATCGGCTATGTGACCATGGGCATGGCGCTGGTGCCGATGATCGCGCCGGCCATCGGCGGGGTGCTCGACGAGTTTTTCGGCTGGCGTGGCAGTTTCGGACTGATGCTGATTGCGGGTGTCGCCGTTCTGATCCTCGCGCTGCGCGACATGGGCGAGACCAAGCATGACCGGGGCGGGTCGATGCGCGCGGTCTTCGGCGAACTGCCCGAACTGATGCGCGCGCGCCGGTTCTGGGGCTACTGCACAACGGCGATGCTCGCCTCGGGAGCGTTTTTCGCCTATCTGGGTGGCGCGCCCTTCGTGGGTTCGGAAGTGCTCGGGCTGTCACCGTCGATGCTGGGGCTCTATTTCGGAGCGCCGGCGCTGGGCTATGCAGCCGGAAACTTCCTCTCCGGGCGCTATGCGGCGCGGGTCGGGATCAACCGGATGATCCTTGTCGGCTGCATCGTTGGCTTCGGCGGCATGGCGTTGCTGCTCGGGATTGCCCTGTCGACGCAGTTGACCGCGCTCATCTTCTTTGGGTGTTTCGTCTTTACCGGTGTCGGCAACGGGATGCTGCTGCCTTCGGCCACATCGGGAATGATGTCGGTACGGCCGCATCTGGCCGGAACAGCCAGCGGTCTGGGCGGAGCGATCCTGATCGGGGGCGGCGCCGGGCTCTCGGCTCTTGCCGGGGCGCTTCTGACACCGCAAAGCGGCGCGATGCCGCTTATCTGGCTGCTTTTTGCCACCACGGGGCTGGCATTCCTGCCGTTGCTCTATGTCATCAGGCGCGAGCGCGAGATTTCGGGTTGACGCGGCGCTACGGCTTTGCAAACTCACGATACTGATTAGCAAACCCGCCGAGGCCGCCATGCCACCTCAAAAGCTCTATGCCGGACCGAAACTGCGCGAAACCCGCCATCACATGGGGCTCACGCAGAAGGATTTCGCCGCGCGGCTGGGCGTGTCGCTGCCCTATCTCAACCAGATGGAGAACAACAACCGCCCGCTCTCGACCACGGTGGTGCTGGCGCTTGCACGCGAATTCGGCATGGACGTGACTGAACTCTCGACCGGCGACAGCGAGCGACTGGTCTCGGACCTGCGCGAGGCCTTCGCCGACCCGCTTTTCGGCAATGCGGCACCGGCGCTGCCCGACCTGCGGCTGGTGGGGGCCAATGCGCCGGGTTTCGCCCGCGCCTTTCTGGAGTTGCACCGCGCCTATCGTCAGGCGCAGGAACAGCTTGCCTCGCTCGACGAGGCGCTGGGGCGCGACGATACGTCCCTGCGGCTCAGCCCATGGGAGGAAGTGCGCGATTTCTTCCACTACTGCGACAATTACATCGACGCCGTGGACCGTGCCGCCGAACGCTTCGCCAGCACCGAGCGCGACCCGTTCACCCTGGCAACCGAGGCCCTTGCACGCTGCAAGGTGAGCCTGCGGATGGGGGCGGGAGGGCTGCGCGCCTTTGACCGAGAAAGCCGGATTCTCGAAATCTCGGCCAAGGCCGCCCGGTCCACGCAACTTTTTCAACTGCTTCATCAGGTGGCGCTGCTCACCCAGAACGAGTTGCTGGAGGCCACGCTCGATCTGGCGCGCTTCCAGTCGGACGAGGCCCGCGCCATCGCCAAGATCGGGCTGGCCAACTATTTCGCCGGGGCCGCGCAGATGCCCTATCGGCGATTCCTGGAGGCCGCTCAGGCCACGCGACACGATCTCGAATCGCTGGCCGACCAGTTCGGCGCCTCGATCGAGCAGGTGGCGCACCGGCTCTCGACCCTGCAACGCCCCGGCGCCAAGGGGGTGCCCTTCTTCTTCGTGCGGGTCGATCAGGCGGGCACGATCACCAAGCGGCACTCGGCCACGCGGCTGCAATTCGCGCGCTTTGGCGGGGCCTGCCCGCTCTGGAACGTTCATCGCGCCTTCGAGACACCCGGGCGCTTCCTGCGCCAGCTGGCCGAGACGCCGGACGGGATGCGCTATTTCTGCCTTGCGCTGGCCGTGAGCAAGGGCGGCGGCGCATTCCATGCGCCGGTACGACGCTATGCCATCGGTCTGGGCTGCGAGATCGACCATGCGGGTGCGCTGGTCTATGCGGATGGCATGGATCTGGGCCGTGGCGCAGGCTTCGATCCGATCGGGATATCCTGCCGCATCTGCGAGCGCGATACCTGCCACCAGCGCTCGGTGCCGCCGCTGGAGCGGCGGCTGCATGTCGACCATGACCACCGCATGCTGTTGCCCTACCGGATCGAATAACGCGCCGATGGTGGGTGCAGAGCCCCCACCCTGCGGCCCCTGTCCAGGACACTGCGTTCAGTCGAAGACATCCTCCGGGTCAACGCCCCAGAGATGGCGTTTCTCGGCCCAGCCGCGTGCGCCATCGACCTCCAGGCGGCACCATTCGGTCTGGCACTGGCGCAGCCTGGCGATGACCCCGCGTTCGAGCAGCGCCGTGGGCGCGCTCAGCCGGTCGGGGCGCTGGTGAAGCTGCACCATGTCCGATTGCACGAGTGCCGTGCGCACGCCTGACAGCAGCGCGTAATGCATCCAGCCGCCCTTGCCATCATTGTCCTCGACCCGGCGCCAGTGTTCGAATTCGGCTGTCACGCGCAACGGCAGGTCGCGCCGTGTATAGACCCAGTCGATGCGATGCGACTGGTCGGGTCCGCGCCGCGCATTGCCTTCGCTCGCCTTGAGCGACACGAAGCGCGGCATCGGCAGATTGGTGACCGGGCCGCGCTCTGCGACCTGGGCCACGACGGACCCGCATGCGAGCACTGCCGCCAGCAGCGCCCCGATGAAGCGTTTCGATGTCATCTCGGTCCCTGTCCCGGTTTGGTCCGGGATCCCTGACTGCCCTGATTTGCCTGCCCCGCACATGAGAGCCACAAGAGCGCTTGTAGATCATGCCGAGTGCTGGCAGTTTGCCCCAAAGCGAGAGCATAGCCAAGAGGTGAGACACGCCAATGCCAAATCCCCGCCTGAGTGTTGTCGTCACGCGACGCTTGCCCGATGTGGTGGAAACCCGCCTGAAGGAACTGTTCGATGTCACCTTGCGTGACGAGGACATGCCGCTGTCGCGCGAGGACCTGACCGAGGCCATGCGCGGTACCGACGTTCTGGTGCCCACGATCACGGACGAGATCGACGCAAGCATGCTGGCGCAGGCCGGGCCGCGGCTGAAACTGATTGCCAATTACGGTGCCGGGGTGGACCATATCGACGTGCAATCGGCCCGCCAGCGCGGGATTCTGGTCTCGAACACCCCTGGTGTGGTGACCGAGGACACCGCTGACATGGTGATGGCGCTGATGCTGGCCGTAACGCGGCACATTCCGCAGGGCCTGGCCGAGATGCAAGCAGACCAGTGGCGCGGCTGGTCGCCGATGGCGCATCTTGGAACGCGGATCAGCGGCAAGCGGCTGGGCATCCTGGGCATGGGGCGCATCGGGCAGGCCGTGGCACGGCGCGCTAGCGCCTTCGGGATGCAGGTGCATTACCACAACCGCCGCCGGCTGCGCCCGGAGGTGGAGCAGGCACTGGAAGCAACGTTCTGGGAGAGCCTCGACCAGATGGTGGCGCGGATGGACGTAATCTCAATCAACTGCCCGCACACACCCTCGACCTTTCATCTGATGAACGCGCGCAGGCTCAAGCTGCTGAAACCCTCTGCGGTCATCATCAACACCTCGCGCGGCGAGGTGATTGACGAGAACGCGCTCACAAGGGGGCTGCGTGCGGGCGAGATTGCGGGAGCCGGGCTCGACGTGTTCGAGCGCGGGCACCAGATCAACCCGCGGCTGCGCAACCTTTCGAATGTGGTGCTCCTGCCGCATATGGGCTCGGCCACGCTGGAGGGCAGGGTCGAGATGGGCGAGAAGGTGATCCTCAACATCAAGACCTTCGCCGATGGCCATCGCCCGCCCGACCAGGTTCTGCCGGGGATGCTGTGAGGCCGCAGACCCGACGGAAAGGCCGGTTGCGGCAGCCCTGAACCGTCGATCGGGATGATCGCGCGTGCGTGACGGCGCAGTGCGCGCTTTGCGCTTGACCTTGCAGCCCGATCCGATGAGTTTGCGCCCAAAGCCCGAGCAGGACCGTTCCATGACTGGCCACACCCCACCATTTGCCGCGTTCGAGTGGATGATCGCCTGGCGCTACCTGCGCGCGCGCCGCGCAGAGGGGGGCGTGAGCGTGATGACGATCATTTCCTTCCTGGGCATTACCCTGGCCGTCTTCGCCCTGATCGCGACACTATCGGTGCGCTCGGGTTTCCGGGCAGAGTTCGTGGACACGATCCTGGGGGCCAACGCGCATGTGACGGTCTATTCGGCCGTCCATGTCGACGAGTCCGGGCGCACCAGCCGGGTGATCGAGGATTACGAGGACATGGCGGAACGGCTGGCGGCCGTGCGCGGGGTCACGCGGGTGGCACCGCTCATTCGCGGACAGGTCATGGCCTCGGCCCAGGGGCGAAACTCCGGGGTCGAGGTCTTTGGCATAAGCCACGAGAATCTTCTGACCATACCGCGCGTGGCCGACCCGGAACATGCCATCGGCGACATCAACCGCTTCAACGAGGGGATTGCCATCGGCTCGGGGGTGGCGCGGGAACTCAATGTCAGCCTGGGCGACTCGATCCGCGTGATTTCGCCTGACGGGGCGCGCACCGCCTTCGGTACAAGCCCGCGCATTTCGGCCTATGAGGTGGTCTATGTCTTCACCGCGGGGCGCTATGACATCGACCGTACGCGGATCTACATGCCGTTCGATCAGGCACAGATCTATTTCAACCGCGACGGGGTCGCCGACGAGATGGAGGTCATGGTCGTCAATCCCGACCAGATCGACGCGATGCGACCGGACCTGCTGCGTGCAGGCGGCGAGCGGGCCATGCTCTGGACCTGGCGCGACTCGGCCGGAGCCTTCCTGCGCGCGCTCGAGGTCGAGGATAACGTGATGTTCGTCATCCTCTCGATCCTGGTGCTGATTGCGGCGATGAACATCATCTCGGGGCTGATCATGCTGGTCAAGAACAAGGGCCGCGACATCGGCATCCTGCGCACCATGGGGCTGTCGGAAGGTTCGGTACTGCGCGTGTTCTTCATCTGCGGGGCCAGCGTGGGGGTACTGGGCACGATTGCAGGGGTGATCCTCGGGTGCCTGTTCGCGATATATATCGACCCGATCTTCAGCTTCGTGAACTACGTCTCTGGCGGCGGAGTCTGGGACCCGTCGATCAGGGGAATCTACAACCTGCCGGCGCAGCTGCGACTGGAGGATGTGGTCAAGGCCGTGACGCTGTCGCTCTCGCTCTCCTTCATCGTGACGATCTTCCCGGCCCGGCGGGCCGCGCGCATGAACCCGGTGGAGGCACTGCGCTATGAATGAGCAGGCGCTGGTACTGGACGCGATCACCAAGACCTACAATCCCGGCAAGCCCAGTGCGGTGAAGGTGCTGCGCGGGGCCTCGCTCACGCTCGACCGCGGCGAAGTGGTGGCGCTGGTCGCGCCCTCGGGTGCAGGCAAATCCACACTGCTGCATATAGCCGGGCTGCTCGATACGCCGGATTCGGGCGCTGTCGTGATCGACGGGGCCGACATGACACGGCTGGGAGACCACGCGCGCACGTCAACGCGGCGTGGCCAGGTGGGGTTCATCTACCAGTTCCACCACCTGCTGCCCGAATTCTCGGCGCTGGAGAACATCGTCCTGCCGCAGCTTGCCAATGCCGTGCCCCAGCGCGAGGCCGAAGCGCGGGCCCGGGACCTTCTGGACCGGGTTGGCGTGGGCGCACGCGCGACGCATCGACCGGCCGCGCTCTCGGGGGGCGAACAGCAGCGCGTGGCCTTCTGCCGTGCGCTCGCCAACAGTCCAAGCCTGCTTCTGGCCGACGAGCCGACCGGCAACCTGGACCCGGCGACATCGGAACAGGTCTTCGGTGCGCTCATGGCGCTGGTGCGCGACACCGGGCTGTCGGCACTGATCGCCACCCATAATCTGGACCTGGCCCGCCGGATGGACCGGATCGTGCGGCTGGATGCCGGCGTCGTCGTGACATCCTGACGGGCGCGCGCGCCGAGGCTGCGCGCGCCGGACCTATTTCGCGTTGGTTGCCACTGCATCGACAAGCGGCTTTGCCCCGCCCTTGCCGGTCACCCGCGCGCTGTCCTGCTTGCCCAGAACCACATCGGCGAGAGACAGAACTGCTTCAAGCTCTTCGATGGTGCCGGCCGCGTCCAGTTGATCGATGAAATACTGCGCGAGAGACTGCGGATGACTGGCCTTTTGCGTGCGGCGGGCGCGGAATTCCATCTCGTCGACAAAGACAGACCCCTCGATACCTGCATAGGCGCGCAGTCGCGCGATCCGTTCATCGGTGCAGTCGAGCAATCCTGCCATGGCGCGCGCCTTACCGATCTGCACCGTCTTGCCCAGATAGTCATAGGCGCCGTTCCCAGTGCGCCGCATGACACGGTCAAACACCGGGTCAACGACCGCCACGACATCGGTGATGCCTGCGTCCTTCAGGAACTCTATGGAGGCGATGGTCAACTCGCAGGTGGCATAGGAGATTCCGCCCACACCGACCTTCTCGCGGATGCGATCGGTATCGACGCAAAACCGCGTGGCTTCCCAGATATTGGGCGAACGCAGTGGCGGCTGGCCGTCGAGAATGGCGTTGAATACATCGACCAGCATGTGCGGGCCGGTGGTTTGCAGGCCACGCACACAGGAAATGACATTATCCTGCGCATCCAGTCCGATGAAATACACGGGGTCCAGATCATCGAACTGATCGCGCTCGCGACCATCCTCGATTGTCACGTCCCAGCCGAGGCGCTCGCCAAACACACGTGCGCGCATCCGGAACATCTGGTCAAGAATGTCCGGATATTGGTCCTTGTTCAACGCATCTACGATGAGAATCATGGTTCTGTCTCCCCTGCCGTTCGCCCGATCAGCGTAAAGCCAATTCGAACATCAGGGGAATTGTGGAAAACCCGTAGTCGCGAAAGGGGCCTGCAGCGCGCCGGCGGCAGAGCAGGTGTCAGAGCGGATAGATCAGTTTCATGCCGATCGCACGCGCCACGGCCTGCACTGTCGTGACCGCGCAAAGCTTGGCGCGCACCGAGCGCAGATGCACCTCGACGGTGCGATCGGAGATGCTCAGGATATCGGCGACATCGCGCTGCGTCTTGCCTGCGGCAGTCCATTGCAGGATCTCGATCTCGCGCAGGGACAGGCTGGGCCTGTGCATATTCTGCATGACCTTGCCACTTCTCATGATCTCGTCATTGAGCCGTGCAGAAAGCTGCTGCAGTTTCTGCATGATCGCCCGCTTCTGGAGCACCCAGAGTTGTGGCGTGGTACGCGTGGCAATGGTCAGCACGCTGCGTTCGCCGAATGGCCCGCGCACCGGCACACTCATCCCGATGTCGGGAATCAGAAAATCATGCGCATCGCGGAACACGGGATCATAGCCTTCGAGATGGCGCAGCCGTTCCCAGTCGACCGGGGCCATGGCATGCATCATTTTCTGTAGTGTGGGGTCGATCAGGTGAAAATCATGGTCCAGATAGTGCTTTCGCCAGCCTTCCGGGTAGGTTGCGAAGCCCACAAGCGTGTCATTGCCCGGAATCTTGCTGGCAAAGCACGCATGCTCTATCTCGAGTTGCTGGCATATCTCTGCCAGACGCGCGACGACATCGACGTCGGCCGACGTATCTGTGCCAATGTCAAGTGCGCGACGCAAGATGTCCATTGACGCATGATGTCCATTTTTGTTCTGGTCTGTCGTGATGGTGCAGTGACTCGATAAGTGTGGACAAGGATGCCGGGTTGGTGACCGCCTTGACGAGAGGATCTAGAACCATGCCACAGACTGGTATTGCATAGAGCAAATTCAGTCATTTTTTGCATAAGTCCGGCATTCAGGCAAGCTGTAGGATCGCCGCCTGTATCAAAAACATGCTCAAGGTGCTTTTCGTCTGGAACGAAAATGACACCAGATACGCTCTTGCCACGGTCGCGCGAGTGTCTAATCTGCGCGCCTGCGGTGGTATGCCAGATACAGAGGAAGCAACATGACACAACGGGTCTTGCGCGCGGGTTTGCAGGTCGGTCAGCCTCTGGTGGCGTTCATCGAGCAGGAGGTGCTGCCTGGCACCGGATTGAGCGCGACTGCCTTCTGGGACGGTTTCGCCGCCCTGCTGCGCGATCTGACACCGAAGAACCGCGCCCTGCTGGCGCGGCGCGCCGAATTGCAGGCTCTGATTGACGACTGGCACAAGGCACAGGCAAATCAGGCGCATGACCGCGACGGCTACAAGACGTTTCTGGAAGAAATAGGCTACCTGCTTCCCGAAGTCGCTGCCTTTGCCATCGACACGTCAGGCGTGGACCCGGAGATTGCCGAGGTGGCAGGCCCGCAGCTTGTGGTGCCGGTGACAAATGCGCGATATGCGCTCAATGCCGCCAATGCGCGCTGGGGCAGTCTCTATGATGCGCTCTATGGCACCGATGCCATGGGCTCGCCGCCCCCTTCGGGCGGCTACGAGCAGGGACGCGGCGCACGGGTCATTGCGCGGGTGCGGGTATTTCTGGACGCCGCCTTTCCGCTCGCTGGCCACAGCCACGCCGATGCACGGCTCTATCACGTCAAGCGCGGCGCGCTTCTGGTCGACGGCAAGCCGCTGGAGGACCCTTCCAGATTCGCTGGCTACCGGGGCGACCCGCGCGCCCCGGATGCGGTCTATCTGGTCAATAACGGGCTGCATGTGGAACTTGTCTTCAATCGCGCGCATCTGATCGGCGGGCGCGATCAGGCCGCACTCGCAGATGTGCGGCTGGAATCGGCGCTTTCCGCCATCATGGATTGCGAGGATTCCGTGGCCTGTGTCGATGCCGAGGACAAGGTGCTCGCCTATTCCAACTGGCTGGGTCTGATGAAGGGCGATCTGAGTGCCGATCTGGAAAAGGACGGCAAGCCGGTCACAAGGCGCCTCAATCCCGATCTGGAGATCACCGCCCCCGATGGCAGCACGACTCGGCTCAAGGGTCGTGCATTGCTCTGGGTGCGCAATGTCGGCCACCTGATGACCAATCCCGCGATCCTCGACCGTGACGGCAACGAGATTTTCGAGGGTCTCATGGATGCTGTCATCACCACGGCCTGTGCGCTGCATGACCTGCGCAAGCAGGACGGGCCGCGCAATTCGGCGCATGGGTCGGTCTATATCGTCAAGCCCAAGATGCACGGCCCCGAGGAAGTGGCCTTTGCCGACGAGATATTCACCCGGGTCGAGGCGCTGCTGGGCCTTGCGCAGGGCACGATCAAGATGGGCGTGATGGATGAGGAGCGCCGCACTTCGGTCAACCTGCAGCAATGCATCCATGCCGCGCGCCACCGGATTGCCTTCATCAATACCGGGTTTCTCGACCGCACCGGCGATGAAATACATACCTCGATGGAGGCAGGCCCCTTTTCGCGCAAGGATTTCATCAAGCGCAAGGGCTGGATCAAGGCCTATGAGGACCGCAATGTCGATATCGGTCTGGAATGCGGGCTGATGGGGCGCGCACAGATCGGCAAGGGCATGTGGGCCATGCCCGACCAGATGGCCGCGATGCTGGAAACCAAGATCGAGCACCCGAAGGCGGGGGCGAATACCGCCTGGGTGCCCTCGCCGACCGCAGCGATACTTCACGCGTTGCATTACCATCAGGTCAATGTCCGCGCCGTGCAGGAGAAACTCGCCAGGGGCGGGCGGCGCGCGCATGTCGAGGCGCTGCTGGAGATTCCGCTGGCCTCGTTCCGCAAATGGAACCGCGAGCAGATCATCCGCGAGGTCGAGAACAATGCCCAGGGCATCCTCGGATATGTCGTGCGCTGGGTCGATCAGGGCGTGGGGTGTTCCAAGGTGCCCGACATCAACGATGTGGGCCTGATGGAGGACCGCGCGACCTGCCGCATCTCCAGCCAGCATATCGCCAACTGGCTGCACCACGGCGTCGTGTCGGAAACCGAAGTGATGGACGCAATGCGTCGCATGGCCGAGGTGGTGGACCGCCAGAACGCAGGCGACCCTGCTTACCGGCCGATGGCGCCAGCCTATGACGGCCATGCCTTCCTGGCCGCCTGCGATCTGGTCTTCAAGGGGCGCGAACAGCCCTCGGGCTATACCGAGCCGGTTCTGCATGCGCGCAGGCTGGAATTGAAGGCGGCGGGGTAGCCCTGTGCGCGCGGCCCCGAGCTTGCAATTTGAGACAGGGCTTGGCGCGGTCTGCCGGATATGCACGAGCGTTCGGGTCATCCTACTTGCAGCCGGGATCGGCTTTCTGTCGATCCCGCAGGCCCATGCCGATACACCTGACAGCGTCTGCCTTGAACATCCGATGCAGGCGCTTTCGGCCTACCTGTCCAGCTATGAAGACGCCAGTGCGTTGCTCGCCAGAACCCGGTCGGTTGACTTCTACCCTTTCAGTTTCATGGGACGGGATCAGGCCAGCGGGTTTCGAAACGCCATGGTGGACGCGCTGGACTTCATGCCGGGGCATCTCGTCCTGATCTATCATATTGACCCGACGATGATCTGCGTGTTCGCTTGGGAAGCAACCGCCCCGGAAGAGATGATATATATCCGTCACACGATAGATCGTGACGCACTTGAAGATGACGCCAGCGCGATTGCCGCGCTGTTCGCGGCGAGAGTGCCGCGCGGTGCTGCACGAAGCGCAGATCGCGGCGGGCGGGCGCTTTTGCGCATGCCATCAGGTGCAACACCCGAAGACCGCCTTTCCCGAATCGCCAAGGCCATGGCCCCCGACACGGTGCTGCATGCAGCGATCGCGCGTGCGGAGGCGCTTGTCTTTCACGTTCCAGGGCCACTCGCCGCGCTACCCTATCTGGCATTGCCTTTGGGCGGTTCCGCGCCCTTGATCGAAACCCATGCAGTCACGCTCTTGTCCGGGCTGAACGACATGATCGACCCGCGAACAAGTCGGGCAGCAGCGCCTTTGGAATGGCAGAGCAGCAGCGGCTCTTCGGTCGTCGTGGTGGCCGATCCCCATACCCCCGCAGAGGGAATAGGCGGCGCGAAGTTTTCGGCACTGCCCGGGGCCGCGCGTGAGGCCACAGAGATCGCTTTGCGCAAGGGAGGTCGGTTGATCGAGGGCGCCGATGCCACTGGCACCGAGATCCTTGCAGCCTTGCAGGATGCCGATGTGTTCCACTATGCGGGTCATGCTGTAGCCGATCCGGATAGACCGCTCGAAGGCAGTTTCCTTGCGCTCGCAGATGGTGCGCTTGACGCGCGAACAATCCAGATGCGTTCGCTTTCGAAAGGGCCGCTCGTTGTGCTCTCGGCCTGTGATACCGGGCAAGGACAAACACTCGGGGCGGGTATTGTTGGGCTGGCACGCGGTTTCCAGATTGCCGGTGCGGCAGGAACAGTGCTTAGCCACTGGCCCGTTTCAGACCTCTCGGCAGAACCCTTAATGCTCACATTTCACGATGAACTGGTGCAAGTCACACCGGCCGAGGCGTTGCGACGTGCCGCCCTGCAACTGCGAAGCGACTATCCTGACCCGGCGGACTGGGCCGCCTTCAGCTATTTCGGCATACCCTTCGTCTTGCCCGCAAGCGAGGATGGCATTCTGCCATGACGGTGCGTGTTGGAACCCGAAGACTCATGCCCGGCAACAAAGAACGGGCAAATCGGTCAGTGACAATGCGCGCCTTCTTCTAGGCAATATGTGACGAGTTGCGTCGCCTCGGAAATCGCTGGGTCCGACATGACCTCGCGCAGTGCTGCTACCAGATCCTCCGCCCCCGGTTCCGCCAGTGCAGCCGCATTCAGTGCCCAGGCCAGCGCGAAACGGAACGATTGCGCCCCGCCCTGCCCCCGCGCCTGCATCAGTGCGAGATTATGCATCGCCGGCGCATGACCCGCCTGTGCTGCCTGCGCATAGAGCGCGCGCGCGCGTTCAGGGTCCTGCGCGATACCGTCGCCGCGCGCGAGTGCAAGCGCCAGATTATGCGTCGCGGCCACATGCCCCCCGGCGGCGGCCAGTTCAAAAGCCTCGACGGCGGCCTCTGCATCGCCCTCTTCGGCGCGCAGGGCGCCAAGAGCGAACGCGGCGTCCGGCACCCCCTGCGCAGCGGCCCGCGCATACCAGAGCGCGGCGCCACGGCGGTTGGCCACACCGCCCAACCCCTGATCGAGCAATATGCCCAGGGCCAGTTGCGCCTGTGCATCGCCCGCCAGCGCCACGACCCTGAACCAGCGCCGCGCATCTGCCCAGTCGCCGGCCTCGACCGCCAGATCGGCGAGCGCGCGTTGTGCCGGCAGATAACCCTGCGCGGCGGCGGCCTCGAACCAGTGCCGTGCTTCCTGCGGGTCGCTCTCCAGGTCCAGCACGCCGAGATTGTATTGCGCCAGAACATCGCCACGCCCGGCCAGTGACGTCCAGATCTCGCGCGCGCGCAAGGCATCTCCGACCTCGAGGGCGGCCACCCCGTCGCTGGCGCGAAGCTGTGCCGTTGCTGCAACTGGCAACAGCGCCAGAACCACTCCCAGACCGATTGCTTTCAGCCCCATTACAGCCCCATGACTCGCTCCCTCGCAGGCTATACGCGGCTTGCGGGGCCGTGTCACGCGATTGTGACACGGCGGCGACACCTTGCGCCCACGCCCCCGGCGACATATGCAAAAGCTCATGCAGCCTGATGACATCGCCCGATTTTTCACCCGCTCCGATGGTCAGTTTCTCTGCGCGCGCTGGGGTCGGCCCATCGTGCCGGTGGTCTTCGGGGTCGAGGACGGCACACTTCCAACCATCAAGGGCGCGATTCAAGCCGTCGTCGCGCTGGCCGGTCACCGGATGGCCGAAACCGACCCCGAGCTTGGCGCGAACCTGATGGTGTTCTTCCTGCGCGACTGGGCCGAACTTCTGGAGGTGCCGGGGCTGGAGCGGCTTATCGAGGGGCTGGTCCCGCTGGTGGCGCGCTTGCAAGCGGGCGATGCCAACCAGTATCGCGTGTTCCGCTTTGATGCGCAGAACGCGATCCGGGCGGCCTTTGTCTTCGTGCGGATGGATGCAGCCCTTGCAGACGTGTCCGCCGAAACCCTGGCGCTCTCTCAGGCCGTGCAGGTGATCCTGTTGTGGTCCGACACGGCTTTCACCGACCGCTCGGCGCTGGCGGTGGCAGAGGGCACGACCATCCTGCGCCCCGATATCGGTGCGCTGATCCGCGCGGCCTATGATCCGGTGCTGCCAGCGGTGGCGACGGACCGCGCCCATGCGCTGCGACTGGCGGCGCGGATAGGGGGGCTGCAATGACCCACTCTCACCCGATCCGCGTCTATTACGAGGATACCGACCTTGCGGGCATTGTCTATTACGCCAATTACCTGAAATTCATCGAGCGCGCGCGGTCGGAATGGGTGCGCGATCTGGGGCTGGACCAGGCCGCGATGAAGGCCGCCGGAGAGGGAGTCTTTGCCGTGCGCAGGGTCGTTGCCGATTACCGCGCACCGGCGCGTTTCGACGATCTGCTTGATGTGACGACCGAACATGTTGGCCATTCCGGTGCGCGTCTGATCCTGCGCCAACGTGTGCAGCGCGCGGGCAGGACCCTGTTCGAGGCAGAGGTCACGCTGGTCTGCCTGGGCGAGAGCGGACGCCCGCAGCCCCTGCCGCGCGCGCTTGTTGCGAAAATCGACTGAAAACCTGCAAAACAAGGGGCAGATAAACCCGAAGTATAACGCGCTTGTGTTGGTAAGCCGCTTGCGTTGTTGTATGCTCTGCCGCAAAGCCGCCATCGAGAGCGGCCCGGTTTGAGTGAGCAGGAAAATGGACCCGACGACCCTGACAATGACGCAGGAGATTGATTTCTCGCTGCTGGCGCTCTTTGCACGCGCAACACTGACTGTGCAACTCGTTATGATCATCCTGATCGTGGCCTCGTTCTGGTCATGGGCGATCATCATCCAGAAACATCTCGTCTATCGCCGAGCCCGCGCAGAGGCCGACGAGTTCGAGGCGGCCTTCTGGTCGGGCGAACCGCTGGACGAACTCTACGACCAGATCGGCCCTGCGCCCGCGACCTCACCCCAGCGCGTCTTTGTCGCCGGCATGACCGAATGGCGCCGCTCGCACCGTCCCGACGGGGCGCTGATCCCCGGCGCGGTGGCGCGGATCGACCGCTCGATGGATGTGGCCATCACCAAGGAATCGCGCGACCTGACCTCGGGGCTGACCTTTCTTGCCTCAGTCGGCTCGGCCTCGCCCTTTATCGGGCTGTTCGGCACGGTCTGGGGCATCAAACATGCCTTCGAGGAAATCGCGCTGGCGCAATCCACCAACCTGGCCGTCGTGGCGCCGGGCATTGCCGAGGCGCTGCTGGCCACGGGGTTGGGGCTGCTGGCCGCGATCCCGGCCACGATCTTCTACAACAAGCTCACCGATGACAGCGACGCGATCATCTCGGGCTTCGAGGGATTCGCCGACGAGTTCAACACCATCCTGTCGCGCCAACTGGATGCGGCCTGAGCCATGGGGGCGCAATTCGTCAAGAAGGGCGGGGGCACGGGGCGGCGAAGACGGCGCGGTGGCGCCGCGCGCATGTCCGAGATCAACGTGACACCCTTTGTCGATGTCATGCTGGTGCTGCTGATCATCTTCATGGTGGCGGCACCGATGCTGACCGTGGGTGTGCCGGTCGAATTGCCGCGCACATCGGCCGGCGCGCTGCCTGCAGAGCAGGAAGAGCCGCTCTCGATCACACTTACGGCCGATGGCACGGTTCTGATCATGTCCGCCGAGGTGGATGCCAACCAGCTTATCCCGCAACTGCGCGCGATCGCCGCCGAGCGGCGCGACAACAAGGTGTTCCTGCGCGCAGACGGGTCGATTCCCTATGAACGGGTGGTGCAGGTGATGGGGGCACTGAATTCGGGCGGATTCAACAATATCGGTCTGGTGACCGAACAGGGCGGGCCGCGTTTCGACGGCGCGTCCAACTGAGCAAGTCAGGAACAGGGCCAGGCAATGGAGGCGGCCAGCGATCTCTGGGCACGGATGGACACGGGACAGAAAGTCTCGGGCCTGGCCCATGCTGGGTTGATCGTCTGGGTCATGGTATTCGACCTTTTCCAGGCACCGGACAACACCCCGCGTGTTCCCGTAGCAGATGTCTCGCTGATTTCAGCCGAGGAATTCGCGGCGTTGGCAAATCCTGAAGCCGCACCTGCCGCCGCCCAGCCCGCGCCGCAGCCTGAGCCTGAGCCTGAGCCCGAAATTCGCGCGCCCGAGCCAATCCGGCCAGCGCCCGAGCCTCAGCCTCGGCCCGAACCGCCTGCGCCTGCCCCTGCACCGCCCGCGGCCGAACCGCCCGCAGCCGAGCCCGCACCGCAACCGGCCCTCGAGCCGCCCTCGACGGGGGTGGTCTTCTCGCCGCTTCCCGCACCCGGTGCCAGCGTGCGCCCGCGCCCGCGCCCCGTGGACCGCGTGGCGCCGACCCCGACCGAGGCCCCGCCCGAGACCGCGCAGGTCGATATCGCAGCCGCCCCTGCCACCCAGCCCGACCCGCAGTCCGAGACCGCCCTGCCCACCCCCGAGCAGACCGAAACCGCCCCGCCCGAAGCCACCACCGAGATCGTGACAGAGGCGACCGAGACCGACGAGACCGCAACCGAGCGCGCGGCCCTCGCCCCCGTTCTCAGTCCGCGCCCGCAGACACGCCCCAACCGGCCCGCACCAACACCCGCGCCC
>SKYA01000050.1 GCA_007128135.1 Paracoccaceae bacterium | reverse complement strand
CCGTCGCCCTGTCCGGGGCGCAGCACGATGATCACCCCGATCAACCCCACCAGTACTGCCGCACCGCGATGAATCCCGACGCGCTCGCCCAGCATAGGGACCGAGAGCACGGTAATCAGCAGCGGCGCGGCAAAGAGGATGGCATAGGTCTGTGCCATCGGCAGCACTGAGAAGGCATAAAAGACGCTGAACCCGGTCATGACAGCCGCGATTGTGCGCAGGGCGGTCCAGCCGGGGCGGCGCGGCAGCAGATTGCCGTCGGTCGGGTCTCGCATCAGCAGGATCATGGCCATCGGCATGCCCAGCAGCACACTGAAGAACACGATCTGCACCGGGCTATAACTGCCGCCCAGCGTCTTGACGATCACATCATGCATCGAAAACAGCGCAAACGCCCCCAGCGCAAGCAGGGGGCCCGCAAAGGCGGACTGGTTCAGTGTCCTGAAGGCACGCATGTTCGGTCCTGTCGGTCGGCTGATACCGCTACCATACCAACAGGTCAATCAGGTTCAAGCAGGTTGCACGGGAAGTTGCCAGTGAATCTCGGCTGGGCCGGCATGCATCCTGTCGCCCGCGCGGTCAAATCGCAGAAAGGCAATCGCCTGCCCCCCGGCCTGTGTGTAAAGCGTGCCGGCAGACTTCTCGCCTGCCATGATCTCCGTGCCGACCGGGGCGCTGCCTGTGATGGCGACCGTCACCAGCCCTTTGCGCAAGGCAGTCTTGTGCTGCATCCTTGCGGTCACTTCCTGGCCGACATAGCACCCCTTGCGGAAATCGACCCCATTCAGGCGCTCGAATCCGGCCTCCAGAAGGAAGGTCTCGTTCGGGATCAGTTCGATGCCGCTTTCGGGGATGCAATGCGCCACGCGCAACGCGTCCCAGCCGGTGCCATCCTCGGGCAGAGCCGCTCCGTAGAGCCGCCAGCCGAGGGCCGGATGGCGCGGGTCGTGCAGGGCGCCTTCGGGGGCGGGACCTGTGCCGCGACTGACCGGCAACGCCACACGCTCCAGCGTGACCGGCGCGCGCAACCGATACATGCCCAGCCGCTTCAGCAAGTCCTCGGCCAGGGGTTCGGCGACATCGATCAGGATATCCGCACCCCGGGAGACCAGAAAGAAATCGGCCAGATACTTGCCCTGCGGGGACAGCATGGCGGCATAGATGATGCCGCACTGACGCAACCTGCCCAGGTCATTACTGACCAGCCCCTGAAGGAATTTCGCCGGGTCATCATCCCCCGAGACCTTGATGATCGCGCGCTCCATGCTGCTTCCCGTCATTGCCTTTGGCCGCATATAGGCGCGGGCGGCCCCGAGGAACAGGGCCGCCAAGTCTTTCCTGGCCGCAACCGGCTCAATGCGCGGGGCGGATGAAGGTGCCGTTGCGCAGGTCGCGCATCGCCTGCTGGATCTCGTCGGGTGTGTTCATAACGATGGGACCATGCCATGCAACCGGCTCCTGCAAAGGTGCGCCCGAGATCAGCAGGAACCGTACCCCTTTCTCGCCGGCCTGCACCGTCACCTCGTCGCCGGTACCGAAGCGGATCAGCGTCCGGTCACCGGACATGTCGCGGATATTGACCTCCTGCCCCATGACCTCTTTTTCCAGCAGCACGCCCGAGGGGGCCGAAGCATCGGCGAAGGCACCCGAACCGGCGAAGACATAGGCAAAGGCCCGGCGATAGGTATCGACCCTGAAAGTCTTGCGCACACCCGGGGGCACCGAGATGTCCAGATATTGCGGGTCGGCGGCAATCCCGTCCACCGGGCCGCGCCTGCCCCAGAACGTGCCCACCACGACGCGCACCCTGGTGCCGTCATCATCGATGATCTCGGGAATATCCTTGCCCTTCACATCCTGATAGCGTGGTGCGGTCATCTTGAGCGCGCCGGGCAGATTGGCCCAGAGCTGGAAACCGTGCATATGCCCCTTGGAATTGCCACGCGGCATCTCCTGATGCAGGATTCCCGACCCTGCCGTCATCCATTGCACATCCCCCGCGCCCAGCGTGCCGGTGTTGCCGAGGCTGTCGCCGTGATCGACCTCGCCTTCAAGGACATAGGTGATCGTTTCGATGCCGCGATGCGGATGCCATGGAAAGCCACGCAGGTAATGCTCGGGCACATCATTGCGGAAATCGTCGAACAGCAGGAACGGGTCCAGTTCGGTCGGGTCCTGAAACCCGAAGGCCCGGTGCAGATGCACCCCGGCCCCTTCCAGCGTGGGTTTGGCCTTGCGCATTTCAAGTGTCGGACGGATGGACATGAGAGATCCTTTCGACTGTCTGGCTACGTCCGACAGATCATCACGGAACAGGCGGAATGCAAGCCGCAATACACGCACCTCGGCTGTTCGCGAATGCACATGCCGCCGCCTGGGCATTCCCCGGATCCGACAGGGACAGGCTCAGGGCATCAGCATCGACACACCGATCGCCCCCAGTGCAATCATCAGCACGCTCAGTCCGATCCGGATGATAGGGTGTAGCGACTGGCCCGGAGGCAGGATCTCGGGCGGGTCCATACCCTCGATGCTGAAACCCCGCGCGTCGGGGCTTGCCGGAGGCGCAGACCGTTCCGTGCCCGGCAACCGGATTTCCCGCGTGAAATCATGCAGCGCCGAGCCGCTGAGTATCGGGTCCTGCGCGAGCGGCGGCGGCACGTCCGGGCCTTTCTGGCCCTCTCTCCGGCGGGCCGAGCGCAGTTTCGGCCATCTGACCCAGATCTCGCGCGGGGCGTGGACGGGCAAAGCCACCTCGTTGGTATTTGCAATGATCCCCACGCGCGCCTGACGCGACACACGCGCGTCGCGATCTGTACGCTGTATCGGAGCAGTTACCGTGCCAATCGCCTGTTGCATCACCAAACCCTGCCTGCAAGCCAAGTGACCCGAGTCTGGGGCAAAAATCCTAACAAATGCCTACCGCCGGGCCGCCCGGCGGCGCCCTGGCACTTTCGAACTGAATTCCGGCGGGCGCCGGGCGACCCAGGCCAGGAATTTCGCCAGCCGCGGGTGCGCGCGCAGCGCCTCGACCGTGTTGTAGTCGCGCGCGAGTTCCGTCTCGCTCAGCGTGGCATGGATTTCGCGGTGGCAGATATGATGCAGCAGTACCAGCGGGCCGCCCTTGCCGCCGCGCAGTTTGGGGACCAGATGATGCAGGCTTTGCGGCACATCAGGCGGTATGGGCCGGTCACATAGCGGGCAGACCGGCACTTTCTGGTCGGCAAGGGTCGCGGCATTCTGGCGCGGCATTTCCTCTGGCATTCCGGCAGGCTCGGGTGTAACGGTGCGGCTCTCCCTTTCAAGTATATTGTCAAGTGGCCGGGAAACAATGCAGATTACCGAAGAACATCGCCAGGAAATCGCCGCCCAGTTCGCGCTGTGGAATGAGGCCTTGCAAACTGGCGACGCGAAACAGGTGGCACGTCTCTATGCCGAGGATGCGACGCTCTTGCCGACCATTTCCAAGGAAGTGCGCCAGACACCCCGCGCGATTCAGGATTACTTCGAACATTTCCTTGAACTCAGGCCGCGCGCGACCATCCTGCAGCAGAAGATTCGCCTGTTCGGGGATATCGCCACCAATTCGGGCATCTACAAATTCGCAGTCACCCAGGACAATGAGGACCGCGTCGTGATCGCGCGTTTCACCTTCGTCTATTACCGCACTGGCGAGGGCTGGAAGATCATCGAACACCACTCATCGATGCTGCCCGAGGTCTAGACCCGGACCCTTCGCCGCACCTGTTGCGCACGGGTGCCTGTCCTGAAGAGTGGCGGGGCGCGAACGCCCCACCCCGCTTTCAGCCATTCAGATCAGGGATCAGGGACGACCACCACCCTGGCCGCCAACAGGCGGGCCGCCATCCCCCGGCGTCCAGTCATCACCTTCGTCTCCACCGACAAATGGCGGCTTGCCATCGCCTGGTTTCCAAGGGTCAACAGGGTCAACAGGGCCAGTCTTTGCCACTGTGTCTGTTGCACCGGATCCGGCCAGACAGGTCGAATTTTTCCAGTACAGAACCTTGCCCGTCTTCACTGACGTGACCGGTGTGAATTGCGAAACATCACATCCCGTCCTCCCGGCCCCTGCGGCGCATCCTGAGCATATACCCCGGTGCCTATTCCAATCAGGGCAACCATGGCAGTCATTGTCTTGCAGTATTTCATTTCACCCTCCTATCGTCCCTTCTGGACAGTCAGGATTATAAATAAATATCTGATTTTTATAGTTTATTTACATCAAGAGCTGCCGGTTTCCCACAGTTCCGAAACAGACTCCTGCACGGTTTCGAGGGTCTTGCCGACCAATAGCGCGGGCTGACGATTACCGGCGCAACCGAAAATTGTTGCGTAGGTGCGCGGGGCAATTTCAGGTTGTGCCGGTCCGGACATCCTGCCGGACCGGATGCTTGTGAGTCGCGAATCCGCTTTCCCTTGATCCCGGTGCTGGCCTATCCTGATACTGAGGCAGATCGAATGGATATACACGCATGACCGACCCCGACATGCTGTCACCACTGGCCTTTGCCAGGGCAGTCGCGCACACCATCCCGTTGCATCTGGTCAGTACCGAGCACTTCCCGGAATGGAAGGCTGCGCAACCCGCCTCGGCCGGCGCCTGGCTCGATGCGCTTGGCTTTGCGGCGCGGCCCGGCGAGGTGGCACTCGTGCCGGCCGCGGATGGCACGCTCGCCCTTGCCGTCATCGGCCATGGCACGGCACAGGACCGCGCGCGCGGGCGGTTCACGCTGGGCGGTGCGCGCACCACGTTGCCCGCGCAGGTATTCGCGCTGCATCATGCCCTTTCAACCCCGGAACTGGCGCAGGAAGCGCTCGGCTGGTGTCTGGCAGGCTACCGCTATGACCGGTTTCACAAGCGCCCCGCGCGCACCCTTGCCGGACTGATTGCGCCCGAAGGGATCGACACCGCCGAAACCGAGGCCATCGCCGCCGGCGAGGCGCTGACCCGCGATCTGATCAACACCCCTGCGTCGCACATGGGACCAGACGAGCTTGAGGCCGAAATGCGCGCGCTGTCAGAAGCGCATGGCGCCAGCCTTCAGGTTACGACAGGCGAGGCCCTGCTGGCGGCGAACCTGCCGCTGATCCATGCCGTGGGCCGTGCCTCCGCGCGCACGCCCAGGCTGCTTGACCTGCGCTGGGGCGGCACAGGCCCGCGCCTCACACTGGTCGGCAAGGGCGTGTGTTTCGACACGGGCGGGCTGAACCTCAAGCCCGGCGCGTCGATGGCGCTGATGAAGAAGGACATGGGCGGGGCCGCCACGGTCATGGGGCTGGCGCAGATGATCATGGCGCGCGACTGGCCGGTGCGGTTGCGCGTGCTGGTTCCGGCGGTCGAGAATGCGGTCTCGGGCAACGCCATGCGCCCCGGCGACATCCTGCCCTCGCGCAAGGGACTGAGCGTCGAGGTCAACAATACCGATTCCGAAGGGCGGCTGGTGCTGGCCGATGCGCTTACCCTGGCCGATGAGGAGTCCCCCGAGGCCATGGTCTGCATGGCCACGCTGACAGGGGCGGCACGCGTGGCGCTGGGGCCGGATGTGCCGCCGTTTTTCACCCGTGACCATGTCCTGTCAGAGGCGCTGTGCCGCGCAGCCGGCGATGTGCAGGACCCGCTCTGGCCATTGCCGCTGCACCCCGCCTATGAGGAGCTGATCGAACCCGGCATTGCCGATCTCGACAATGCCCCCTCAGGAGGCATGGCGGGGGCAATCACCGCAGCGCTCTTCCTGCACCGCTTTGTCGAGGCGACCCCCCGCTTTGTCCATCTCGACATCTATGGCCACCAGCCCAAACCAGCGCCCGCGCGGCCAAAGGGCGGCGTAGGACAGGGCGCGCGCGCCCTCTTTGCGGCCCTGCCCGCGTTGCTAAGCCTGTGAACGATCCGCGCCTGACCCCCTTCAGCGGCCGCGTGGCACTTGCGCGCCTGCGCGGGCAGATCGATGCCCCTGGCTTCACCGAGGGTAGCCCCGCCCGCATCGCGGCCCCGCTGGCGGACCTGCTGCGCCACAGGCAGGGGCCCCGCGACCGCCAGCTTCTGCATGGCGCGGCGGTCACGGTGATCGACCGGAGTGCCGAGGTCAGCTATGTCGAATCCGGGGCCGATGGCTATTGCGGCTGGGTCCGGACCGATGTCCTTGGCCCGAATCATCCGGTCACGCATCGGGTCATCGCGCCGGCAACCCATCTCTACCCCGAACCCGACATCAAGGCCCCGGCCCTTGAGACGTTGTCGCTCAATGCACTTGTCGCGATCAACGGGCGAAAGGGGCGCTTCCTGCGCAGCCGGGCGGGGCTGTGGCTGCCCGCGCCGCATCTTGCCCCCATCGACCAGCCCGCCACCGACCCTGTCAGCGTGGCCGCAAGCCTGCTCGGCACGCCCTATCTCTGGGGCGGCAATTCCCGACAGGGGGTTGATTGCTCCGGTCTCGTGCAACTCGCCCTGCATGCCTGCGCGCGCCCCTGCCCCGGCGACAGCGACCTTCAGCAAGGCGCGCTCGGTCCGCATCTGCCCCCGGGCACGCCCCCGCAGCGCGGCGATCTGCTCTTCTGGCGGGGTCATGTCGCCTGGGTCAGTGCCCCCGACATGATCCTCCATGCTAATGCCCACAGCATGTCGGTCGCGTTCGAGCCTCTCGACGCGGCCCTTGCCCGCATCCAGGCGGAAAGCCCGCTCACCGCCCATATCCGGCCTGCGTGACGGCACGCGCCCGCGCGACACATACGCCCCAATACATGCTTCATCTTGCTGAAAATACTCAATTCACCGGCTGGCGACGCCTTACTTCCCACGCGGTTTCGCCCGCAGGGTCGGGGCGGCCTCGAGCGGGTTTTCGGGCCAGGGGTGCTTCGGGTACTGGCCGCGCATTTCCTTGCGCACATCGGCATAACTGCTGGCCCAGAACCCCGGCAGATCCATCGTCACCTGCACCGGTCGCCGCGCGGGCGAGAGCAGCACGATGCGCAGTGCTTGGCGGGCCGGGCCGATCACCGGGTGTTCCGTCTGTCCGAAGAGTTCCTGCAGGCGCAGCGCAATCTCCGGCGCATCGCCCGCATAGTCTATCGCCACCTTGTTGCCCAGCGGCGTGACGAAATGCGCAGGCGCCTGTCGGTCAAGGCATGTCAACTGTTCCCGGTCGAGCATCCCCCGCAATGCCGGCATGAGGTCCAGCGCAAGCAAGTCCCGGGCCGCACAAGTCCCGGACAGATGCGGGGCAAGATACGGGCCCACCCATTCCTCCAACCCCTCCAGAAGCGCGGATTCGTCCATGGGCGGAAAATCGGCCCCCTGCGCGCGCATCCACTCTACCCTTGCAACAAGGCGCCGCGCCGCCTCTGACAGCGGCAGGCCCAGATCACGCAGCCCCTCGCACGCGGCGGCCACCAGCGCCTCGGGTGAAGGATCGCGCCAGATCTGGTCGCGCAGCACGAGCGCACCGAAGCATTCCTGCTCGCGCGCCTCGATCCTCCTGTGACGGCGCGACCATTGGCAGACGTGGCGCCATGCGATCCGATCACCGTAAAGCCCGCGCAATTCGGCCTCGCTGATGGCCACGGCCTGACGTATGCGCGCCTCGCGCTCGTTTCCGTCCGTATGTGTCACCACGATCAGCCGCGCCATCCCCATTGCGTCGCCCTCGGGCAGCACGGCTCCCTTTCCGCCCGAGAGAACGAAGCGCGGCGCCTCGCCCTTGCGGCGCAACCCGATGCGGTCTGGATAGGCTAGCGCGGCCATCTCTGAAAGCGACAGGTCCGCCTCGGTCCGGGGCGCCAGCCTGCGCAGGCGCTGAGCCTCCGAGCGGATGCGCTCCAGCGTCGGGTGGTGGGCCTGATGCGCGCGCGCAGCCTGCGCGTCGCGCAGACAGCCCAGCCGCAGCCCCAGATCGGCCGATGCCCCGCGCAGACAGTCGCGCTCGGACAGCAGTGCCGCCAGATCCGCGCCCTCGCGACCTGCGCGCAGAAGCATATGTGCAAGCCGCGGGTGCAGCGGAAGGGCCGCCATCCGGCGCCCGTGCCCGGTGATGCGACCTGCCGCGTCCAGCGCCCCCAGCGCGCGCGCCAGCGCGCGCCCCCCGGAAAGCGCCGCCTCGGGCGGCGGGGTCAGGAAGCGCAGCCCGGCGTCGCCCCCCCAGAGCGCCAGTTCCAGCGCCAGCCCCGCCAGATCGGCGCGTTCGATCTCGGGCGGCGCAAAGGCCGCGAGTGCGCCCTCCTCGGCCCGTGCCCACATCCGGTAGCACACCCCTTCTGCCACCCGCCCGGCGCGGCCCCGGCGCTGTTCGGCCTCGGCGCGGGTCACACGCTCGGTGACCAGCCGTGCCATGCCGCTGCCGGGGTCGAACCGCGCCCGGCGAGCAAGCCCGCCATCCACCACCACGCGGATATCCTCGATGGTCAGCGAGGTCTCGGCGATCGAGGTGGCCAGAACGATCTTGCGCGCGCCGCTCGGACAGGGCGCTATCGCCGCGCGCTGCTGTGCGAAAGGCAGCGCCCCAAAGAGCGGCTGGAGGCTGGCCCCGCCAACGCGCCCCTCGAGCAGGGATGCCACGCGCCGGATCTCGCCCTCGCCCGGCAGAAATACCAGCACCGAGCCTTCGGCCTCGTCCATCGCACGCAGCACCAGCTCGGCCAGCGCGGTCTCGAACCGCATCTCCGGGCTGCGCGGCCGGTCGAGCCAGCGCGTCCCGACCGCAAAGGCGCGGCCCTCGGCGGTCAGGACGGGCGCATCCTCCATCAGCGCCGCCACGGGGCCGGCATCGAGTGTCGCTGACATCACCACCACCGCGAGATCAGGCCGCAGGGCCTCGCGGGCCTCCCATGTCAGGGCAAGCCCCAGATCGGCATGGAGCGAGCGCTCGTGAAACTCGTCGAAAACGACCGCGCCGATACCCTCCAGCGAGGGGTCGGCCTGCACCATCCGTGTCAGGATGCCTTCGGTCACGACCTCCACCTGTGTGGCGTCCGACACGACCGCCTCGCCCCGGATACGATAGCCCACCCGTGCGCCCACCTCCTCGCCCAGCAGCCGCGCCATCTGTTCGGCTGCTGCCCGCGCCGCAAGGCGGCGCGGCTCGAGCACGACGATCCGGCCCGTGACCTGCTCCATCAGTGCCAGTGGAACGCGCGTGGTCTTGCCTGCCCCGGGCGGGGCCTGCAGCACGGCGCGGCCATGGGCCGCGAGCGCGGCTTTCAGGTCGGGAAGGATGTCATCTATCGGCAGGCGCATGGGCAGAGCTTATGGCCGTGAAAGGGCAGACGCCGCAATGGGCAGAACCTATTGCCCCGCGTCATCGGCGCTGCGATGCAGGTTGATCAGATCGCGCAGCAGCGTATCCAGCATGGCCAGACGCTCGGCGCCCAGTCGCTGCGCCAGTTCGGCCTGAAAGGCCAGCGCCTGCGCACCCAGCCTGGCAAAGACGACCTGACCATCCCTAGTCAGCGCCAGCATTTCCCGGCGCTTGTCCGCTTCCACCTTGCTGCGGGTCAGGTATCCCCAGCCCTCGAGTTGCGCGACCGCGCGTGAGACCTTGGTCTTGTCGATATGGGCAGTGCGGCAGATGTCACTGGCCGACAGGGACCCGAACCTGCCCAGATTGGCCATGACCCGCCACTGTGTGCGCGTCATGCCATAGTCGCGCCGGTAGATCTCGGCAAAGGAATGGCTGCTGGCTTCGGCGGCCTGATTGAGCAGATAGGGCAGGAACCCGTCAAGATCGAACCCGGACCCGTCCACGTCTCGCATCACATTCCCCTTTCGTCGCAGGGTGTCACAATCGGCGCTGTGCTGTCATTGCCTTGCATGGTCAGGATGCGCGTCCCGAAATGCGGGCAGGGAGCACAGTGCCGCCTCGATGGCCGAAATTCTCGCATGCTGTCGGTAATCAACGCCCCAGCGCTGGGCATTGTAAAGCTGCGGCACAAGGCAGATATCGGCCAGCGTGATGCTGTTGCCATGGCAGAAGCGCCCGATCGCTGGGGTCTGGAGCATGGTCTCGATGGCCGCGAGGCCGGGCGCGATATGTGCGCGCATCCAGCCCTCCAGCGAGAGCGCGCCGCCCGACGCCGCGATGGCAGCCCGCGCCACGCGCAGATTGCATACAGGCTGGATCTCCATCGCCACGGCCATCGCCAGCGCGCGCACCCGCGCGCGCCCGGCGGCATCGGCGGGTAGCCAACCCGCGACGCGCGTCTCGTCGAGATATTCGAGAATGGCCAGCGACTGGGTCAGGCTCAGCCCGTCGATTTCCAGCGTTGGAACCACACCCTGGGGGTTGCGCGCCAGATTCGCCGGGCCCGCCTGATCGCCTGCCAGCAGATCGACCTCGACCCGCTCATGCGCGAGACCGAGCAGATTCAGCCCGATCCGCACCCGGTAGGCCGAGGAGGAACGCCAGTAATCATAAAGCCTTATCACCCCCGTGCCCCTTCACTGTCGCTTGTGTCATGAAGATAACCTTGACATGGTTGCAAATGCAACCAATAACAGTGCAATCATCTGTTCGGGGAGAGGAGCCTGCCATGACCCATCACGCCCTGCCGCAAGGAATGATCCGCGCGCCGTCGCATTCAGGCCCGCACGAAGGCTACATGCCTGGCTTCGGCAATGATTTCGAGACCGAGGCCCTGCCCGGCGCCCTCCCGCAGGGGATGAACTCGCCCCAGAAATGCAATTACGGTCTTTATGGCGAACAGTTGACCGGCACTGCCTTCACGGCGCCCAGCCACCAGAACGAGCGCACCTGGTGCTATCGCATCCGCCCTTCGGTCAAGCATTCGGGCCGCTACACGAAGATCGACCTGCCCTACTGGAAATCCGCACCCAATGTGGACCCCGACGTGATCAGTCTTGGCCAGTATCGCTGGGACCCGGTGCCGCATTCGGGCGAGGCGCTGACATGGCTGACCGGCATGCGCACCATGACCACGGCGGGCGACGTAAACACGCAGGTCGGCATGGCCAGCCATATCTACCTTGTCACCGAGTCGATGAAGGACGCCTATTTCTTCTCGGCCGACAGCGAGATTCTGGTCGTCCCGCAGGAAGGCCGGTTGCGCTTCTGCACCGAACTTGGCGTGATCGACCTGGAGCCCAAGGAAATCGCCATCATCCCGCGTGGACTGGTTTACCGTGTCGAAGTGCTCGAGGGTCCGGCCCGCGGCTTTGTCTGCGAGAATTACGGCCAGAAATTCGAGCTTCCCGGCCGCGGCCCCATTGGCGCCAACTGCATGGCCAACCGGCGCGACTTCAAGACCCCCGTTGCCGCCTATGAGGACCGCGAAACCTCCTCGACCCTGACCATCAAGTGGTGCGGCCAGTTCCATCAATGCCAGATCGGCCATTCGCCGCTCGATGTGGTCGCCTGGCACGGCAATTATGCGCCCTGCAAATACGACCTTCGCACCTATTGCCCGGTCGGCGCGATCCTGTTCGACCACCCGGACCCGTCCATCTTCACGGTGCTCACCGCCCCCTCGGGCGTGCCCGGCACGGCGAATATCGACTTCGTGCTGTTCCGCGAGCGCTGGATGGTGGCCGAGAATACCTTCCGTCCGCCCTGGTATCACAAGAACATCATGTCCGAGTTGATGGGGAACATCTATGGTCAGTATGACGCAAAGCCGCAGGGCTTTGTTCCCGGTGGCATGTCTCTCCACAACATGATGCTGCCCCATGGCCCCGACCGCAACGCCTTCGAGGGTGCGTCCAACGTCGATCTCCTGCCCGAGAAGCTCGACAATACCATGTCCTTCATGTTCGAGACCCGCTTCCCGCAGCACCTGACCGCCTTTGCCGCCAGCGAGGCGCCCCTGCAGGATGACTATATCGACTGCTGGAACGGCATAGAGAAGAAATTCGATGGCACGCCGGGGCTGAAATAACCCCATGCCGCGCGTCGTGATCCTTGGTGCCAAGGGCGGCCCTGCCGTCCGGCAGGGCGGGGCCATGCCCACGGCGCTGCTGGTCGAGATAGGCGCGATGCAGCTTGTCGTCGATTGTGGGCTGGGAGTGACGCGCGGGCTGGTCCAGGCCGGCATGGATCTGCGCCGCCTGTCGCATATCGTCATCACGCACCTGCATTCGGATCATGTGCTGGAACTCGGCCCGCTCATCCACACGGCCTGGACCACAGGGTTGAAAACCCCGGTCGAGGTCTGGGGGCCCGCAGGCCTGCGTGACTACTGGGCGGGGTTCATGGCCTCGATGGCTTACGATTCCAGCCTGCGCGTCGAGGATGAGGGCCGCCCGCCCCTTGACAGCCTCGTGCGCCTGCATGTGCTGGAAGAGGGCCAGTTGACCATCGGCCCGCTAAGCGCGCGCGCCCTGCGTGTGCCGCACCCGCCTGTCACCGACTGCTTCGCCCTGCGTCTGGAGGCCGAGGGCAAGACCCTGTGCCTGTCATCCGACACGGCCCCCTTTTCCCCCCTTGCAGAACTTGCCCTGAATGCCGACCTTCTGCTGCACGAGGCCATGCTGCCCGAGGGGCTGGAGGCGATCATCGCGAAGACCGGCATGGGCGACAGGTTACGCGCCCATCTGACGAACAGCCACTCCACGGCCGAGGCTGCCGCAAGCATCGCCACACAGGCGCAGGTCAGACATCTCGCCTTCTATCACCTCATCCCCGCCGATGACCCCGCCTTCAACGAAGGACATTGGCGCGCCGCCATCAAGGGTCATTGGGATGGCCCCTTCACGCTTGCCCGCGACGGGCTGGCCATAGAGTTCTGAGAGGACCCATGCCGCTTGAAAGAAGCTGGATCGAGAGCGCAAACAGCCCCGAGACCGACTTTCCCCTGAACAACCTGGCCCTGGGCGTGTTCACCGCCGATGGCGTCCAGCGCTGCGGCGTAGCCATCGGGGACCGGATCCTGGACGCCACCGGTCTGGAAGAAGCCGGGCTGCTGACACTCGGTGACACGCCCGTGCTCGACCTGCCGTTCTGGAATGAAGTGATGGAACTGGGGCCGGAGGCATGGACCGCGCTACGCGACCGTCTGAAGGAACTCCTGCGCGAGGGAGCCCCCGAGCGCGACATCGTCACTTCCTTACTCCATCCGATGGACGGGGCCGAACTTCATCTGCCCTTCGCCATATCGGAATTCACCGATTTCTACGCCGGGCGCCACCATGCCACAAATGTCGGCACCATGTTCCGCGGGGCCGAGAACGCGTTGCCGCCCAACTGGCTGCATATCCCCATCGGCTATAATGGCCGCGCCTCCTCGGTGGTGGTCGCGGGCACGGATATCCGCCGCCCCTGGGGGCAACTGAAAGGCCCGAACGACCCCGGCCCGCGCTTCGCCCCGTCCGCGCGCTTCGACCTGGAACTGGAACTCGGTGCCATCGTGGGCCAGGCTTCCGACGGCACGGTCACAGTGGCCGAGGCCGACGCGATGATCTTTGGCTATGTGCTGCTGAACGACTGGTCGGCGCGCGATATACAGGCCTGGGAATACCAGCCGCTCGGCCCCTTTCAGGCCAAGGCCACGGCGACAACCATTTCGCCCTGGATCGTGATGCGCGCAGCGCTCGAGCCTTTCCGCTGTGCCAGCCCCGCGCGCGAAGTAGCGCTGCTGCCGTATCTCGAAGAACCCGGCCCCATGCTCTATGACATCGCACTGGAGGTGGACCTCACCCCCGAAGGCGCCAGCCCGACCACCATCGCCCGCACGAATTACCGCGAGATGTACTACTCCTCTGCCCAGCAACTGGCCCACCACACCACGTCCGGCTGCCCGATGAATGTGGGCGACCTGCTCGGCTCCGGCACGATCTCAGGCCCTACGAAGGACAGCCGTGGCAGCCTGCTGGAACTGAGCTGGGGCGGCAAGGAACCGATCCCGGTGGGCAACCAGACCCGCAGCTTCCTGGAGGATGGTGATACCATCACCCTTCGCGGCACCGCACAGGGCGATGGCTACCGTATCGGCTTCGGCCCCTGCGCGGGCAAGCTGCTTCCCGCACTGGCAGACCCATACGCCCGCTAATTTCATCTTGCCCCAAATACTCCCGCCGGAGGCACCCACAACAGCTTCACGGCGCTCCATCAGAAGGACAGTCTCATGGCCAAGGCATTCGCATCTCAAGGCGATCTGAGCGAGAAGCAGACCAGCTTCACCGAAATCGGGCGCGGGCTTTATGCCTTTACCGCCGAGGGCGACCCCAATTCCGGCATCATCATCGGTGATGACAGCGTGATGGTCATCGAGGCGCAGGCCACGCCGCGGCTTGCACAGAAGGTCATCGACTGCATCCGCTCGGTCACCGACAAGCCGATCTCGCATCTGGTGCTTACGCATTACCACGCTGTCCGGGTGCTAGGCGCCTCGGCCTACAATGCGCCGCAGATTCTCATGTCCGATACGGCCCGCGCCATGGTGGTCGAACGCGGGCAGGAGGACTGGGACAGCGAGTTCCAGCGTTTCCCCCGCCTGTTTCAGGGGCACGAGGATATTCCCGGCCTGACCTGGCCCACCACCACCTTCCGTGACCGGATGGCGGTCTATCTGGGCAATCGCCGCGTGGACCTGATGCATCTGGGCCGCGCGCACACAGCCGGCGATATCGTCATCCATGTGCCCGATGCAAATGTCATGTTCACGGGCGATATCGTCGAATATCACTCTGCCTGCTATTGCGGCGACGGGCATTTCAGCGACTGGGGCCGCACGCTCGACGCGATCAAGGGCTTCGAGGTCGATGCCATTGCGCCCGGTCGGGGCGATGCGCTGATGGGGCGCGAGATGGTGGACAAGGCCATCGAGAACACGCGCGATTTCGTCGCCTCTACCTATGCCCCCGCAGCACAGGTTGCCGCCCGTGGCGGCAGCCTCAAGCAGGCCTGGGACGCCGTGCGCGCCGCCTGCGATCCGAAATTCGCCGATTACGCCATCTACGAGCACTGTCTGCCCTTCAATGTCGCCCGCGCCTATGACGAGGCGCGCGGCATCGACACCCCGCGCATCTGGACCGCCGCCCGCGATCTCGAGATGTGGGACGCCCTGCAGGGGTGACAGGCTTGATCTGAGTCATCGCGCGGCGTCGCGCCCGCCCGCAAGTTGACGCAAGGGCATAACAGCACAGAGACGGACATGACCAAGATATTCGAGCGCCCCCTCTACCCCTATGCGCGCCACCGCGATCAGGACGCGGTCAGCCCCGTTTGCCACAAGGTCATCATCATCGGTGCCGGTCCTGTCGGGCTGGCAGCCGCGATCGACCTTGCCCAGCGCGGCGTGCCCGTCGTGGTGCTGGACGAGAATGACCGCGTGAGTTTCGGGTCGCGCGCGATCTGTTTTGCCAAGCGCACGCTCGAGATCCTCGACCGCCTCGGCTGCGGTGACATTGCCACCGAAAAGGGCGTGACCTGGGATCAGGGCCGCGTCTTCTTCGATGAGCGCGAGATCTACAATTTCCACCTGCTGCCCGAACAGGGCCACAAACGCCCGGCCTTCATTAACCTGCAGCAATATTACTTCGAGCAGTTTCTGGTCGAACGCGCGAAGGCGCTCGCGGCGCAGGGCGCACCGCTCGAGATCCGCGGCCGCAACCGGGTCGAGGCCATCGGGGCGCACCCGGATCATGTGCGCCTCGAGATCGAGACGCCCGAAGGCCCCTATGCGCTCGAGGCAGAGTGGCTGATTGCCTGCGACGGGGCCAATTCTCCGACGCGCCGCATGATGGGGCTGGATTTCGTGGGCCGCGTCTTCGAGGACAATTTCCTGATTGCAGATGTGATCATGCAGGCCGACTTCCCGACCGAGCGCTGGTTCTGGTTCGATCCGCCCTTCAACCGGGGACAGTCGGCGCTCTTGCACAAGCAACCCGACAATGTCTGGCGGATCGACCTGCAATTGGGCTGGGATATCGACCGCGAGGCCGAAAAGCAGCCCGAGCGCGTGATGCCCCGCCTCAAGGCAATGCTGGGCAAGGAGGTGGAATTCGAGCTGGAATGGGTGTCGATCTACACCTTCCAGTGCCGCCGGATGGAGCGCTTCCGCCATGGCCGCGTGATCTTTGCAGGCGATGCCGCGCATCAGGTCTCGCCGTTTGGCGCACGCGGGGCCAATTCGGGGCTTCAGGATGTGGACAACCTGTGCTGGAAACTGGCCCGCGTGATCGAGGGAAGCTCACCCGGCTGGCTGCTCGACACCTATGACTGGGAACGGGTTTATGGCGCGGATGAGAATATCCTCAATTCCACCCGCTCAACCGAATTCATCACCCCCAAATCCGAGATGAGCCGCATCTTCCGAAACGCTGTGCTCGACCTGGCCGAGACGCAGGATTTTGCCCGCCCGCTGGTCAATTCCGGCCGTCTCTCGGTGCCCTGTACCTATGATGATGGCCCGCTGAATGGCCCCGATTGTGAGGGATTGCCGGCGCGCACACGTCCCGGTGCCCCCGTGCCAGATGCACCTCTGGACGGCGGCTGGCTGCTTGATCGGCTCGGGTGCGGGTTCACCCTGCTGGCCATCGACGCGGACCTTCCCGACACGGCTCGGATCGAGGGGATCACGCGTCTGCAGACCACCCGCGCCGAGGCGCCTGAACTGGCCCGGCGTTTCGTCGGCGGGAACGGGTCTGCCGTGTATCTCATCCGCCCCGATCAGCATGTCTGCGCCCGATGGAAGCAGCATGACACCGATGCCGTGAACGCGGCCCTTGCGCAGGCCACCGGCCAGACCAGAGGAGAGGCCCATGGCTGACCTGACGCTCACCAGCAACCTGTATGACCCCGACCGTTTCTATGCCACGCTGATGGCCGTCCATGACGGGCTGGGCAAACCCGACAGCGATGCCCTGAACGCGCGGCTGATCCTGATCCTTGCCAATCACATCGGGGATGAGGAAGTTCTGAACACGGCGCTGCATCTGGCTGCACAGTCCGGCAAACCCGAAGAATAGGGCTATCTGGCGGGCGGACGCGCGCGGGAAGCGCCACGCCTCCTGTCCATGCCGCGATCTGGCCCTGCCTGCGCCCCGCTGCTCAGGCCCCGTGCAGTTCCTTGGTCGCAGTCAGGCGGATGCCGGGATAATCCCGCGCAACGCGGTCAATGTCCCATTGCAGCCGCGTCATGAAGACCGGGTCACCGTCACTGTCCAGCGCCATATGCTGCTTGTTGGCCGCCGCAAAGGCATCGACCGCTGCCTTCTCACCCGACACCCAGCGCGCCGAGGTAAACTGTGTGGGCTCGAAGCGCACGGGCAGGCCGTATTCCAGCTCGATCCGGCTGGCCAGAACCTCGAACTGCAACTGGCCCACGACGCCGACAACGAAACCCGAGCCGTATTGCGGCTTGAACACCTTGGCGGCACCTTCCTCGGCAAACTGCATCAGCGCCTTGTCCAGATGCTTGGCCTTCATCGGGTCGCCCGCGCGGCAGGCTTGCAGCAGTTCGGGCGCAAACGAGGGTATGCCGGTAAAGCGCAGCACCTCGCCTTCCGACAATGCATCGCCGATGCGTAGCTGACCATGGTTCGGGATGCCGATGATGTCTCCCGCCCAGGCTTCCTCGGCGAGTTCCCTGTCGGCAGCCAGAAACAGCACGGGCGAGGCCACGGTCATCTGCTTCCTGCTGCGCACATGCGTCAGCTTCATGCCGCGCTCGAAATGCCCTGAGGCCAGCCGCACAAAGGCCACCCGGTCACGGTGCTTGGGGTCCATATTCGCCTGCACCTTGAACACAAAGCCCGTCACCTTGTCCTCGTCCGGTGCGATCTGGCGTGATTCTGCCTTCTGCGCCTGCGGCTGTGGTGCATAGGCGGCAATACCATCCATCAATTCCTTTACCCCGAAGGAATTGATGGCCGAGCCGAACCAGATCGGGGACAGATGCCCCTCCAGCACGGATTGCGCGTCCAGCGGCGGCAGAAGCTCGCGCGCCATCTCCACCTCTTCGCGCAGCTTCGTCAGCAGTCCGGCGGGCACATGTGCCTCCATCGCCGGGTCATCCAGACCGTTGAGCACGATGGACTTCCCGCGCTTGTTGCGGTCGACCCGGTCCATCAGTTCCAGCCGGTCGCGCAAAAGGTCATAACAGCCAAGGAAATCCGAACCCATACCGATGGGCCAGCTTGCGGGGGTGACATCAATGGCCAGATTCTGCTGGATCTCGTCGATGATATCGAAAGTCTCCCGACTCTCGCGATCCATCTTGTTGCAGAAGGTCAGGATCGGCAGGTCGCGCAAACGGCAGACCTCGAACAGCTTTCGGGTCTGGGATTCGACGCCCTTGGCCCCGTCAATCACCATGATCGCGGCATCCACGGCGGTCAGCGTACGATAAGTATCCTCCGAGAAATCGGAGTGGCCGGGCGTATCTACGAGGTTGAAGCGAAACTGCCCGAAGTCAAAGGACATGGCCGAGGCTGAGACCGAGATGCCCCGGTCCTTTTCCATCTGCATGAAGTCCGACCGCGTCCGCCGTGCCTCGCCCTTGGCCCGGACCTGACCCGCCATCTGGATCGCCCCGCCGAAAAGCAGGAATTTCTCGGTCAGCGTGGTCTTGCCAGCATCCGGGTGCGAGATGATCGCAAAGGTACGGCGCCGAGCGATTTCGGACTGCAGATTGCGAGGGTTTTGTAGCGACTGGGACATTCCTGCCCTATAGGCGAGCACCCCGCCGCGAACAAGGGCCGGAAAGCCAGAGCCCGCCCGCGCAATGCACAGGATCGACACCGCGCATGGCGCCATTCCGGGCTTGACGCCTTTTCCCGGCTCCACTAAACGCAGGTCGCGTGGCGGAGTAGCTCAGTTGGTTAGAGCAGCGGAATCATAATCCGCGTGTCGGGGGTTCAAGTCCCTCCTCCGCTACCAAAATCCCCTTAAAAACAACAACTTAGTCGAATGCGGCGTCAATCGCACCCGTAGCACAGTCGTTGCACACTTTTTCAGTCGCATTGAAACGCATCCCAGCGTAGAATCGCTATGTGGGCCATAGTGATTGGAGACGCTTTGTCCGCCATAGTGAAGCGATTTGCTCGCTGCGCTCGACACAACAGAAGGGAAGTCTGAACACGTCACATGCCGCAGCTTAGCCCGAATACTGTCACCGTGCTCGATGGTGATATCCGCCTT
>SKYA01000205.1 GCA_007128135.1 Paracoccaceae bacterium | reverse complement strand
GCTGGTGAAAGCGAAAGGCGCCCCGCTTGCGGAGCGGGGCGCCTTCGGGTTTTCCGGGTCTATCGTCAGCGGATCGTGTCGATCGTGCGGGCGAGGTCATCCGCGACCTTGTCGAGTGCGTCCTTCTCAGGCCCCGACAGCGTTGCCGCCCTGGTCCGCGTCTCGGCCAGGATCGCTTCGAGTGCGGCGCGCCCTTCAGCATCGGCCCCATAGGCGCGCTCGGCCAGAACCGAGGTTGCCTGCGGCGTGATCTCGGCAAAGCCGCCCGTCACGACATAGCGCGTCTCGCCCTCGGTCCCGTCAGTGACAAGGATACCGGGGCGAAGCGTGGTGATCATGGGCGCATGTTGGGGCATGGCCGTCATGTCGCCATCGGCACCCGGGATCTGCACGGACCGGACCGGACCCGAGGCAAGCTTGCGCTCGGGGCTGACGAGGTCGAATTGCATCATTTCAGCCATCAGGCCCTCCTCAGGCCGCAGCGGCCAGACGCTCGGCTTTCGCGATCACGTCATCAATGTCGCCCACCATGTAGAAGGCGGCTTCGGGCAGGTGGTCATACTCGCCTGCAACCACGGCCTTGAACGAGGCGATGGTCTTTTCCAGCGGCACCTGAATGCCGTCCGAGCCGGTGAAGACCTTGGCCACGTCGAAGGGTTGCGACAGAAAACGCTGGATCTTGCGCGCGCGGGCCACGGTCAGTTTGTCGTCCTCGCTCAATTCGTCCATGCCGAGGATGGCAATGATGTCCTGAAGCGACTTGTAGCGCTGCAGGATACCCTGCACGTCGCGCGCCACCTGATAATGCTCTTCCCCGATATAGGTTGCGTCCATCAGGCGCGAGTTACTGTCGAGCGGGTCCACGGCCGGGTAGATGCCCAGTTCCGAGATGGCGCGCGACAGCACGGTGGTCGCGTCAAGGTGCGCAAACGAGGTTGCCGGCGCAGGGTCGGTCAGGTCATCCGCAGGCACATAGATCGCCTGCACCGAGGTGATCGAGCCAGCCTTGGTCGAGGTGATGCGTTCCTGCAGCGCGCCCATGTCGGTCGCCAGCGTCGGCTGGTAACCCACGGCCGAAGGAATGCGGCCCAGAAGGGCGGACACTTCCGACCCTGCCTGGGTGAAGCGGAAGATGTTGTCCACGAAGAACAGAACGTCGGTCCCCGACTGGTCACGGAACTGCTCGGCCAGCGTCAGGCCGGTCAGGGCGACGCGGGCACGCGCTCCGGGAGGCTCGTTCATCTGGCCATAGACCAGTGCCACCTTGGATTCCGACAGGTTGTCGATATTGATGACGCCCGAATCCATCATCTCGTGATAGAGGTCGTTGCCTTCGCGCGTGCGCTCACCGACACCGGCGAACACGGAATAGCCCGAGTGCACCTTGGCGATGTTGTTGATCAGTTCCATGATCAGAACCGTCTTGCCCACGCCGGCACCGCCAAACAGGCCGATCTTGCCGCCCTTGGAGTAGGGGGCCAGCAGGTCGATGACCTTGATCCCCGTCACGAGGATTTCCGATTCCGTGGACTGCTCGGCAAAGCCGGGAGCAGGCTGGTGGATCGCGCGGCGCTCGGCACCCTCGATGGGGGCGCCTTCATCGACCGGTTCGCCCACCACGTTCAGGATGCGGCCCAGCGTCGCGTCGCCCACGGGAACCATGATCGGCTCGCCAGTGTCGCCGACTTCCTGACCACGGACCAGACCTTCGGTCGCGTCCATCGCGATGGTGCGCACGGTGTTCTCGCCCAGATGCTGTGCCACTTCCAGCACGAGGCGCTTGCCGTTGTTGTCGGTTTCCAGCGCGTTCAGGATCGGCGGCAGTTCGCCGTCGAACTGCACGTCCACGACGGCGCCGATGACCTGCGTGATCTTGCCTTTGGTTGCCATGTTCATCTCTCTCCGGGTTCTCTAGAGCGCCTCTGCGCCCGAAATGATCTCGATAAGCTCTTTGGTGATCGCGGCCTGACGCGAGCGGTTGTACTGGATGGTCAGACGGTCGATCATGTCGCCTGCGTTGCGGGTCGCATTGTCCATTGCGGACATGCGCGCGCCCTGCTCGGAGGCGGCGTTTTCCAGAAGGGCGGTGAAGATCTGCGTGGTCACCGCGCGCGGCAGCAGGTCAGCGAGAATCGCTTCTTCCGAGGGCTCGTATTCGTAGAGCGTGTTGCTCCCGGCCCCTTCGGGCACTTCGGCCGGGATGATCTGGCGCGGCGTGGGCACCTGGCTGATCACGGACTCGAAGCGGTTGTAGAAGATCGTCGCGACATCGAACTCGCCGGCATCGAACATCTCGAAGACCTTTTTCGAGATATTAGCGGCATTCTCGTAGCCCACGCGCTTCACCTCGCTCAGATCGACATGGCCGACCAGATGCGCGCCAAGGTCGCGGCGCAACTGCTCGCGGCCTTTCTTGCCGACCGTAAGGATCTTGACGGTCTTGCCTTGCCCAAGCAGCTTTTCGGCACGGTAGCGCGCGACCTTCACGATCGACGAGTTGAAGCCGCCGCACAGGCCGCGCTCGGCGGTCATCACCACCAGCAGATGGGTCCGGTCGCTGCCGGTGCCAGTCAGCAGCTTGGGCGCGGTGGGAGACTCCGCAACCGAGACAGCAAGCCCGTTGACCACATCAGCCAGTTTCTCGGCATAGGGGCGGGCGGCTTCGGCCGCTTCCTGGGCGCGGCGGAGCTTGGCCGCCGCGACCATCTGCATGGCCTTGGTGATCTTCCGCGTCGACTTGACGCTTCCGATCCGGTTCTTGAGGTCCTTGAGGCTTGGCATGCGCTGTTCCTCTCACCGCCCTCAGGCGAAATCTTTCGCGAATTCGTCGAGTGCCGCGCGGATTTTGTCTTCCAACTCGCCCTTCACCTTGCGGTCGTTGTTGGTGATGTCGTCGAGCAAGGCCTTGTGCTTGCCGCGCAGATGCGCCAGCAAGCCTTTCTCGAAACGGCCCACATCCTTGACAGCAATCTTGTCCAGATAGCCTTGGGTGCCCGCAAAGATCACACAGACGATCTCGGCATTGGTCATGGGCGAATATTGCGCCTGTTTCATCAGCTCGGTCAGACGCGCGCCCCGGTTCAGCAGGCGTTGGGTCGAGGCGTCGAGGTCAGAGCCGAACTGCGCGAAGGCGGCCATCTCGCGGTATTGCGCCAGTTCCAGCTTGACCGGGCCTGCCACGGATTTCATTGCATCGGTCTGGGCGGAAGAGCCCACACGCGACACCGACAGACCGGTGTTCACGGCCGGACGGATGCCCTGATAAAACAATTCGGTTTCGAGGAAGATCTGCCCGTCGGTGATCGAGATCACGTTGGTCGGGATGAAGGCCGACACGTCGCCGCCTTGCGTTTCGATGATCGGCAGCGCGGTCAGCGAGCCTGCGCCATGATCCTCGTTGAGTTTGGCCGAGCGTTCCAGCAGGCGCGAGTGCAGGTAGAACACGTCGCCCGGATAGGCCTCGCGCCCCGGCGGGCGGCGCAGCAGCAGCGACATCTGGCGATAAGCCACGGCCTGCTTGGACAGGTCGTCATAGATAATCAGCGCATGGCGACCATTGTCGCGGAAATGCTCGGCCATGGCGGTTGCCGCATAGGGGGCAAGGAACTGCATCGGTGCAGGGTCGGATGCGGTCGCGGCCACCACGATCGAATATTCGATCGCGCCGGTTTCTTCGAGCTTCTTCACCAACTGCGCCACAGTCGAGCGTTTCTGCCCGATCGCGACATAGACGCAATACAGTTTCTTGTATTCGTCATCGCCCGCCGCGTCGTTATAGCTTTTCTGGTTCAGGATCGTATCCAGCGCCACGGCCGTCTTGCCGGTCTGGCGGTCGCCAATGATCAATTCGCGCTGGCCACGGCCAATCGGGATCATCGCATCCACCGACTTGAGGCCCGTCGCCATCGGCTCGTGAACCGATTTGCGCGGGATGATGCCGGGGGCTTTCACGTCTGCGACCGAGCGCTTCGATGTCTTGATCTCGCCCTTGCCGTCGATCGGGTTGCCCAGACCGTCCACAACACGGCCCAGCAATTCGTCGCCCACCGGAACGTCCACGATAGACTTGGTGCGTTTGACGGTGTCGCCTTCCTTGATGCCCCGGTCGTCGCCGAAGATCACGATACCGACATTGTCCATTTCGAGGTTCAGAGCCATGCCGCGAACGCCGCCGGGAAACTCGACCATCTCGCCGGCCTGCACATTGTCGAGGCCATGGACACGGGCAATCCCGTCGCCGACCGAGAGCACGCGGCCCACTTCGCTGACTTCGACATCCTGTCCGAAGTTCTTGATCTGCTCCTTGAGGATCGCAGAAATCTCAGCAGCTTGGATACCCATTTATCCGACCTCTTTCATGCTGTTCTTGAGGGCCGCGAGCTGCGCGCGGATCGAGCTGTCGATCATTTGCGAGCCCACCTTGATGACAAGACCGCCAATGAGGCTTTCATCGACGGCCAGTTTCAGATTGATCTCCTTGCCAACCCGCGCCTTCAGCGTGCTGGCAATCTCGGTTTCCTGTGCCTTGCTCAGCGGCTTGGCGGAAGTCACCTCGGCGGTGACTTCGCCCTTTTCCTGCGCGATCAGCGCACGCAGGGCGACAAGCACCTGCGGCAGCGCGAACAGGCGGCGCTTCTGCGCCATCAGTCCCAGCGCCCCGGTCACGGCCTGCGACAACCCCATCTTGGTCGCAAGCGCCGTGATTGCACGGGAGACCTGGTCGCGCGTATAGACCGGCGAGGCAATCAGCCCCCGCAGGTCTTCGCTGATGTTCAGGGCGCCATCCAGCGCCGTGACATCGGTTTCCAGCGATTTGAGAGACTTGGTTTCCCTGGCCAGTTCAAAAATGGCCGTGGCATAGCGTTTTGCAATGCCCGAAGAGATCGAAGCTGGTTCGGACACGTCCACCCTTCCATCTGGTTTGCACAAGAGCCTCGCGCCGGCCCGGTGCCATGAATGCGACTAGTGACGCGGCATGTGAAATCGGCGCGGGTTTAGCAGAGGGTTTTCATTGCTGCAACCGCCAAGGTCGCGGCTTTGTGTGAAAGGCGCGACCTTTTGGCAGGCCCGCTGCGGCAAACTGCCTCAGGCTTGCGCTATCATTCCCGTCCGCGTTGTGATCGCCTGTCGCCGTCGCACGGCCATATGGACATGCCGCAACGCCGTGGGCGACGCTGATTCCCCGGTCAAGCGCGGGCATCAGCGCCGTTTTTCGATGTTCTCTGCCCGCCATGCCGGGCGCGCGCCAGAGGCGCGCACGGGGTCGAGAATGCGCAGCGGCTTGCGCTCGTCCACGGCAAGCCCCGAAGGCCGCGGCGTGTCAGCCACGCGCGTCGCCTCGACCAGCAGCACCCCGCCCGCGTGGTAGCGCGACAGCTTCTGTCCCAGCCCTTCCATCACCATCGCCCATCGCAGCCAGCTCGTGCGGTCGTGCGGCGGAAAGAACAGCGCCGCCGAATGGTCGTCCACCTCGAATCCGTGTTCCTTGCACAGCGTCTCGACCTGGCCCAGCGAATAGGGCCGACCAAGCGCAAAGGGCGTGCCATCCCGGCGCGCCCAGAGCCCCGAGCGGTTGGGCAGGATCAGCATGACCTTTGCGCCGATCCTGAGCACGCGCGCGGCCTCCTCCATCAGCGCCGCAGGGCGTTCCGAGGTTTCGATCCCGTGCAGCACCACCAGCCGGTCGATCGAATCCGTCGCCAGCGGCCAGCTTGTTTCCTCCACAAGTACCGAATGGTTGGGCATCTCCGCAGGCCAGTGCATCACGCCCTGCTGCGCAGGCATCAGCGCGAGCACGCGCCGCGCCTCGCCCAGACAGGGGCGCAGCAGCGGGCACGCGAAACCGAACCCCACCACTGACAGCCGCTCCACCGAGGGCCAGGCCGCGCGAAACCGGTCGCGCATCGCCTTCTGTGCCGCCCGGCCCAGCGAGGTCGTGTAGTAGAAATCGCGCAGATCGCAGACGTCCTGATGCATTCTCTTCCGTCGGTTTCCGTCCTGCCGGTTGCAGAGTGCAGCCTTATGGCCCAGATTGGGGAGAGTGTATCGCAATGCAAGGAAAACACCATGCCTTTGGAGATGCAGGCTGTCCCCTGCCTGAGCGACAATTACGCCTATCTCGTCCATGACCCAGAGACCGGTCGCACCGCCGTCGTCGATGTCCCCGAGGTCGCACCGGTCCAGGCTGCACTGGCCGAGCGTGGCTGGAAACTGACCGACATTCTCGTCACGCATCACCATGACGACCACATTCAGGGCGTGGACGCGCTGCGCGCCGCCACGGGTGCCCGGGTCTGGGGTGCGGCCGCCGATGCTCACCGACTGCCTGCTCTTGACCACAGCCTGTGCGAGGGCGACAGCGTCACACTGGGCAACGCGCGGGCCACGGTGATCGATGTGCCCGGCCATACCATCGGTCATATTGCCTTTCATTTCCCCGACAGTCGTCTTGCCTTTACGGCCGACAGCCTGATGGCGCTGGGCTGCGGGCGGCTTTTCGAGGGGACTGCCGACCAGATGTGGGACAGCCTGAGCAAGTTCATGGCGCTGCCTGATGACACGCTGATCTGTTCCGGCCACGACTACAGCAAGGGCAACGCGGCCTTCGCGCTCAGTGTCGATCCGGACAATCCCGACCTGCATGCGCGCATCGCGCAGATGGACGAGGATCGTGCGGCCGACCGGCCCATGGCCGTTGTCCCGCTGGGCGTGGAAAAGGCGACGAACCCTTTCCTTCGCGCAGGTCTGGATTACCTCAAGGACCGACACGGCATGCCGGGCGAGGAAGACCGCCTCGTCTTTGCCCGGCTGCGCGGCCTGAAGGACACATTCTGAGCGTGCAAAATGCGGGCAGCCGTCAAGTTTTCTTGCCAGAACCCGGTTGATCCTGCAAAGTTGACGAAAAAAATCTTGAAGCCCGGTAAATAAAACCGAAGTTTAAGATTATGAGGCGACACTGGTCGGACGGGGCGACCCCAGGACCACCAAAACAGGAGCGTCTGACGTGCCAAGTTTCTCGACCACACTGGAGCAATCCATCCACGGTGCCCTGGCGCTCGCCAACGCCCGTCGGCACGAATTCGCGACTTTGGAACATCTGCTGCTCGCCCTGATCGACGAGCCCGATGCGAGCCGCGTGATGCTCGCCTGCAATGTCGATCTTGATGAGTTGCGCAAGACCCTGCAGGAATTCATCGAGGAAGAACTCGCCTCGCTGGTCACGGATATCGAAGGGTCCGAGGCCGTTCCGACCGCGGCCTTCCAGCGCGTGATCCAGCGCGCGGCGATACATGTCCAGAGTTCCGGCCGCAACGAGGTGACAGGGGCCAACGTGCTGGTCGCCATCTTTGCCGAGCGCGAGTCGAACGCGGCCTATTTCCTGCAGGAGCAGGACATGACGCGCTATGACGCGGTGAATTTCATTGCCCATGGTGTTGCCAAGAACTCCAAGTATTCCGAGTCCCGTCCGGTTACCGGCGCGGATGAGGAAGAGGCTGAGCAACCCGGAAAATCGGACGAGAAGGCGAAGGAAACCGCGCTTGGCAAGTATTGCGTTGACCTCAATGCCAAGGCCCGCAAGGGCGATGTCGACCCGCTGATCGGTCGCGCCTCCGAGGTCGAGCGCTGCATCCAGGTGTTGTGCCGCCGCCGCAAGAACAACCCGCTTCTGGTGGGCGATCCGGGCGTGGGCAAGACCGCGATTGCCGAGGGTCTGGCCAAGAAGATCGTCGAGGGCGATACCCCCGAGATTCTTGCCCATTCCACCATCTTCTCGCTCGACATGGGTGCGCTGCTGGCGGGCACCCGGTATCGTGGCGATTTCGAGGAACGGCTGAAATCGGTCGTGCAGGAACTTGAGGATCACCCTGACGCCGTCCTGTTCATCGACGAGATTCACACCGTGATCGGTGCTGGCGCCACCTCGGGCGGTGCAATGGATGCTTCCAATCTGCTCAAGCCAGCGCTTCAGGGCGGCAAGCTGCGCTGCATGGGATCGACCACCTACAAGGAATTCCGCCAGCATTTCGAGAAGGACCGCGCGCTGTCGCGGCGCTTCCAGAAGATCGACGTGGTGGAGCCGACGGTCGAGGATTCGATCAAGATCCTTATGGGGCTTAAGCCCTATTTCGAGCAGCATCACGAGATCCGCTACACCAATGACGCGATCAAGACGGCCGTGGAGCTTTCGGCGCGCTACATCAACGATCGCAAGCTGCCCGACAAGGCCATCGATGTCATCGACGAGGCCGGGGCGGCGCAGCATCTGCTGACCGAAGCCAAGCGGCGCAAGACCATCGGCCCGAAAGAGATCGAGGCCGTGGTGGCCAAGATTGCCCGCATCCCGCCCAAGAACGTCTCCAAGGACGACTCGGAAATGCTGCGCGACCTGGAAGCCACGCTCAAGCGCGTTGTCTTCGGGCAGGACAAGGCCATCGAGGCGTTGTCCTCGGCCATCAAGCTTGCCCGCGCGGGCCTGCGCGAGCCTGAAAAGCCCATCGGCAACTATCTGTTCGCCGGGCCGACCGGCGTGGGCAAGACCGAGGTTGCCAAGCAGCTTGCCGACTCGCTCGGTGTGGAACTGCTGCGCTTCGACATGTCGGAGTACATGGAGAAACACGCGGTCTCGCGGCTTATCGGCGCGCCTCCGGGCTATGTCGGGTTCGACCAGGGCGGGCTGCTGACCGATGGCGTGGACCAGCACCCGCATTGCGTGCTGCTGCTCGATGAAATCGAGAAAGCCCATCCGGATGTCTACAACATCCTCCTGCAGGTGATGGATCACGGGCAGCTTACCGACCACAATGGCCGGACCGTGAACTTCCGCAACGTGATCCTGATCATGACCTCGAATGCGGGTGCGGCGGAGCAGGCGAAAGCCGCCATAGGTTTCAACCGCGACCGGCGCGAGGGCGAGGACACGGCCGCCATTGAGCGCACCTTCACCCCCGAGTTCCGCAACCGTCTTGACGCGGTGATCAGCTTCGCGCCGCTGCCGCAATCGGTGATCATGCGTGTTGTCGAGAAATTCGTCCTGCAACTCGAGGCGCAACTGCTGGATCGCAATGTCACCATCGATCTGAGCGAGGATGCCGCAGCCTGGCTGGCCGAAAAAGGCTATGATGACAAGATGGGCGCCCGTCCGCTTGCCCGCGTCATCCAGGAGCATATCAAGAAGCCGCTCGCCGAGGAACTGCTGTTCGGCAAGCTGGCCAAGGGGGGTGTCGTGCATGTGCGCCTGCGCGATGGTGAACTGGCGCTTGATATCGAGGGCCCCGACGCCAAGCGTATCTCGGGCAACAAGCCGCCTCTGCTGACAGCCGACTGACCCTGCGGCCGCACGTTTCATGAGAGTCCTGCACGGCGCCCTTGATCTGGTCAAAGGGCGCCGTGGAAATTGCGCCACTCCGCCCCAAGCGGGGCCAGCGCCCGCAGGCCTGCCCCGGACCGCATGCGCCCAGAGACGGCCCCCGAGATCATGCTGATACCCATCCGCGACCACAACCCGTCCAGCAAGCGCCCCTATGTGACCTATGCGCTGCTGGCTGCGAATGTGTTCGTCTTCATCCTCTATTTCCCCTTGTTCTCGGATGATCATGCCCTGATGCGCTTCTTTGGCGAATGGGGGATGCTGCCCATTCGCTTGAGCCATGGGGAAGGCTATGCCACGCTTGTCTCGCACCAGTTCCTGCATGGTGACATAATCCATCTGGGTTCGAACATGCTGTTCCTGTGGATCTTTGGCGACAACATGGAAGAGGTCTGGGGGCACTGGAAATTCCTTGCCTTCTATCTCATCTGCGGGCTTGCCGCAGCCGGGCTGCAATATGTGGCCGAGCCCTATTCGATGATTCCGATGGTGGGGGCTTCGGGCGCGATTGCCGGGGTGCTGGGCGGATACCTGCTGCTTTACCCGCGCGCGCGTGTCGACATGTTCCTGTTCCTGATCGTGATCTTCCGCGTCATCCCGATTCCGGCCTGGTTGGTGCTGGGCAGCTGGTTCGTGCTGCAGGTTCTGGGGGGTCTCAGCGCGCCTGCAGACGAAGCGGGAGTGGCCTACTGGGCGCATGCGGGTGGCTTCGTTGCCGGGGTGATCCTGTGCCTGCCGGTCTGGCGCAAACTTGGCGGACGAGCCTTCTGGGTCGTGCATGACGGCCATCCGCCGCACCCCGAGGCGCGCTATGATTTCGCAAGAACCTCCATCCCCAGGGTCACGCGCAAGAGCCGGTATCGACCCAGCCCCTGGCGAAAGTGAGGCTCTTGTTACCGGAGGCTTGGTCTGGGCGCCGTTCCCTCCATCAATGCCATGCGCCTGTCAGCCCGTGACAGCGCAAGGTCAGGCACCTGCAGGAAACAGACTGCGCATCAGGGCGCATGGGGAAGCTGCCTGCGGCCCGAAAGCCGAAACCGGGTCGAACTGGCATCACGAGGGCCCGGTGGTTTTGCCTGCGATGCTGCTCTGGCCGGTCTGACATCCTGGGTTTCTGTCATCGACATCAGTGCAGGGACAGCGCGCTTCATGGACCATCTGCGGGCACCGGGGCCTTATGCTGTCGCGTTGCCGGACATGTCCCGCACCACGCCCAAGGTGACACCTTCGCCTGGATGATCGAGTGGAGCGCGGCCGATGTGAGGCGGTGAAGGCCCGTGCGGTGGTGCAACATCCGGCATGATCGCGCAGTGTTCGATTTCCTTGACGACCCCCGGACGACCGGCACGCCTGTTGCGCGGCCGACCTCCTGCCTCGGGCCGGGCGGGCATGCGCTTATCGCGACTTTCGCACCGGATGGACCCGGGATATGCAGCGCGCTGCCGGCGCTGCGCTACGCTCTGGACGTCCTTGCGGCGACGCTGGATGCCGGGGTCGACCGCAGCGTGGCGCCCCCCTGATGGGCACGCCACTGTTCAGCCCAGCGGCACCACGCAATCGCAGATCCGCAGCCGCACGCGGCTTCCGACCTCGAAGGCAGCCCCGGCGCCCGAAATCACGAGCATGCAGCGCTCGCCCTCCTGCACCCAGTAGAGCTGGTCATGCCCGCGAAACTCGCGCCCGACGACCGAGGCCGGTCCCTGCGGGTCCGCCTCGAGCATGATCTGTTCGGGGCGCACCGAAAGCGAGACCGCGCCATTGGCCGCGCGCGAGAGCGGCAGGTTGCCGAATTCAGTCTTGACCACCATTCCCGAGGCGGTGCCAGGCAGGATGTTCGACCGTCCGAGAAACGACGCCACGAAGGCCGAGACCGGATTGCGATAGATCTCGTCCGGTGTGCCGATCTGGACCACGCGCCCATTCTCCATCACGGCAATGCGGTCGGCGACGGCCATCGCCTCTTCCTGGTCATGCGTGACCAGAATCCCGGCCGAGCCAGAGCTTTTCAGAAGCTTGCGAACTTCCTGCCGCGTCTCGACCCGCATGGCGGCGTCGAGATTCGAGAAAGGCTCGTCCATCAGTACCAGCGGCGGGGCGACCGCCAGAGTGCGCGCCAGTGCGACACGCTGCTGCTGCCCGCCGGAAAGCTCGTGCGGCTTGCGTTCCTCAAGCCCTGACAGCCCGACCAGCGCCAGCATCTCGCGCGCACGCAGTTCCGCAGCGACACGCGGCAGCTTGCGCAGGCCGAATTTCACGTTTGCCAGGACGTCGAGATGGGGAAAGAGCGCATAATCCTGAAACACGAAGCCGATTCCGCGCGCCTCGGGCGGCAGCCGCGTGATGTTGCGTCCCCGCAGCAGGATCTGGCCATCGTCGGGAGTCTCGAACCCGCCGATCATGCGCAGCGTGGTGGTTTTCCCGCAGCCCGAGGGGCCCAGAAGCGCCAGCATTTCGCCTTCACCCAGATCGAAGCTGACCCCCGCCACGGCTGGGGTGTCGCCTTGGGTGAAGTGCTTGCGCAGGCCCTTGACCTCGAGCAGTGTCTGCGCCCGCCTGGGGCGAAAACCCAGCGGGGTGGCCTCTGCGGGCATCTTGAAGCTGAGGATCTTGGGTGTTGCGGTCATCTGTCCGTTGAGTGTTTCACTCGGCCTTTCTGTCATGCCGCAAAATCACGCCCACGAAAAGGGCCGAAAACACCATGATGGCGGCGGCATAGGGCGCGGCTTCCATCAGCATGCCCTCGGATGTGCGCGAGAACATGGTGATCGACAGCGGGCGAAAGCCCGTGGGTGCCAGCAGGAAGGCGATCGGAAGTTCCTTCATGGCGATCACGAAAACCAGCACCATGCCTGCAACCACGCCGGGGCGGATGGTGGGAAGGGTCACGCGGGCAAAGACCGAAAACGGACCATGGCCAAGGGCGCGGGCGGCTTCCTCGACCGACGGACGTGCCTGATAGAGCGCAGAGCGGATCGGCCCCAGCGCCAGCGCAAGAAAGCTGAGGGCGTAGACGGTCACTAGCAGAAGATGTGTCTGATACAGGAAGCGCGCGGCATTGAGCGAGAAGAACACGAAGGCCAGCGCAAAGGCCAGCGCGGGCACGGCATAGCCGATGAAGGCGAGGCGATTGATGAAGGTCGAAAGCGGCGAGGGATAGCGCACCGCAAGCACCGCGACCGGCAGCGCCATTGTCGCGGCCATCAGCGCGGAGGGCACGGCCACCGACAGTGATTGCGAAAACGCACGCATCAGGGCAGGCAAGACCGAGGGCAGGTCATCCAGCCGCACCATCCAGAAGCTCAGCACAGCAACCGGCAGGCCGATCGAGGCCAGCACCACCAGACCGACAAGACCCCATCCCACGACATGCCCCGCAGCCGGCAATACCAGACGCCGCCGTCCGGTCCCGGTGCCGGAACCGGTGCGAGCATAATGCGCGTCTTCGCGCAACCGGCTTTCCCACCACACGACCGAGAGCGCGATGGCAATCAGCATCAGCGCCAGCCAGGCTGCATAGACCCGGTCGAACATGGCGGAATACTGCAGGTAGATCGCGTAGCTGAACACCTCGTAGCGCATCAGCGCCACGGCACCGAAATCCCCGATGACATACAGCCCCACCACCAGCCAGCCCGCCATCAGCGCGGGCATCAGATGGGGAAGCGTGACGCGGAAGAACACTTCGCGCGGGGTCGCGCCAAGGGCGCGGGCGGCCTCTTCAAGCGACTGGTCCAGCCCGGCAAAGGCCGCGCGCAGATTCAGGTAGATATAGGGAAACGTATAGAGCGCCAGCGCCAGCGTAGCCCCCGTCAGCCCTTGCAGACGCGGGATGGTAAAGCCGAAGACCTGGTTCATGAAACCGAAATTGCCCGACAGCCCGATCAGCGCATAGGCCATCACATAGCCGGGCACCGCCAGCGGGATCACCGCCAGAATGTTGATCAGCCTGCGCCCGCGCAGATTGGTGCGGCTGACCAGCCATGCCAGCGGCAGCGCCATCGCGGTTGCCAGCGCCAATGTGCAGACCACCAGCAGCATCGTATTGATCAGGAGTTGCAGTGTGCGCGGGCGGGTGAACATGTCGATCACCTGCGCCGAATCAGCCTGCGCCGCGCGCATCACCAGCCAGATAAGCGGCAAGACCATCAGGCCCCCGATCATCAGACCGAGGGCCGAGAAGATCACCCTTGCCCGTGGCATGCGCCACAGGCCCGGTGTCGTTATCGTGGTGCTCAGGCTCAAAGCAGCCCTGCGGTGCGGATCATCTCAAGCGTGCCTTCCAGATCGCCAATCGTGTTCAGATCGACTTCTGGCGCAACACGGATGACATCGTCAAGGTTGATATCCTGCCGGGTGACGATCATGCCGGGAATGATCGGGAATTCCGACACTTCGCCGGTGAAGAACTGCTGTGCGGCGGGCGAGAGCAGGAATTCGATGAAGGCTTGCGCGTCTTCCTGCTGGCTCGAGCTGCTCAGCACACCCATGCCCGCGACCAGCAGCAGATTGCCGATATCGCCCTCGGTGGCGAACAGGGTCTGCGTGACGGGGAAGTCCGCATCGCGCTGCAGGAACCGCACGAGGTAGTAGTTATTGGTCACGGCAATATCGGCCTCGCCGTCGCCAATGGCCTGAATGGCGGCAGTGTTGTTGCGCACGGCGACAGGCGCATTGGCCTTGATGCCTGCCAGCCATTCCGCAGTTGCGTCATCGCCGTGGATGACGCGCATCGCGGTCACATGGGCCAGAAAAGACCCATTGGTCGCAGGCAGCGCGATGCGGCCATTCCATTTCGGGTCGGTCAGATCGAAGATCGACGCGGGCAGTTCGTCTTCGCTGACACGTTCGGTCGAATAGGCCAGCACGCGGCCCCGGCCGGATGTGGCAACCCAACGGTTTTCACTGTCGCGGTATGCTGCGGGGACATTGGCGACCAGTTCCTCGGGCAAGGGGGCAAAGAGATCGACCACGGCACCAAGTGCGGCGGCATCCTGTGCCCAATACAGGTCGGCAGGCGATGCATCGCCTTCTTCCTGCAGCAGTACAGCGAGTTCGGCGGTGCCCGCGTAGCGCACATTGACGGTGATGCCGGTCCGGGCCGTGAAGGCCTCGATGATCGGCGCGACCAGCGTTTCACCGCGCCCGGAATAGAGCGTCAGATCGGCCAGAGTGGGGGTTGCGGCAAAGGCGGCCAGTGCAATGACAGAGTTGCGAAGAAAGCTCATGGTGTCACCCCTTGGGACGGTTACAGAGTCATGCAGGGTCAGGGTCCCGGTGCCGCGCGTCTGGCGCTTCGCTTTCGGAGTGCCCGCCAAATCCCTACAAGAACACTCGGATAATAAATCCGACAAAATTTGTCAAGATAGGTTTCGGGTGTTTCTTCTGACCTGTCGTGTCAGGGATTGCCCATCGGCCTGCCTGTCGCGCATAGTGTGGCGATGTCTTTCCAGATGAGATCGAGATGACCCATCCCCGCAACCCCGGTGCACCACTCGACACAAGCCTGTTCGCGCCCGTGAACCGCCCTGCAACCGAACGCCGCGCCGCGTCATTGGTCCTGCGGCGCTCGCTCAAGGGCGCGCATCAGGCGGCCTGGCTGCTGAATGCCATTGCCTGCATGGACCTGACCACGCTGGCAGGCGATGACACGCCCGCCCGCGTCCGGCGTCTGTGCGCCAAGGCCCGCCGCCCGCTGAGCGATGAGATCGTCGCGGGGCTGGGACTGGAGACGATGCCGCACACCGGCGCGGTCTGCGTATATCCGACCATGGTCGGCGCTGCCGTGCGCGCACTGGAGGGCTCGGGCATTCCCGTGGCCTCAGTCGCCACCGGGTTTCCTGCCGGGCTGATGCCGCTTCCGCTGCGGCTGGCCGAGATTCGCTATGCCGTCGAGGAAGGCGCGCAGGAGATCGACATCGTCATCACGCGGGCGCATGTGCTGGGCGGCGACTGGACGGCCCTGTACGATGAAGTCGCCATAATGCGCGAAGCCTGCGGCGCAGCCCATCTGAAGGCGATTCTCGCCACCGGTGATCTGGTGACGTTGCGCAATGTCTTTGCCGCTTCTGTCGTCGCCATGCAGGCGGGCGCGGATTTCATCAAGACCTCGACCGGCAAGGAGGCCGTGAATGCCACGCTGCCCGTGGGCCTGACCATGTGCCGCGCCATCCGCGCCTATCGTGACGCGACAGGGCATATCGTGGGCTTCAAGCCGGCCGGGGGGATGAAGACCGCGAAGGATGCGCTGAACTGGCAGGTGCTGATGCGCGAGGAACTGGGGCGCGACTGGCTGCGGCCTGATCTGTTCCGGCTGGGCGCTTCCTCGATGCTGGCCGATATCGAGCGGCAGTTGTCGCATCATGTGACCGGGTGCTACGCCGCGCATCACCGCCACGCGCTGGCCTGAGGAGCGAGCATGTCCACCATCACGGAGATACTTGCCAACATGGAATATGGTCCGGCGCCTGAAAACGAGTCCCTTGCCCGCGACTGGTTGGTGCGCGCCCCGTTCGGGCATTTCGTGAACGGGGCCTTCACGCCACCCGGTACGCTGTTCGAAACGCGCAACCCCGCCCGCGACACGTTGCTTGCCGAAGTCACGCAGGGCAGTGCAGCGGATGTGGACGCCGCCGTGCAGGCGGCCCGCGCGGCCTTGCCAGGCTGGCAGGCGCTCTCGGGCCATGCACGCGCGCGTCATCTCTATGCCATCGCGCGCCAGATCCAGAAACGCGAGCGGCTGTTCGCCGTGCTGGAAGCCCTCGACAACGGCAAGCCCCTGCGCGAGACGCGTGATGTGGATGTGCCCCTGGCCGTGCGGCATTTCTACCATCACGCGGGCTGGGCTGAACTGGTGGCCGAGGAGTTCCCGGACCATGGCCCGCACGGGGTCTGCGGCCAGATCATCCCCTGGAATTTCCCGCTGCTGATGCTGGCGTGGAAAATCGCGCCTGCACTTGCGGCAGGCAACACGGTGGTGCTGAAACCCGCGGAATACACGCCGTTGACAGCCCTCTTGTTCGCCGAGATCTGCGTCGAGGCGGGTCTGCCTGCGGGCGTGGTCAACATCGTGACGGGCGATGGCGACACTGGTGCCGCACTGGTCGCGCATCCCGGTCTGGACAAGATCGCCTTTACCGGCTCGACCGAGGTGGGCCGCGCGATACGGCGCGCGACCGCAGGCGCCGGGCGCGCGCTGACGCTGGAACTGGGCGGCAAATCGCCCTTCATCGTCTTCGCCGATGCCGACCTAGATGGCGCTGTCGAGGGCGTGGTCGATGCCATCTGGTTCAACCAGGGAGAGGTATGCTGTGCCGGCTCGCGCATTCTGGTGGCCGAGGCCGTTGCGGCGGGCTTCGAGGCAAGGCTCCGTGCCCGGATGGCAAGCCTGCGCGTGGGCGACCCGCTGGACAAATCCACCGACATGGGCGCGATCGTGCACCCGCGCCAGCTGGCCCGCATCCGCGATCTGGTGGCGCAAGGCGTGGCTGCGGGTGGCCTGCTGCACCAAGGCAAGGCCCCAGAGGGGTGTTTCTTCCCACCTGCGCTGATGGTCGAGGTTTCGCCCGCAAACCCCTGCGTTAGCGAAGAAATCTTTGGCCCAGTCGCCGTCATGATGACCTTCCGTACACCCGACGAGGCGGTGGAGCTTGCCAATAACACCCGCTACGGGCTTGCCGCGTCAATCTGGTCCGAGAACCTCACGCAGGCGATGGACATTGCCGCGCGGCTGAAGGCCGGGGTGGTCTGGGTCAATTCGACCAATCTCCTTGATGCCAATGCCCCCTTTGGCGGCATGCGCGAGTCGGGCTTCGGGCGCGAGGGCGCACGCGAGGGGATGGCGGCCTATCTGCGCCCCATGGCCGCCCCGGTTGCGGCAAGGTCGCCCGATACACTTGCGCCGCTGCCGCAGCCGGCGCAGGGCGAGGAGATCGACCGCACGCACAAACTCTATATCGGAGGGGGGCAGAAACGCGCGGATTCCGGGCAAAGCTATTCAATAATCAACAATGGCGTTTTGCAGGGCCATGCCCCGCTTGGCAACCGCAAGGACATCCGCAACGCTGTCGAGGCCGCGCACAAGGCCACTGGCTGGACCGGGATGAGCGGCCACGCCCGCGCGCAGGTGCTCTATTTCCTTGCGGAGAATATCTATGCCCGCCGCGACAGCCTGCGCGCCTTTGCCCCCGAGGCCGAGATCGATTCGGCCATCGCCCGCGCCTTCTATTACGCGGCCTGGGCCGACAAGTTCGACGCGCGCGTGCATGACACCCAGAGCGGCCATGTCACACTTGCAATGAAGGACCCCTTCGGCGTGATGGGGCTGATCTGCGCCGAGGAGGCCCCGCTTGCAGGCTTCCTCTCGCTGGTGCTGCCCGCGATTGCAGCGGGCAACCGCGTCGTGGCGTTGCCGGCGCAGGGCAACCCGCTGCCTGCGCTGGAACTCACCCAGGTCCTTGCCTGTTCCGACATCCCGGCAGGCGTCATCAACACGGTCTGCGGCCCGCTGAGCGACCTTGCCGCGACGCTGGCCGCGCATGAGGATGTGGCCGCGCTCTGGTGCGCGCAACCGGCGCTGGCGGAACGGGTCGAGCGCGAGAGTGCCGCCAACCTGAAGCCGGTCTGGCAGGTGCCCGACCCGCTGGCGCAGGGTCAGGCCTTCCTGAGTGCCGCCACCCAGATCAAGACGATCTGGGTGCCTTACGGGGCCTAGGCGGGGCGCTTGCGCAAGGCCTTTGCGAAAGGGTCGAAGATGGCAGGGTTGGAGGCGATGACCTCGCCACGCTCCAATATGCTCTCGCCGTCACGGATAGGGGCGACAAAGCCACCGGCCTCGCGTACCAGAATCAGCCCCGCCGCGATGTCCCAGGCGTTCATCTCGCGCTCCCAATAGCCATCATAGCGCCCGGCGGCGACATAGGCGAGGTCCAGCGCCGCAGACCCCCAGCGCCGCACACCGGCGCAGGCGGGCATCAGTTGCGCCAGATCATGCAGCATCGCGGGCAGGGTCTTTTTGGAGGCAAAGGGCACGCCAGTGGCAAAGATGCACTCGAGCATCGTGGCGCGGTTGGACACGCGCATCCGGCGGTCGTTCATGAAGGTGCCAAGGCCCTTTTCGGCCACGAACAACTCGTCCTTGGCCGGGTCGAACACCACGCCCGCGATGATCTCGCCCTTGAATTCCAGCGCGATGGACACTGCCCAGTGCGGCAGCCCGTGCAGGAAATTGGTGGTCCCGTCCAGCGGGTCCACGATCCAGCGGCGGGTGGGGTCCTTGCCCGCGACCGGCTCGGATTCCTCGGCCAGCCAGCCGTAATTGGGGCGCGCCTCCATCAGCATCTCGCGGATGATCTTCTCCGAGGCGATATCGGCGCGGGTGACGAAATCGCCTGCGGCCTTGCTGGAGACCTGAAGGTTCTCGACCTCGCGGAAATCCTTGACCAGCGCCCGGCCCGCCTTGCGGGCGGCGTTGATCATGATGTTGAGGTTGGCCGAGAGTTGCATGGGCGCGCTCCTGAGGGGTTTGGGGCGCTATACTTGGGTGAGGGGGGGATGTGAAGGGGTTGCGGGAGTGGTAACAAGCTTTCAAGCTTGTAATTTGTCGCCTTTTATTGCCGTATTGCAATAAGGATGGACTAATTGCGCATTATTTTCTTGCCCTGAGCCACCTAAGGAAACAGGTATAACATGATCGTATGAGACAGATTTTATTACGTGTAGCAGGCCACCACAAATGGGACACTTGGGGGCAGTAGAAATGCAGGTTTGAAGGAATGTGGATGACTTTATTTCGTCTGAAAAGCCTTTTGGAGCGTCGATAAGTTTGAGGTCTCCCGCCGCTCCTTGAAGGCCCAAGGCTGTCAGAATTTCCTTGTCTGTAACGCTGTCTTTGCTTTGCAAATCATTAACGAGGAAGTTTAAAAGGTCAGCGATTCTTTCAACCCTTTGACTGCTATTTACGTTTGCCAAGCCTTGGTTTATAAGGGATTTTCGATCGATTAGCGCGGTCTCAATTTTTGCCCTTGCTTGGCTCTGTTGCACAAATCCCGTGAGGGATTCATCTCGTGAATCCAGTGTGGTAGCTGGACTGCATGAGCAGACCTATCCCCCCCGCCTACAAGACCAGGAACTT
>SKYA01000064.1 GCA_007128135.1 Paracoccaceae bacterium | reverse complement strand
GACATCCTCGTTCTTGCCATCCCCGAGATCGCGCAGCTTCCGGGCTGGGTCATCGGTCTGATCGCGGCTGGTGATCTGGCGGCTGCTCTGTCCACGGCGGCGGGTCTGTTGCTGGCCATCTCCTCGGCGGTCAGTCACGACCTGATCAAGTCGATGATCAATCCGGGCATTTCGGAGAAGGGCGAACTTCTGGCCGCCCGGATCTCGATGGCCTTCGCGATTGCGCTCGCGACCTATCTGGGCCTCAACCCGCCGGGCTTTGCCGCGCAGGTGGTGGCTCTGGCCTTTGGTCTGGCGGCTGCGTCGCTCTTCCCGGCGATCATGATGGGCATCTTCTCCAAGAAGATGAACTCGACAGGTGCGATTGTGGGGATGCTGGTCGGTCTCTTGTCGACCGTGCTCTATATCTTCACCTATCTGGGCTGGTTCTTCATCCCGGGCACCAACATGCTGCCCAACACGGCTGACAACTGGCTGTTCGGCATCTCGCCGCTGTCCTTCGGGACCGTGGGGGCCATCCTGAACTTCGCAGCGGCCTATATCGTGCTGTCGATGACCAAGGAAGCTCCTGAGGAAATCCAGGAACTGGTGGAATCGATCCGCGTGCCGAAAGGCGCAGGCGCGGCCATCGATCACTGATCTGGCGCAACGACACTGGCTTGTCCCCGTGCTACGGGGGCAGGCCGCCCCCCTTCACGCGCGGTGCAGTCAGGACCGGACACATGACCCAGGGCGCCGAGAAGATCATCGAATTCCTGCACTCCGTGCATCCCTACGATTCCCTGCCGCAGGACGAACTGGCGCGTGTCGCCGGTTGCTTCAGCCGCAGTGAGGTGCCCGAGGGCACTGTCGTCTATACCAAGGGTGACCCGATCACCTGTGTCTGGCTCATCAAGGCGGGCACGGTCGAGGTTACCGACAGCAATGGCGCGCTGGTCTCGATCCTGAGCCCGCGCAACTCCTTCGGCGAGCGCGGCCTGCTGCGCGAGGGCCGCGCCGTGACCACGGCCACCGCCACCGCCGATTCGGTGCTGCTGGCACTTCCGGGCAGCGAATTGCGCCACCTGATCGCGAATTTCCCCGCCTTCGAGCGGTTCTTCAGCCGCGGCCAGGGCCATAACGGCAAGCTGGGGCGGCAGAATGACCTTGCCACGCTGAAAGTGTCCGACCTGATGGCGCGCAAGCCGGTGACAGGCCAGCGCGAGACAACCGCGCAGCAGGCTGCGCGGATCATGCGCGACAACCGCATTTCCTGCGTGCCGGTGGTCGAGGGCGAGAAACTCGTGGGCATCGTCACCACGCGCGACCTCTCGGCGCGGGTGCTGGCCGAGGGCCGCCCGCTCGACACGCCGCTTTCCGAGATCATGACGCCCGAGCCGCTGTCGCTCTCGCCGCAGTCGCTGGGGTCCGACATCCTGCACATGATGCTGGAAAACCGCATCGGGCATCTGCCGGTGGTGCGGGACGGCAAGCTTCTGGGCATGATCACCCAGACCGACCTGACGCGCTTCCAGGCGATCAGTTCGGCCCAGCTTGTGCGCGATGCGGCCGTGGCCACGACCTATGAAGAGCTTGCCCATGTCACCGAACGCATCCCGCAACTGCTGTTGCAGCTGGTGGGTGCGCATAATGCCCATGAGGTGGTGACACGGCTGATCACCGATATTGCCGACACGGTCACGCGGCGGCTGCTGAAACTCGGCGAGGAGAAATTCGGCCCGCCCCCGGTGCCCTATCTCTGGGCGGCCTGCGGCAGCCAGGGTCGGCAGGAACAGACCGGCGTCAGCGATCAGGACAACTGCATCATCATCGATGACAGCGTGACTCCCGATGACATGAGCTATTTCACCGAGCTTGCGCGCTTTGTGTCAGACGGGCTGGATGCGGCGGGGTATTTCTACTGCCCGGGCGACATGATGGCCACCAATCCGCGCTGGTGCCAGCCGGTGCGCACCTGGCGGCGCTATTTCCAGGGCTGGATCAACACCCCCTCGCCCGAGGCGCAGATGCTGGCCTCGGTCATGTTCGACCTGCGCCCCATCGGCGGCATGGTCAGCCTGTTCCGCGACCTGCAGGACGAAACGCTGGCGGCGGCGTCGAAGAACTCGATCTTTGTGGTGCACATGATCTCGAACTCGATCAAGCACGCGCCCCCGCTTGGCCTGCTGCGCGGCTTCGCCACCATCCGTTCGGGCGAATACAAGAACCATGTCGACATGAAGCTGGGCGGGGTCGTGCCGGTGACCGACCTTGCCCGCGTCTATGCCCTGCGCGGCCGGATCACGGCGGCCAATACCCGCGCGCGACTTCTGGCCGCCGAGGAACAGGGCATCATCTCGGTCTCGGGCGCGCGCGACCTGATCGAGGCCTATGACCTGATCGCCAATCTGCGGCTGGAAAACCAGGCCAGTCTGGTGCGCATGGGCCGCAAGCCCGATAATTACCTTGCGCCTTCCGACCTGTCGGATTTCGAGCGCAGCCACCTGCGCGATGCCTTCGTCGTGGTGCGCACCATGCAATCTGCCGTGGGGCAGCTTGCCGGAACCCTGGGCTAGAGAGGCAACGCAGCCATGCTGATGGAATTCCTGGCAGTGATCGTGGCCGGCTTCGGGGGCGGCGGTACCGCGCATCTGCTGCGCCGCCTGAGCGGCCGGCGCCTGCCCGAATGGCTGACACCCGCGGGCGTTGCCGCGGGCATGCTCGCCATGGTGATCTATCTCGAATACTCATGGGCGCCCCGGTTCGAGGCCGGCCTGCCCGAGGATGTCGTGGTGGTCAGCAAGAACCGGCATTCCTCGTGGATGCGTCCCTGGACCTATGCCGTGCCGCTCACCAACCGCATCATTGCAATCGACAACCGCATCCGTCAGCGCCACACCACCAACCCCGATCTGGTCCTGACCGGGGTGATCCTGCAGGAACGCTGGGCGTTGACCATGGGCTTTCAGTCGATCTTCGACTGCGCCAATGCCCGGCGCGCGGATCTGACCGAGGGGACGCGGCTGGACGTGGAGAGCATGCCGCAGAACATGGAATGGTATGCGCTGGCACCGGATGATCCGTTCCTGAGAGTTGCCTGTGGAGGAGGAGACCATGGAGGAGAGAGCGAGCAAGGCTGAGATTCTCGTCGTGGAGGACGAGGACAACATTGCCATCGCCCTGAACTACCTGCTGACCCGCGAGGGCTACACCCAGACGCGACTCGCGACCGGCGCCGGGGCGGTGGAGATGATCCGCGAGCGCAAGCCCCATCTGGTGCTGCTCGATGTCATGCTGCCCGAGGTCTCGGGCTACGAGATATGCCAGAGCGTGCGCGCGGACCCCGACCTCGAGCAGGTGCGCATCCTGATGATGACCGCGCGCGGCTCGGCGATGGAACGGCGCAAGGGCCTGGCGATGGGGGCCGACGGGTTCATCTCCAAGCCCTTCGAGCTGAAGGAACTGCGCGAGGAAGTGCGCAAGATCCTGGCCACGCCGCGCGAGGCCGCGCGCGCGCCCTCGACCTCGCCCGAAGGGATAGCCGATGCTTGAACGGCTCAGCCTGAGGCTGCGAATCCTGCTGTTCTTTGCCGCGCTTGCGCTGGGCGCGATCGTGGCAATGATGGCAGGGGGCTGGGTGGTCCTGGCACGCTCGGACGTGCCGGGCCTTCTGGACGCGATGCTGCAGGCGGGGCTGCTGGGCGGTTTTCTGATCCTGTTTCTGGTCACGGGCATCTGGTATCTGTTCGACATCAACGTGGCGCGCGCCATCGACCGGCTGGCCAATGCCATCCGCACCCGCGCGCACAACGATGTGGACGATGATATCCGCGCCGAGCGCGAAGGCGCGAAATACCTTGGAGATCTGGCACCGGCCGCCGCAGAGATCTCGCGCTCGCTGAGCGCGACCCGCTCGGCGCTGGCCGAATCGGTCGCCCGCGAAACCTCGCGGCTGTCCTCCGAGAAGGCGCGGCTGGAAAAGCTGCTCGCAGACGTACCGGTGGCCGTGCTGCTGTGCACTGCCGACTACCAGCTCGTGTTCTATAACGGGCAGGCCGTGACCATACTCGAGGCCGGCGGGGCGCCGGGACTGGACCGCAACCTGCTGGACTATCTGCGCGAAGGCCCGGTGCGCCACGCCTATGAGCGGCTCAGCCAGCTCAACGACCCCGAGGCCGCCTCCGACCTGATCTGCGCCACCACCGGCAGCGGGCGGCTGCTGTCAGGACGGATGCGCGTGCTGCGGCGCACCGACCACAACCGCCGCCCCGGTTTCGTGCTGACCCTGCGCGACGTGACTGCCGATCTGGCCACCCATGCCGCCCGCGAGGCGCTGCTGGCCGAGGTCTTTGACCGCGTGCGCCGTCCGGCGGCCAACCTGCAGACCGTGATCGGCGTGATTTCCGAAGATGCCGAGATGGCGCAGGCGCCCGAGTTGACCGAGGCGCTGCTGTCGGAAGTCCGCATGCTGACCGCGGCCATCACCGAACTGAGCCAGCGCTATGACGAGGGCCGCCTCGACTGGCGCCCGCAGGCCCAGATCCGCGCGCGCGACCTGATGGACGGGATCAGCGCGCAATTCAATGCGCAGGGGCTGAAACTGGTCACCGAAGGGCCGGACCTGATGCTCAGTTGCGACGGGTTCGAACTGGCGCTGCTGTTGCGCTGGCTGGGTGTGCGCCTGTCGCAGAAGGGCTTTGCACAGGAATTCGCGCTCAGGCTCGCCGAAGAGGACGGCCCCGGCGCGATGCTCGACCTGGTCTGGCGCGGACGGGCGCTGCATGTCGGCGAATTCGACACCTGGCTTGCCGAGCCGATCGATGCCGATCTGCCTGACCTGACCCCGCGCGCCGTGCTCAACGCCCATGCCACCGAAGCCTGGACCGAAACGCTTGCCGACGGGGCGCGCGCCGTGCGCCTGCCCATCCCCAAGGCCCGCCGTGCCACCCGCCGCCCGGCCCCCATCGAGCGCGAGGTGGTCTATGATTTCGAACTGCTGTCGAAAGAGCGCAACGCCGGCGTTCTGGAGAGCCGGCTGCAGGACCTGACCTATGTCGTCTTCGACACCGAAACCACGGGCCTGACGCCGTCGACCGACGAGATCGTGCAGATTGCCGCAGTGCGAATCGTCAATGGCCGCAGGGTGCGGCGCGAGGTTTTCGACACGCTGGTTGATCCCCGCCGCCCCATCCCGCAGGCCTCGACGGACGTGCATGGCATCACCGAGGACATGGTCAAGGGCGCGCCGACCATTGCCGAGGCCGGCAAGGGCTTCCATGACTTCGCGCGCGGCGCCGTTCTGGTCGCGCATAACGCGCCTTTCGACATGGAGTTTCTGCGCCGCCACGAGAAGAGTATGGATGTGCGCTTCGACCATCCGGTGCTGGACACAGTGCTGATCTCGGCGGTGGTGTTCGGCCAGTTGGAACAGCACTCGCTCGATGCGCTGACCGCGCGGCTGGGTATCACCATCCCCGAGGAGGCGCGGCACACCGCGATCGGCGATACCGTGGCCACGGCCGATGCCTTTCTCAAGCTGCTGCCCATGCTCAGGGCGCGCGGGCTCGAGACCTTTGGCGATGTGCTAGGCGAAGTGCGCCGCCATGGCCGCCTGCTGAAGGACCTCAACACCGAGGTCTGAGCCTGCGCGCACCGACCCGGGTGCGTGAACCTGCCGCTCGCGCGGCAGAACCACACACCCTACAGCCCCGCCCGCCAGAAACGGAAGCGCCCCTGTCCGGTTACTTTCCGCACCAGTGCCTGCGCCTCGAACCATGCGAGATTGCGCTGGACAGCGGCGCGGCTGGCCGTGGTGAGGAATTCTGCCATCGGCGCCGAGACCAGCGGCCCGTCACGCAACACCGTGCAGAGCCGCGCCGGGGTCCGGCCCGCGCGCGCCCGTCTCAGTCCTCGACCCGGTCCAGCAGGCGCATGGCGGCGCGAATCGACAGCCCGGCCCCGTCCAGCCAGCCTCGCAGCCGCTCGGCCGCGCTGCCGCTGGCGCGCAGCGCGCCGCCGCCCATGGCCAGCGGCACGAACAGCGCCCCCGGCTGCGCCCCCGCCCATGCCGGTCCGCGCCT
>SKYA01000040.1 GCA_007128135.1 Paracoccaceae bacterium | reverse complement strand
GGCGAAAAGAGCTTTCCCGCCGGTCGCATGGGCAACGCAGCGTCAACGATCCTCGCGCAGCAGATGCGGGACCTGGGCTTGCCGATGGGACGGCTCAAGACCGGAACACCCCCGCGCCTGGATGGGCGGACGATCGACTGGCATCTGCTCGAACTGCAACCGGGGGATGAAACCCCCGAGTTCCTGTCCTTTGTGACCGATCGCGTCATCGCGGATCAGGTTGCCTGCGCCATAACCCATACCAACCCGCAAACCCATGAAATTGTGCGCGAAAACCTGTCACGCTCGGCCATGTATGGCGGCGAGATCGAGGGCGTGGGACCGCGCTATTGCCCGTCCATCGAGGACAAGATCACCCGTTTCTCAGACAAGCATTCACACCAGGTCTTTCTGGAACCCGAAGGGTTGGACGATCACACTGTCTATCCGAACGGTATCTCGACCTCACTCCCGGCCGAGGTGCAGGAGGCCTATGTACGCACCATTCGCGGACTGGAGAATGTCACAATCCTGCAACCGGGCTATGCCATCGAATATGATTATATCGACCCGCGCGCGCTGAACGCGTCGTTGCAGCTGAAGGATATCGACGGATTCTTTCTCGCCGGTCAGATCAATGGCACCACCGGCTATGAAGAGGCCGCCGCACAGGGACTGCTCGCAGGCTTGAACGCCGCGCTTCATGCACAGGGCCGCGAGTCGCTCGTCCTCTCCCGCTCGCGATCCTATATCGGCGTGATGATTGACGACCTGATTCTGCGCGGGGTTTCAGAGCCTTACCGCATGTTTACCTCGCGCGCGGAATATCGCCTCTCGCTGCGCGCCGACAATGCCGACCAGCGACTGACGCCGCTCGGTCTTTCGCTGGGTTGTGTCGGGCAGGACCGCGCCGCGCGTTTCGCCGCCAGGGTCGAGCAGCTCGAGCATGCACGAGCGCAGTTGCGCAGCTACAGCTATACGCCCCGCGCCCTGAATATTGCCGGATTCAATGTCAGCGAAGACGGCACGCGCCGTGATGCGCTGACGCTGCTGGGTCTGCCGGGTTTCGACTTTGCCGCGCTCGAGAGGCTGCAACCGGAACTTGCTGCGATCGACCCTGCCTCCAGGGTGCAGATCGAGAAGGAAATGATCTATCACGCCTATCTGGAGCGGCAGGAGGCTCAGATTCGCGCGCTGCGCGCCGATGAAGAACGCCGGTTTCCTCCGGGTTTCGATTTTTCCGCCGTCACCGGCCTGTCAAGGGAGCTGTCAGACAAGCTCAGCCGCCTGCGCCCCGAGACACTGGCCCAGGCCGCGCGGATCGACGGCATGACTCCGGCGGCACTGGTGCTGCTGCTGTCGCGGCTGCAAAACCCCTCGACCCGCGCCTCTGCATGACGGAAAAGACCCTCGCCGGGGTCGATGTTTCACGTGAAACATTGGACCAGCTGCAGCAATTCGCCGCTCTTCTTGGCAAATGGACCAGACGTATCAACCTTGTCGCCCCGGCAACTCTTCCCGACCTCTGGGATCGGCACATCGTCGATTCCGCACAGCTTTTTGCGCTTGCGCCCGCGTCGGCCCGCAACTGGGTTGATCTGGGTTCGGGCGGGGGCTTGCCTGGCATGGTTTGTGCCATTCTGGCGCGCGAGGGGCTGCCCGGCTGTCGCTTCACCCTGATCGAAAGCGATACCCGCAAAGCCGCCTTCCTGATGACAGCTGCCCGCGACCTCGACCTGGCTGTGACCGTCCTGCCCCGACGCGCCGAGGACGTACCGCCCCTGCAAGCAGATATCGTTTCGGCCCGCGCGCTTGCTCCGCTTGACCGGCTTGTACCCCTGGTGGTGCGGCACCTTGCACAAGATGGTGTTGCATTGTTGCCAAAGGGCAGAAACCACGCGCAAGAGCTTGCAGCAGCGCAGCAGGAATGGCAGTTTGAACATACGTCGCAGCCCAGCCTGACCGACCCGCTGGCGCGTCTGCTTCTGATAAGGGAAATCCGCCGTGCCTGATCGCTTTACGACCCGAATCATCGCCATTGCGAACCAGAAGGGCGGGGTCGGCAAGACGACGACGGCCATCAATCTTGCTGCCGCGCTGGCCGAATCGGGCATGAAGACCCTGCTGATCGACCTTGACCCGCAGGGCAATGCCTCTACCGGGCTGGGGCTCGAGATGGGCGCACGGAAATACACGACCTATGACCTGATCCTGGGCGATGCCCCGGCTCGCAACATCTTTGTCGAAACCGGGCAGCCCGGACTCTGGATCGTGGCGGCAACCACGGATCTGTCCTCGGCGGATATCGAGTTGATGTCACGGGCGCGGCGCAGTTACATGCTGCAGGACGCACTGCGCCAGCGCGACATCACCGAGGCCGGGTTCGACTATATTCTGATCGACTGCCCGCCCTCGCTGAACCTGCTTACGGTCAATGCCATGGTCGCGGCGCATTCGGTGCTGGTGCCGCTGCAGGCGGAATTCTTCGCGCTCGAGGGCCTGTCGCAGCTTATGCTGACAGTGCGCGATCTGCGCGAGACTGCCAATGCCAACCTGCGGATCGAAGGTGTGCTGCTGACGATGTATGACCGGCGCAACAACCTTGCGCAGCAGGTCGAGGCCGATGCCCGCGCCAATCTGGGCGACATGGTGTTCCGCACTGTCATCCCGCGAAATGTCCGCCTGTCCGAGGCACCGTCCTTCGCGGTTTCGGTTCTGCATTATGATCCCGACTCGAAAGGGGCGGTCGCGTATCGCCAACTTGCGGCGGAACTGCTTGAAAAACATGACAGACCTGTCAGCGAAAGGGTTGTATCGTGACGGAGCGGAAACAGGAGCGTCGCGGTCTCGGGCGCGGTCTCTCGGCGCTGATGGCCGAAGTTGCGACCACATCGGGTGACACCGCCCCCGAACGCATGCGGGTCCAGCGCGTCGCTATCGAGCAGCTTGTCCCGAACCCCGACCAGCCCCGCCGCCATTTCGACGAAACAGCGCTGGCCGAACTTGCCGCATCGATCCGCGAAAAGGGCGTCATCCAGCCGCTGATCGTGCGCCCCAAGGGAGAGGGGTACGAGATTGTTGCAGGTGAACGGCGCTGGCGTGCCGCGCAGCGCGCGCAGGTGCATGAAGTCCCGGTCGTGGTGCGCGAGTTCACCGATACCGAAGTGCTCGAGATTGCGATCATCGAGAATATCCAGCGCACCGACCTGAACCCGATCGAAGAGGCCACAGGCTATCGTGCACTGATCGAACGCTTTGGCCACACACAGGAAAAACTTTCCGAGGCGATGGGCAAGAGCCGGTCGCATATCGCCAACCTGATGCGGCTGCTGAACCTGCCGGACGAGGTTCAGGCCATGCTGCGTGATGGCAGGCTGAGCGCAGGCCATGCCCGCGCACTGATAACGGCCGATGACCCTGCCATGCTGGCGCGAAAGGTGGTGCTGGAAGGGCTGTCCGTACGCCAGACCGAAATGCTGACGAAAGGGCCGGGGCCAAGACCATCGGGCCGCAAGAAATCATCCGGCAAGGATGCCGATACGCGCGCGCTGGAAAATGACCTTTCGGGGGTTCTGGGGATGAAGGTCGAGATCGATTATTCCGGTGGCGGCAAGGGGAGCATGATCATTCGCTACCGTTCGATGGAACAGCTTGACCGGTTGTGCAGCATCATCGGGACTCCCGTCAGTCAACGAGGGATCGGAGAAGAGCGTTAAGCAGGGGACGTCCCTGCGTGGTTGCCCGAAGCTGCGCGCCGACGCGCTGCACAAGCCCGTGCGCCTCCAGGTCAAGGATGCGGTCCTCTTGCAGCGATTTTCCCGCAAGTCCTTGATAACGCTCTAAATCTATCCCCTCTCCCAGCCGAAGACTCATCATCAGGTATTCCAGCGCCTGCTCGTCGCGCGGCACGGCGACGCGCGGCTTTTCGCCATGTCCCAGCGCTGCGATCTGTCGCAGCCAGGCATCGGGTCCGCGCGGGGTTTCGGTTGCGAAACGCACCCCGCCCAGAGTCAGCCGCCCATGCGCGCCCGGTCCGATTCCGGCATAATCGCCTGCGCGCCAGTAGATCAGATTGTGCCGCGAGGCCGCGCCCGGCCGCGCGTGGTTCGATATCTCATAGGCGGGCATGTCGTACTCGGCGCAGATATCCTGTGTCATCAGATACATGTCCGCCGCAATCTCGTCATCCGGCAGCCCCTTCAGCCCGCCTTTCGCGGCCCGCGCGCCAAAGGCCGTGCCCGGCTCGATCGTCAACTGATAGAGCGAGAGGTGATCGACCGCCATGTTCAGCGCCGCGCGCAATTCGGCCTGCCATGCGTCCGGGGTCTGATACTGGCGGGCATAGATCAGGTCGAAACTGACGCGGGCAAAGGCATCGCGGGCAATGTCGAAGGCCGCGCGCGCCTCGGCGACAGTGTGCAGTCGCCCCAGGCGGCGCAGATCGTCGTCATCCAGCGCCTGAATCCCCATGGAAACACGGTTCACCCCCGCCTGCGCATAGGCACGAAAGCGCCCGGCCTCAACCGACCCGGGATTGGCCTCGAGCGTTACTTCCAGGTCATTGGCCAACCGCCAGCGCGCATGGATGCGTTCCAGAACCGCGGCGACCAGATCGGGCGCCATCAGCGAGGGTGTGCCGCCCCCGAAAAAGACCGAGTTCAGCACCCGCTCGCCGGTCTCGGCGGCGATGCGGTCGAGTTCGGACAGATAGGCATGCGCCCATGCCTGCTGGTCGATAGTTGCCGAGACATGCGAGTTGAAGTCGCAATACGGGCATTTGGAGGCGCAATAGGGCCAGTGGATATAGATACCGAAGCCGCCATCCTGCCAGTCTTCCATGCTCAGGCGCACCCTGCGGATCGTGCGCGCGCCTTCGCCCTTTGGCCGGTTGAGTATCTGTCGCAAGAAAACGGGACCGCGCCGTTCAAGAAAAGCACCCGTTCAGCAATGCCCTGATGGCCGCGCCGCGATGGGAGAGGGCGTTCTTTTCGGCGGGTGACATTTCGGCAAAGGTGCGCGCCTCGCCTGCCGGCTGGAACATCGGGTCATAGCCATGCCCGTCCTGTCCGCGTCTTGGCCAGACCAGACGGCCCTCTGCGTGGCCCTCGAAGATCTCGTCATGCCCGTCGGGCCATGCCAGCACCAGCGTGCAGCAGAAGCGCGCCTGCCATGGTTCGGGGGCCGCCCTTGCGACCAGCGCGGCATGGGTCTTTTCCATCGCCATCACGAAATCACGCCCCTGCGGGGTTTCGGCCCAGTCGGCCGTATAGACACCGGGCGCGCCGTCCAGTGCCATCACCTCCAGCCCGGAATCATCCGCCAGCGCAGGCAGGCTTGTGGCCTGCGTGGCGGCATGGGCCTTGATGCGGGCATTGTCGAGGAATGTCGTGCCGGTCTCCTCGGGTTCGGGCAGGCCCTGCTCGGCGGCGGAGGTCACTGTGATGCCGAAAGGTGCGAGGATCTGGCGGAATTCGTCGAGCTTTCCCGCGTTATGCGTGGCCACAAGAAGGGTCTTGCCGGTGAATTGCCTCATGCGATGGCGGCTTTCTGGGCAGCGATCAGCTGGGCGACACCTGTTTCGGCCAGATCGAGCAGGCGCGCGAGTTCCTCGCGCGAGAAGGTCGCGCCTTCGGCGCTCATCTGCACCTCGACAAGGCGGCCCGAGCCCAGAAGGATGAAATTGCCATCCACCCCTGCGGCGCTGTCCTCGGCATAATCGAGGTCGAGCACGGGCTGGCCGGCATAGATGCCGCAGGACACAGCGGCAAGATGGTCGGTGATCGGGTCCGAGACCACATCGCCCGCTTTCAGCAGCCTGTTCACGGCCAGCCGCAGCGCGACCCAGCCGCCGGTGATGGCCGCGCAACGGGTGCCGCCATCGGCCTGGATGACGTCGCAATCGATCGTGATCTGGCGTTCGCCCAGCGCCGAGCGGTCCACGCAGGCGCGCAGGCTGCGCCCGATAAGCCTTTGAATTTCAACGGTTCTGCCTTGCTGCTTGCCGACCATGGCCTCGCGCCGAACGCGGGTATTGGTGGCGCGCGGCAGCATCCCGTATTCGGCCGTGACCCAGCCCAGCCCGGTATTGCGCAGGAAAGGCGGCGTGCGGTCCTCGAGCGAGGCCGTGCAGAGCACTTTCGTGTCGCCCATCGCGATCAGGCAAGAGCCCTCGGCATGTCTGGTCACATGCGGTTCGATTGAAATCGTGCGGATCGTGTCTAGATTCCGTCCTGACGGGCGCATGAGAGGTCCTTTATCGGGGTTTGCGTCTCGATACAGGGGCGGGTGCGGGCGATGCAAGCCTGTTTGCCCTTGAATGCCGGACAAATTTCGGTTGCTCTCTGGGACGGTCCGGATGGGGAGGCAGATGGGCGAGGCACCTGACAGCCGCAGATTGCTCGAAGAGATGAATGCGCGCTCGCGCGAGGTGTTTCGCCGGGTGGTCGAGGGCTATCTGACCTCGGGCGCTCCGGTCGGCTCGCGCTCGCTGACCCGCGAGTTGAACGAGAGGGTTTCGGCTGCGACCGTGCGCAATGTGATGCAGGACCTCGAATATCTGGGGCTCCTGGACAGTCCGCATGTCTCGGCCGGGCGGGTGCCGACCAATCTGGGCCTGCGGCTGTTCGTCGATTCGCTGCTCGAGGTCACGCCGCTCGATGACGGCGACCGCGAAAAGCTTGACCAGACGCTGGGCAGCAACGAGCGCGACGTCTCGACCCTGCTCGAGCAGATCGGGGGCGCGCTGAGCGGGGTGACGCAGGGGGCCTCGCTGGTGCTCTCGCCCAAGCATGAGGCGGCGATCAGGCATATCGAGTTCGTCAGCCTCGGGGCCGAGCGGGCGCTGGTGGTGCTGGTCTTTGCCGATGGTCATGTCGAGAACCGGCTGTTCACCCCGCCCAGGGGCATGACCCCTTCGGCCATCCGCGAGGCCGCGAATTACCTCAATTCGATGATCGAGGGGATGACGGTCTCGTCGCTGCTGGCGCGCTTCCGGGCCGAGATCGCGCGCAACCGGCGCGAGATAGACGCGCTTGCCACCCAGTTGGTCGAGCAGGGGCTGGCGATCTGGGAGCATGAGGGCGAGCCGCAGGAGCGGCTGATCGTGCGCGGACGGTCGAATCTGCTGGGCGAGGGGGCGGCGGCAGAGGATTTCGAACGCATCCGCAGCCTGTTCGACGATCTGGAACGCAAGCGCGACATTGCCGAATTCCTCGAACTTACCGAAGCAGGCGAGGGCGTGCGCATCTTTATTGGTGCGGAGAACCGGCTTTTTTCGCTGACGGGTTCAACTCTGGTGGTTTCTCCTTATATGAACGCCGAACGCAAGGTGATAGGGGCTGTCGGGGTGATCGGTCCGACCCGGCTGAATTACGGGCGGATCGTGCCGATTGTGGATTACACGGCGCAGCTGGTGGGGCGTTTGCTGTCCGACCGGCGCGCGGATTGAGGACGAAAGAGGACAGAATGGCCGAGGCAAATCCGAAAGTCGAAGCAGCGCAGCCTGAGCCGCAGGCGAACCAGACGGAAACCGTCGCCCCCGATCCGCTGGAGGAGCTGGAGCGCCAACTTGCCGACACTCTGGCCGAGCGCGAGGAGATGCGCGACCGGATGATGCGCGCGCTGGCCGAGGCCGAGAACAGCCGCAAGCGCGCCGAGAAGGACCGCCGCGACGCGCAGATGTATGGCGGCGCGCGTATCGCGCGCGACCTGCTGCCGGTCTATGACAATCTCGCGCGCGCACTCAATGCCGCCAATGACGAGACCCGAGCGGCGGCGGCCGGGCTGGTCGAGGGGGTGGAGCTGACCCTGCGCGAGCTGACAAATGTCCTGACCAGGCACGGGGTGGAGCGGATCTGCCCCGAGGTTGGCGAGATCTTCGACCCGCATCGTCATCAGGCGATGTTCGAGGCCCCGGTGCCCGAGACGCGCGCAGGCCAGATCATCCAGGTGATGACCGAGGGGTTCATGCTGCATGACCAGCTGTTGCGCCCCGCCCAGGTGGGGGTTTCGTCCACGCCTGCGGGGTAATTGAGTATTTTTGGCAAGATGAAGATCAGGATGTGCTGAGCGCCTTCAATTCATAGACGAGTTCCAGCGCCTGTTTCGGTGTCAGTTCGTCCGGGGAGACCCGGGCGAGCATCGCTATCGCGGGGTCGGGTTTCGGGGCGGCCGCAGGCGGCGGGCTGGCGGCAAAGAGCGGCAGATCGTCGATGATCGCCTTGGGGCTGGCGGAAGAGCCCTGTTCCAGCGCGGCAAGGATCTCGCGGGCGCGGGCGATGACCGGTTCGGGCAGTCCGGCAAGGCGGGCCACCTGCACCCCGTAGCTGCGGTCGGCGGCCCCGCGCCGGACCTCGTGCAGGAAGATGACTTCGCCGTCCCATTCCTTGACCGCGACTGTCGCGTTCTGCACGCCGTCAAGGCGGCCTGCCAGCGCCGTCATCTCGTGGTAATGGGTGGCGAACAGCGCGCGGGAGCGGTTCACGTCATGCAGGTGTTCGAGGGTGGCCCAGGCGATGGACAGCCCGTCATAGGTGGCCGTGCCCCGCCCGATCTCGTCGAGGATGACAAGCGCCCGGTCATCGGCCTGGTTGAGGATGGCAGCGGTCTCGACCATCTCGACCATGAAGGTGGAGCGCCCGCGCGCAAGGTCGTCGGAGGCGCCGACGCGGCTGAATATCTGGCTGACAAGGCCGATATGGGCCTCTTGCGCGGGGACATGGGCGCCCATCTGGGCGAGGATCGCGATCAGCGCATTCTGGCGCAGGAAGGTGGACTTGCCCGCCATGTTCGGACCTGTCAGCAGCCAGATGGCAGCGCCATCTTCCGCCGAGAGGTCGCAGTCATTGGCGATGAAGCTTTCGCCCGCGCGGCCCAGCGCCTGTTCCACGACCGGGTGGCGGCCTGCGCGGATGGCGAAGGCGCGGCTGGTGTCGAGTTTCGGCGCAGTCCAGTTCTGTGCGCGTGCCAGATCGGCCAGCGCGCCCGCAAGGTCGATCTCGGCCAGTGCCCGGGCGGTTTCGGAGAGGGCGGGGGCATGGTCGAGTATGGCGGCGCGGAGGGTCTCGAAGAGGCGTTTCTCGATCTCGAGCGCGCGCGCCCCTGCATTGAGGATCTTTGTCTCGAGCTCCGAGAGCGTCAGGGTGGTGAAACGCACCTGATTGGCTGTGGTCTGGCGGTGGATGAAGTGCCCGGAGCGCGCGTGCATCCGCTCGGCATGGGGTGCGGTCACTTCGATGAAGTATCCCAGGACATTGTTATGCCGGATCTTGAGCGACTGGATACCTGTATCCTGCTGATACTCCGCCTGAAGCCGCGCGATGACCGAGCGGCCGTCGTCACGAAGCTGGCGGGCCTCGTCAAGTTCCGCGTCATGGCCGGGGGCGATGAAGCCGCCATCACGCGCGAGCGGCGGCGGCTCGGCGACAAGCGCGGCATCGAGCAGATCGCGCAGGCCAGCGAAGCCGGTGAGGGCAGACCGGGCCTGCGCGAGCAGGGGCGGAGGCGCAGTGCTGTCGAGACGCTCTGCAACCTCGGCGGCATGTGTCAATGTGTTGCGGATGGCCGCCATGTCACGCGGGCCTGCCCGGTCGAGGGCTATGCGCGAGAGCGCGCGGTCGAGATCGGGAACCGCCCTGAGCGATGCACGAAGATCCCCGCGCAGGCGATTGTCCTCATGCAGGAAGCGGACAGCCTCCTGGCGCGCGAGGATGGTCTCGAGCCGGCGCGCAGGCGCTGCAAGGCGGCGCTCCAGCAGCCGCGCCCCCGCTGCTGTCACGGTGCGGTCGATGCAGGCCAGAAGCGATCCGTCGCGGGTTCCGGACAGCGACTGCGTCAGTTCCAGATTGCGGCGGGTGGCGGCATCGATCTGCACCAGGTCCTCGGCATGGTCACGCTGCGGCGGGTGCAGCAGCGGCAGCCTGCCGCGCTGGGTGAGGTCGAGATAGTCGATCAGCGCCCCGAGTGCTGACTGCTCGGGGCGGGTGAAGCGGGCGAAACCGTCGAGTGTCCGGACCTTGTAGAGCGCGCAGAGCCGCGCCTCGGCGGACTGGCTGTCGAAACTGGCCGGTGCCAGCGGGGTCAGCGCGATGCCCATGTCGTCGGTGACAGGGCGGATCTCCCCGGCGCGAGTGTCATTGACCAGAAGCTCGCGCGGGGCAAGCCGGGCGAGTTCGGGGGCAAGGCGCGTGCGCGACAGCGCGGTGACGCGGATCTGGCCGGTCGAGATATCGGCCCAGGCCAGTGCGCCCTCGTCGCGCAACTCGGCAAAGGCGGCGAGGAAATTGTGGCGGCGCGCGTCCAGAAGCGCGTCCTCGGTCAGCGTGCCGGGGGTGACGAGGCGGGTGATCTCGCGGCGCACGACGGTCTTGTGGCCGCGTTTCTTCGCCTCTTCGGGGGTTTCCATCTGCTCGGCGATGGCAACGCGGAACCCCTTGCGGATGAGGGTCAGCAGATAGCCTTCGGCAGCATGGTGCGGCACACCGCACATCGGGATGTCCGCGCCCAGATGCTGGCCGCGTCTGGTCAGCGCGATGTCGAGGGCGCTCGCGGCGGCCACGGCATCGTCGAAGAACAGCTCGTAGAAATCGCCCATGCGATAGAACAGCAGCGCGTCGGGGGCCTGGGCCTTGACCTCGAGATACTGGGCCATCATGGGGGTGATGCTGTTCACCGCGTGCGTCCTCTGGCTGGGGTCGTGACCCGATAGGTAGCGAATGGCGCAGGCGGGGGAAAGGGGGCGCTCGCGCCCTCTCCGGGCCTGCGGCCCATTCACCCCCGAGGATAATTGGAACAAGGATGAAACCGGGGGTGTTTGCGGTAACAACGCGCTTGCGTGGCGGGCTTTGTTGTGGCGGGCGCATGTGCCCGCTATGACGGTCGCCAGTCAGGAGGAGGCGTGCCCATGTCCCGCAACAAGTTCACAACCGAGGAGGCGCTGGCCTATCACCATCTGCCGGTGCCGGGGAAGTTCGAGGTGGTGGCCTCGAAACACATGGCGACGCAGGCGGATCTGTCGCTGGCCTACAGCCCCGGCGTGGCAGTGCCGGTGCAGGCCATCGCCGATGACCCGCAGGCCGCCTATGACTATACCACCAAGGGTAACATGGTTGCGGTCGTGTCGAACGGCACCGCGATCCTGGGCATGGGCAATCTGGGCGCGCTGGCCTCGAAGCCGGTCATGGAGGGCAAGGCGGTGCTGTTCAAGCGCTTTGCCGATGTCAATGCGATCGACATCCTGCTCGACAGCGAAGACCCCGAGGAGATCATCCAGGCAGTGCGGCTGATGGGCCCGACTTTCGGCGGGATCAATCTGGAGGACATCAAGGCGCCCGAATGTTTCATCATCGAAAGCCGGCTGAAGGAGATCATGGATATTCCCGTGTTTCATGATGACCAGCATGGCACGGCGGTGATCTGCGCCGCGGGGCTGATCAATGCGTTGGAACTCTCGGGCAAGAAGCTGGAGGAGTGCCGGATCGTCCTGAACGGGGCGGGTGCAGCCGGGATCGCCTGTCTGGAACTTCTCAAGTCCATGGGCGCGCAGCAGGATAACTGCATCATGTGCGACACCAAGGGCGTGATCTGGCAGGGCCGGACCGAAGGCATGAACCAGTGGAAATCGGCCCATGCCGCGCGCACCGATGCGCGCACGCTCGACCAGGCGATGCTGGGGGCGGATGTGTTCCTGGGGGTGTCGGCCAAGGGTGCGGTGACGCCTGAAATGGTGGCGGGGATGGCCGACAATCCGGTGATCTTTGCCATGGCGAACCCCGACCCCGAGATCACGCCCGAAGAGGCGCAGGCCGTGCGGGCCGATGCGATCGTGGCCACCGGGCGCAGTGATTATCCCAATCAGGTAAACAATGTGCTGGGTTTCCCCTATCTGTTTCGCGGCGCGCTGGATATCAATGCGCGCGCCATCAATGATGAGATGAAGATCGCCTGTGCGCGGGCGCTGGCCGAACTGGCGCGCGAGGATGTGCCCGACGAGGTCGCCATGGCCTATGGCCGCAAGCTGGCTTTCGGGCGCGACTACATCATCCCGACACCGTTCGACCCGCGGCTGATTCATACCATTCCGCCTGCGGTGGCGCGCGCCGGGATGGAAACCGGCGTTGCGCGGCGGCCCATCGTGGACATGGAAGGCTATGTCCAGTCGCTGAAGGCGCGCATGGACCCGACCGCGAGCATATTGCAGTCGATCCATGCCCGCGCGCGGCAGAAACAGTCGCGCATGATCTTTGCCGAAGGCGATGACGAGCGGGTGCTGCGCGCGGCTGTCGCCTATCAGCGCGGGGGTTACGGGCAGTCTCTGGTGGTGGGGCGCGAGGATGACGTGCGCGCGAAGCTCGAGGCCGCCGGTCTGGGCGATGCCGTGCGCGAGCTGTCGGTCGTGAATGCCGGAAACACGCGGCATCTGGCGACCTACAAGGAGTATCTCTATGCGCGGCTCCAGCGCAAGGGCCATGACCAGAAGGATGTGCACCGTCTGGCGGCGCGCAACCGGCATGTGTTCGCGGCGCTGATGCTGGCACATGGCCATGGCGATGCGCTGGTGACGGGTGCCACGCGCAAGTCGGCGCATGTGCTGGGGCTGATCAACCACGTCTTTGACGCGCGCGCGCAGGACGGGGCCGTGGGGGTGACGGCGCTCTTGCACAAGGGGCGGATCGTGCTGATCGCGGATACGCTGGTGCATGAATGGCCGTCCGAGCATGATCTGGCCGATATCGCAACGCGCGCCGCATCCGTGGCGCGGCATCTGGGGCTGGAGCCGCGGGTGGCCTTTGCCAGTTTCTCGACCTTCGGCTACCCGGTCTCGGAGCGCGCCGAAAAGATGCATCTGGCGCCAGAGGTGCTGGACCGGCGCGGGGTCGATTTCGAATATGAGGGCGAGATGACCGTCGATGTCGCGATGAACCCGAAGGTGGCCGCGCAGTATCCGTTCTCGCGCCTGTCGGCGCCAGCCAATATCCTGGTGGTGCCCGCGCGTCATTCGGCCTCGATCTCGGTCAAGCTGATGCAGGAGATGGCCGGGGCCACGGTCATCGGGCCGATTCTGGCGGGCGTGCCCAAGCCGATCCAGATATGCTCGACAGGATCGACGGCGAATGACATTGTGAACATGGCCGTGATGGCGGCCTGCGAGATTGTCTGAGGAGCCGTCATGGCGGTCTGGTGTTTCGGCTCGATCAATATCGATCATTTCCATGTGCTGGATCATCTGCCCGCGCCGGGCGAGACGCTGGCCTCGCGTGCCTATCGGGTCGAACTGGGGGGCAAGGGGGCCAACCAGTCAGTGGCAGCGGCGCGCGCCGGTGCGCCGGTGCGGCATCTGGGGGCCGTCGGGGCGGACGGGGCATCGGCCCTGTTCGAGTTGGAGGCCGCCGGGGTCGCGTGCGGCGCAGTGCAGCGGCTGGACGGGGCGACAGGCCATGCCGTGATCCTTGTCGATCTGGCGGGCGAGAACAGCATCGTCATTCATGCCGGTGCCAATCGCGAGATGGCGCTTGTCCCGGTGCTCGAGGCGCTGGAGGAGGCAGAGATCGGCGACCTGCTGCTGATGCAGAACGAGACCGCGCATCAGGCCGAAGTGGCCGAGGCAGCGATGGGAAAGGGCATGGAGGTGATCTATTCCGCAGCCCCTTTCGACCCGGAGGCGGTGAAGGCCGTGCTGCCTTTCGTCAGTATCCTGGTGATGAACGCCGTCGAGGCGCGCCAGATGCAGGCGGCGCTGGGCCTGTCGCTGGACGAGATGCCGGTCGAGACGCTTGTGGTCACGCGCGGGTCCGGGGGCGCAAGCTGGTATGCGCGCGGCTGGCCCGAGATCCATGTGCCAGCCTTTCCGGCTCGGGTGGTCGATACCACGGGGGCGGGCGACTGCTTTACCGGGGCGCTGGCAGCGGCGCTCGATCTCGGCGCAGGGCCTGAAGCAGCGATGCGTTATGCCTCGGCCGCGGCCGGGTTGCAGGTGGGCCGACACGGCACCGCCGGGGCCATGCCCCGGCGCGCGGAAATCCTTGCATCACTTGGCGAAGGCGGCTGACTCACCCCACAGTTCGCGCACGCGCCGGTCGCGCCCGCAGGCTTCGCGGTAGCTTTTGTAGGCGTCACGCCGCTCTATCCAGCCAAAGCGGGTCAGGGTGCGTTCGGCGGAACTGGCGTAATTCTGGTGGAACTCATCGGCTTCGTAGAACGGTGCTGCGGCGCGCACGGGGGTCACGATTCCCTGCCCCAGTTCGGCCTCGGCGGCGCGGATGGCGGCTTCGGCCTGTGCGGCCTGGTCGGGAGTGGCGAAAATTGCGGTGGTGTAGTGCTGGCCCCGGTCGCAGAACTGCCCGCCCGCATCCAGCACATCGACCGAGCGCAGGAAAAGATGCAGGATCTGGTCATAGCTGATCCGGGCGGGGTCGAATGAGATCAGCGCGACCTCCAGATGGTCCGTGCGTCCGCGCGCCACATCGTCATATGTCGGGTCGGGGGTGGTGCCGCCGGCAAAGCCGACGCGCACATCGCTCACGCCCTGCACGCGGCGGAAATCGGATTCGACGCACCAGAAACAGCCGCCCGCGACCAGCGCGGTCTGGGTCTGCTGGGCGCTCGCGGACTGGAGCGGCGCAAGCAGCAGCCCGACGGCAAGAGCAATATGGCGGAGCATGAGGCAGAATCCCTTTGCAAGTTCTGCATGTGATACGCGACCATGCGGGCAAATGGTCACTCTGCGCCATCACAAGCCGGTGAAAAACGCACAGTTGCTGCGGAATCGTGCCGGATTTGCGTGCGTTCCGGGCGATGGTATCGTCCACCCAGGACTGGAAAGGGAGAAGGTCATGGCCGAACAGACACCATCCGGCGCAGGTCCGACGATTGGTCATGTGCATCTGAAGGTCGCCGATCTGGCGCGCGCGGTGGCCTTCTACCGGCTGCTGGGCTTCGAGGTGACGCAGTATTTGGGCACGCAGGCCGCGTTTCTGGGGGCGGACGGGTATCACCACCATATCGGGCTGAACACATGGGAAAGCGCAGGCGCCCCGCCCGCGCCGCCGGGTCATGCCGGGCTCTATCATCTGGCCGTGCTCTATCCCGACCGTGCCGCATTGGCGCGGGCCCTGACAAGGGTGCTCGAGGCAGGTTTCGCACTGGAAGGGGCCGCCGATCACGGCGTGTCCGAGGCCGTCTATCTGCGCGACCCCGATGGCAACGGGGTCGAGCTTTACCGCGACCGTGCGCCCGCCGACTGGCCACGCGACCAGAAGGGCAGTCTGGCCATGGGAAATGCCCGGCTGGATGTCGCGGCGCTGCTGGCCGAGGCGGCGTGATCAGATCGGCAGGCCGCGCAACAGGCGGGGCAGGTCGCCAGTCAGCCCGGCCGCCTCGCGAATGAAGCGGCGGCGCAGGGCCGGGATGCCCGAGACGATCCCCATGCCAAGGTCACGCACCCCGCGCAGCAGGGCACTGTCATTGGAAAACAGCCGGTTCACGGTGTCAGTGCCGATAGCCATCATCATCGTGTCGAAGCGCCGCCATTGCTGGTAGCGCGCCAGCACGAGGGACGAGGCGATGTCCTCGCCGCGCCGCTGCGCCTCGACCAGCACCTCTGCCAGCGCGGCCACATCGCGCAGCCCGAAATTGAACCCCTGCCCGGCGATGGGGTGCATCCCGTGGGCGGCATCCCCGACCAGCGCCAGGCGCGGGGCGATGAAGCTGTTGGCGATGGTCAGTTTCAGCGGATAGGCGTAGCGCCTGCCGGCAAGGCTTATCTCGCCCAGAAAGGTGCCGAAGCGGGGGCGCAGTGCGTCGAGATAGCCTGCATCATCCATCGCATGGATGGCCGCGGCGGTCGCTGTCGCCTCGCTCCAGACAATCGACGAGCGGTTGCCGGGCAGCGGCAGGATGGCCAGTGGACCCGCAGGCATGAAGAACTGATGCGCACAGCCCTGATGTGGCTTGTCATGCGCGACGGCGCAGACAAGCGCTGTCTGGCCGTAGTCATGCCCGGTGCGCCGAATGCCGGCCCGTGCCGCGGTCCGGCTCTCGCGCCCGTCGCAGCCGACCAGCAGCCGCGCCCGCAGGGCGCGGCCCCCCTCAAGGGTCACGCTGACACTGCCCGGTTGCACGTCCTGCGCCATGACGCGGCTGCCCGAGATCTGCGTGATGCCCCCGGCGCCGTCCATCGCGGCCAGCAGGGCGCGGCGCAGGAACCGGTCCTCCAGCATGTGGCCCATCGGGCCTTCCTCGATCTCGGCATGGTCGAAATGCAGGAAGAACGGTGCCGCACCCTCGCCCGCCCGCCCGTCACTGGCCTTGATCTGCAAGATCGGCTGCGCCTGCGCTGCCAGCCGGTTCCACAGACCCAGCGCGTCCAGAACGCGGGTCGAGGCAAGTGCCAGCGCGTAGGCGCGCCCGTCGAATTCGGGGTCCTCGCGCGTGTCGCGCGGAAGTGCGTCGATGATTGTCACGCGCAGCCCGGATTGCGCCAGCGCCAGCGCCAGTACCGGGCCGTTCAGCCCACCCCCCACGATCAGGATATCGGCATCATGTGTCATGCCTGCCAATATGCGTGCCCGGGCGCGCTTGTCCATGCGGCAAAGCCGTCATTTTGCCATTCCCAATTCATCTTGCCCCAAATACTCTGACGCCAGAACCGGACGACAGGAACCTGACGACAGCAAACAGGCGGACGGGAACACTCGCGCGGAGGCAGCAGATGCAGGACTGGCTCAGACAGACGGCGGCCGGACAGGGCCGCGCCATGGCAGAGGGCAGGCTCTGCCCGCTGGCGCTGACCGAAGCCTATCTGGCCGCGATCGAGGCGCATCCGGCAAGCGACCGGATTTATGCGCGCGTGACCCGAGTCCGGGCGCTGGACGAGGCGATGGCCGCGCGCGCCCGCGCCCGCGCCGGCCTGCGGCGCGGACCGCTCGACGGGGTGCCGGTGTCGTGGAAGGACCTGTTCGACACGGCAGGGGTCGCAACCGAGGCCGGCAGCGCGCTGCTGAAGGGGCGCGTGCCCGAAGCGGATGCGCAGGTTCTGCAGGCGATGACGCGGGCAGGCGCCATCTGCCTTGGCAAGACCCACATGACCGAGCTTGCCTTTTCCGGGCTGGGGCTCAATCCGGTGACGGCCACCCCGCCCTGCATCAATGACCCTGGTGCCGTGCCGGGGGGGTCTTCTTCCGGGGCGGCGGCCTCGGTGGCCTTCGGGCTTGCAGCACTGGCGATCGGCTCGGATACGGGCGGGTCGGTGCGGATACCGGCGGCCTGGAACGATCTGGCAGGGCTGAAGACCACATCGGGGCGGCTGTCGCTGGAGGGTGTCGTGCCGCTGGCCCCGCGCTTCGATACTGTGGGGCCGCTGGCGCGCTCGGTGGAGGATTGCGCGCTTGCGCTTGCGGTCATGGAGAACCGCCCCGCCCCCGATCTGCGCGGGGCTTCGCTCGAAGGGCGGCACCTGCTTGTGCTGGACGGCGCGCCGTTCGACGATATCCGGCCCGCGCCCGCGCAGGGATTCGAGATGGCCGTCCGGCGGCTGGAGCAGGCCGGCGCGCGGATTGCGCGCGCCACGCTTGAGATGATCGCGCCCGTGCTTGAACTTGCGGGGGTTATCTATACGCCTGAATGCTACGCCCAGTGGCGCGACGTGATCGAGGCGCAGCCCGAGGCGATGTTCACGCCCGTCCTTGAGCGGTTCCGGTCGGGGCGCGACCACAAGGCGGCGGATTACCTGGCAGCCTGGTCGCAACTCAGGGGGTATCGCAGCGCCTATCGGCAGGCGACGGCGGCATTTGACGCGGTGTTGCTGCCCACAGCGCCGAACCTGCCCCCCGATGCCGCCCGATTGGGAAGCGACATGTCCTATTTCGCAGCCGAGAACCTGCTCACATTGCGCAATACCCGCATCGGCAACATGATGGGGCTGTGCGCGCTGACCCTGCCGACGGGGATACAATCAGCCGGGATCAGCCTGATGGCACCGCCGATGCAGGAGGACAGGCTGCTGCGGCTGGGAAGCGCCGCCGAGGCGGCATTGGCGTAGGGTGGGTGGTTCTGCCCCGACAGGGGCAGGTTCACCCACCGAGGCTGCGCCGGGTGGGTCAACCTGCGCGGTGCCCGCGCAGAACGACCCACCCTACGGATTGAGGCATTTTCCAGAGCAGACGCGACATCTGGTGGCCTGCTTCCATGATCTGCGAAAATGCCACATTTCCGGGGGGTTATTTTGGCAGCTTCATCCATTTTCTGGACCTTGCGCCGCGCGCACGGTATCCTCTACCTCAGGACAGGACACAAGATCCTGCGAAGTCGAGGCAGTCCATGGCATTTCCTGAGCGGTTTTCGAACCTGCCAGAATACGCATTCCCGCGCCTGCGGGCGCTTCTGGACCATCACCCGTCCGGTGGTGCGCCTGTGTCCATGTCCATCGGCGAGCCGCGCCACGAGATGCCGGGCTTTCTGGCCGAGGTTCTGGGCGCGCATCTGGACCGTTTTGCCGTCTATCCTGCGAATGAGGGCATCCCGCCGCTGCTGGACGCAATCCGGGGCTGGATGGCGCGACGTCATGGCGTGCAGGTTGAACCCGGGAACCTGATGGTGCTCAATGGCACCCGCGAGGGGTTGTTCAACGCAGCCCTTGCGCTCTGCCCCGAAGCAAAACAGGGCAGGCGCCCCGTGGTGCTGATACCGAACCCCTTCTATCAGGTCTATGCCGTGGCCGCGCTGGCGGTCGGGGCCGAGCCGGTCTTCGTTCCGGCCACGGCCGACACTGGGCACCTGCCCGACTACACGTCCCTTCCGGTCGGGATACTCGACCGTGTGGCACTGGCCTATCTCTGCTCGCCGGCCAATCCGCAGGGCGCCGTGGCCAGCGAGGCCTATCTGCGTGACCTGATCGCGCTGGCCGACCGCCATGATTTCCGCATCCTTGCCGATGAATGCTACAGCGAGATCTGGCGCGACGCCCCGCCGCCCGGGGCGTTGCAGGTGGCACGGGCCATGGATGCCGACCCGGAGCGGGTCGTGATGTTCAATTCGCTTTCGAAACGCTCGAACCTGCCCGGGCTTCGGTCGGGTTTCGTCGCGGGCGGGCCCGAGTGCATCCGCCGCATCCGGCAGTTGCGCGCCTATGCGGGCGCCCCTTTGCCCGAGCCGCTTCAGCATGTCGCGGCGGCGGCCTGGGCGGATGAGGAACATGTCAGCGCCAGTCGTGCGCGCTATCAGCAGAAATACGCGCTGGCCGACCGCATTCTTGCCCAGGTGCCGGGCTACAACGGACCGGAAGCGGGGTTCTTCCTGTGGATACCGGTCGAGGATGGCGAGGCGGCGGCGTTGCGGCTCTGGCGCGAGACGGGGATAAGGGTGCTGCCCGGGGCCTATCTCTCGCGCGAGGTAGCGGGCGAGAACCCGGGCAGGGGTTTCATCCGGGTGGCGATGGTCACCCCGATTGACGAGATCGAAGACGCACTCAAGCGATTGCGCAACTGTCTGTTTGGCTGAACGGGACAAGAGAGATGGCATCATACAATACGCATCAGCGCGAGCCGCTTCTGGACGGCAACCTGCAGGCCGTGTTGCAGAAACGCGGGCGCGAGCTTCTGGGGGTGTGCGCTCTGGTGCTGGCGTTGC